>NZ_MSSM01000014.1 GCF_004123795.1 Lacticaseibacillus chiayiensis | reverse complement strand
ATTTTTTTCTTCGCTCATTTTTCGTCCTCTACTTTCTTGATAATCAGTG
This sequence comes from Lacticaseibacillus chiayiensis, assembly GCF_004123795.1. Lineage (GTDB taxonomy): Bacteria > Bacillota > Bacilli > Lactobacillales > Lactobacillaceae > Lacticaseibacillus > Lacticaseibacillus chiayiensis. The sequence goes on along the minus strand of NZ_MSSM01000014.1, from coordinate 50,869 downwards.
GTTCCGGAATATTGACTTTAATGTCATCACCACGGGTGTTGTGCGATTCCGTGTGCTTGGCCATGTTCTCGTTTATCCATCGGATACACTGAGATTGATACTTGGCTCGATAATACTCGGTTTCTGTGTTTAATCCTGCTACTACGTACATTTGTGTGCCTCTCATTTCGCGCTGACTGACTTCACAGCCTGATCTGAATAGTCCTTGATGCTCTGCGCGTCTTTGATTGCCTGTGATAATTCATTGTTTGCCTGTTTGGCGGCTTCTAACTGTGATGTAAGGTCGTTGATTGTCTGTTGCTTAGCATCGACCTCAGCCTGTTTCTGGGCAACTGCTTGCTGGCCTTCAATGATCTTTTGCTGAATCTGGGCATCTTTGTTTGCCATGTCGTTTCCATATTGCTGTTTTAGGGCCGCATACTGTGCCTGCGCGTCAGACAACTGATGTTGCAAATCTGACAAGCTAGATTTTGAAGCGTGAATCTTAGCCGTCAGCTTCTCGATATTGTTTTTGGTCTCCACGATGTTCTGGTGACCTTGCCAAACATTGTCAGCAATGGTAGTTGCACCAGCTCCAAACGTAAGCCCTGCTAAAACAGTTACTGTTAATGTCAATTTTTTATTCATGATTTTTTCTCCTTAGTTTGTTATAACCATGGCGTATCAAAGTTGTATGTCACAATTGCACTTGGAAATGGTGCTGAATCTCCGGCGCTCCCGTTGTGTTCGAATTTCAATCTCCCACGTAAGAAATCAATATGTGCTTTATAGAAAATGTATTCATGCCAATAGCTAGTATCTGTTCTCGCCGGTATGAGCAAGACTATGGGGTCTTTGCATTTGATTGAGGAGATATAAGCTTTCTTCACCCACAGGCCTAGCTGTCGTCCATAGGGCGGATTTAGCCATTTTGGGCCATTCACCTTCGACCAGTCTTTGCTCAAAGCATCGTCTTCGACTGTGTAATAGTTTTTGCACTTTGCATTTTTTGAGGTCGCTGCTAAATCAATTACGAAGTGGTATCTGTCATTAAGTTTCTCGAATAGCTTCTGTGGTGTTTCCCAGTCATCCTTGTCACTGGAGAAAATCCCTTTATTAAGCATATTTTTTCTCCTTTTTCTTCAAAGTTGTTCTTCCGTGAATAGCCCTGTGTGATAGTCATATCTAGCAATCGTGATCGGTATCTTATAGCGGATCATGAACAGCAGCATTCGCAGTCTGGCATCGGTGGTCAAAGTCGCGTTTCCGCCTTTAACGTCAACAACTTTTGTCAATTCGTCACCGTCATAGAAGCAGAAATCAGGCTTGTATTTTCTTGCCGAGTATCGTTTGCCATTGATCTTAAAGGCAGATAGAATCTCAAACTGCTCTTGCATAGTGATCTTCTGTGGCTTGTTGCGTATCAGCATGTAGTAGGCGCCTTCTGCTTTGCTTGCAAATCGAATACCATCAATCACAACTGGCTGTGCGTTGTATTTGCCTCTACGTCTCTTGCGGATAACCATGGCTAACGACTCGCAATCTCTTCATGGCCGTTGTTGCGGCGGGGCAACTTGATATCAAACTCGCTTGCCACTCGTCTCACGAACGTTGTTGACTTCCCAATCCGTTTTGCAACCTCTGTTAGTGTGTCGCATTGTGAGGCCGCTTCTGCAATCCCACGTGCGTATTTTGCACGGGCTTCTTTTCGCTTCTTTGAAATCTTTTCAAGGCCATTGTTGACTGAAGTCTTCAAAGTATCGCTGTCATCAACACCGGCAACTGCCCGTTTCTCGACAATTGATTCCTTTGACACAATGATCCGGTTGTTGAACTCTTGTTTTTCTATTTTTGAGAATGCTTCGCTTTCAGAAATGCCTAGCATTGCTGCATTTTCGTAGCGCGTAATCAATTCAGCTTTGAAGTCGCGCCACACTTTGTCACCTTGCTTGTATAAACGTACTGTTACTTGTGTCATTCTTTTTCCTCCTGCTTAAAACGGCAAATCATCATCAGAAATATCGAGCGGCTGGCCATTATTAGCAAACGGATCCGTGATATTCGCTCGCGAAGCATTTGGAGTCGTTTGACTCGCGTTTGTGGTCGCTGTTGCTGATGCATTGGCTGTTTGCTGTGATTTAGGGCTGTTCTGAGACGCCTGTCGTGACTCAAGCAAAGCAAAATTATCAACGATTACCTCGGTCACGAACACTTTCTGTCCTTGCGCGTTATCGTACGTACGCGTTTGAATACGGCCTTCGATGCCAACAAGTGCACCCTTATGAGTGAAATTTGCAAAGTTCTCAGCCGACTTGCGCCAGATCTGGCAATTTACGAAATCAGTTTCCCGTTCTCCGTTTTTGCTCTTGAATTTGCGGTCAACGGCCAGCGTGAATGATCCTGCCGCCGTGCCACTTTGCGTGTAACGCAAGTCAACATCTCTTGTCAGCCGGCCTGTTAGTGAGACACTGTTTAGCAATATGCTTCCCTCCTAATTCTTTTCGTCCAACGCTCGTAGCTTTTGCAATTGCTCAGCCAATTCGGCTCTGTCTTCTGCAGACACTTTTTTGTGTTCTGGTTTGTAACCTGGTTTAGCCCAATCAGGCAATTTCTCAGTCCTAACTGACTTGCCGTAACGGCGCTGAGGCTGATTCGTTTTGCGTTCACTATCGTTTGCTTCGACAGCAGCAACCGTGAGAAGACGCTTGCTTTCCCAGTTTTTCAAGATGCCGTTGACGTACTTGTAGTTTCTGACATTGCTTTCAACCGCAGTCCGCAGCGCATTTAGAACTAGCTTCTCAGGTTCAGGTGATCCTGCTTTTCGCATGTCAGCAACCCAATCAACAAGGCTTTCTCTGGTGAACGGTGACAGTTGTCCAAACCCGTTTCCTTCCCAGAAATTGCAAATATCAAGAATTGATGATGACGACGATGACGGCTCTTCAGCAGGCCTCTCTGCTGCCTTTACTGGAGCAGTAGTCTGTTGTCGTTTAGTTTTGTCTAGTTTAGTCTCGTCTTGTTTAGTGTATGTGCTACTGTGTTGCCTACTAGGTTGTAAACTACCTTGTAAACTGTGTTGCCTACTAGGTTGCCTACTGTGTTGCCTACTATTTGACACACTGTTATTAGCTTGACTACTAGGTTGCCTACTATCTGACGTACTAAGTTTTCGTGAAATATCGATGACTGAGTAGGTCGTTGCCTTAACACCGTTAGTTTGAAAATCTATCAGCCCTGACTGCTTTAGCGCGTTGCGGGCTTTGACGATGCCCTGACGGCTTAAACCAGTCAACGTTTCGAGTGTTCGATTCGGCATATTGAATTCGCTTGGCCAGCCTAGCTGGTTACATTGGTAAACCAGCCCATGCCATAATGCTATCTGTCCTGTGCTTAGCGGATTAACGCTTTGCTGAATGTAGAACTCTCGAATTAGCTTGAATAAATCCATGCGGTGAGTCACCTCCTACTCGACTAGCTCATCCATGCTGATAATTGTGGCGACTCGTTTAGTTGCCTTGCAGTAATCACAGGCCTCACATCGATGTGGCCGCACCTGACCGGATTTAACCGCCTCAACGTGTTCGGTGCTGTTTTGGATCTCTTCCAGCGCCTCGTCCATACGGTACTGTGGCACTTCGATGACGGCATGGTCGGGCACGTCTTCCTTAGTCACGGCAATGATGAAGGCTCGTGGTCGCGTTCCGTAATTTTGGTAAATCAGCTCCTGATAAACCGCCATCTGAAGCTGATAGTTGTAGGCATCAATGAAGCTGGTTGGCTGACGTTCTCCTGGTTTCCAATACTTCTTGTGAAGCGACTGTGTGGTCTTTAGATCCAAAAAGAATGACTTTGTTGAGTCGAAGCAGTCCAGCTTGCCCATCCACTCGACACCAAACAGATCACCGGTCAGGATCTCTTCTTTTTCGCCCTGATAAAGTCGTTGAACATTCTCATCAGCTTCAAGCGTGGCAATCATCGCATCAGCTTGTTTATACGGGGCTTTCAGTTGTCCTTTTGATGATCCACGAGTTGAGAACATCTCTGGGTGTCCTTTGATAAAAGACTCATGAGCTTGCTTCGATTCAAAATAGCTGTGTAGATAGTTTCCAACCAGCAAGGCAGTCGGATCGCCTCTTGGTGTCCATTTACCTTGCAACTCGGCCATCGCTTCTGCTTCGCATGTCAGAAATTTCTTAAACCAGGTAGCAGACTGATATTTGAAACTGGTATCCAGCGAGTAATAATTATCCTTGTTGACCGTCAAAGATGTCGGTTTGCTTGCCGGCATTTGGGTCGTGGGTAATGTCTGGCTTAAGAGCATCTGGCTTCACCTCCGATTTTGTGACGGGTTCAGCGGGAGCGTTAAGTGCATCTTCGATCGAGTTAGGATCTTCGGGGGTAACATCCTTCAGTTCTGGATCAGCTTCGACTGGTTTTTCATCGGCACTGACCGCGCTTTGCATGTCGGTTGTCATTGGACCCCACTTAGTCAGCAGCGATTTGATTACCGTCTTCAGGGCCATAGCTTCGTAGTTGTCTTTCCAAACGCCCTTGGGCCCCGCGCCACCACCAGATTTGCTGAAACGCTTGCGATGATCATCGACTTGCTGATAAGTCCAATAGACCATCTTTTCAAAACCGTTAGTCAGTTTGAATGATGCGGCATAGCCAACCGGTTTTTCGCTTGCTTTGCGATCATGGAAGTTCGGCGTGTACTCAAGTTCCTCTGTTAGTGGGTTCCAGCTCTTGAACTCATCTTCATAGATCGGAAGCGCTGTCAGGCGCTTGTAACGGCCCGAGCGTTGAGCAAGCTGGATATAGCCCTTGTACCCAATCTGTGGCTGCGCCTGGTTCTTGTATGGAACGATGTAGACAAAGCCCAAGCTCGGGTTAACCGGAAGATCGAGCGTTGCTGCTACCATGGCCGAGTTGATAACACTTAACTGATCAACTCTGGCTAAGCTTGGATTAAGGCTTACCGCGCTGGCAATCGATGAAAGAAACTGTGGTGCCCGTTTGTCCAGAACCGCCGCAAACTTATTCTTAATGGCATCTGTTTCAATTAATTTCTTGACTGGCATCTTAGCCAGATCGTATTGATTGTTCATTTGTACTCCTCCTATTTTCTTGGCCATTGTTTGAATCCACGTTCTTTTAGAAATTCGAGGATTGAAATTGGATCTTCTTTTCCGAACAGTGTGTTGACAATCGCTTGGTCACTGAAGTAATCAGATGGATCGCGCAAGACTCGATGGTAGAACCAGTCAATTCCGTGCTCCGCAACTTGATCGCTCAAATAGGAAAACTCTTGTCCTTTATTGAATGCGCCATCAAGTGGTGAGGCGTAACGGGACTGGTAAAACCAAGGCTTTGTACGATCAACATTCCAGTCGTCAGCCATGGACAAGAACTCCTCCGCTTGTTCGATATCCATATCTTGGGGCAATACGGTACCGTGATAGGATTCCCAATCAGCGACGGCTTTATCTTCAAGCGCTTCTCGTCGTTGATACTCGTTCAGAACCGCTGTATTGTAATCAAGCATGGTCATCGACCGCCTTCCGTGATAAACTTGGGCTATAAATTAATTTGCTTTGTTCCTTATTTCCCGTGGTTGCAGCCGCGGGATTTTTTTGTGCGCATTTATTGAGCATGATCAAGCTAAGTCGAAACATCCAATCCCAGCCACGATCTGCATGCCCTTTGTAAATGAGGTTCTCTACTTGGTCGTGAATGTCTTGCCAATGCTCTTTTGTATCTCGCATGTACTTTCCTCCTATTCAATCCACTGCTTCCATCCGCCAACCGCCGTGGCACCGATCATGACGCCAGCCATAGCTACAAGCAGATACTTCCAAAACGCTGATGTTGGATCGAGCAGCACTGACATGATTGCTTCTAGCATTTGTTAGACCTCCTACAAGTTGTTTAGATAATCCTCAATCTCTGAAAGCTTGAATGTCCCTCGCTCTCTCGGATCATCAGTCATAAAGTGCAATTTTGGAAAATCAGGCTGCTTTCTCATCCTTCTCCACTTGGCACTGAATGGCGTGACGTCAAACATGCGAGCAGCCTCTGTCTGAGTAATAAAAGTACGCTTGTGATCTCGTTGCTTCATGTTCTGCATTTTTGTTACCCTCCAAACGTTTGGTTAAATTTGTCAATGAACGGCTGTAGATCAATGCCTCCATATTCTGCAAGCTCAATTAGCTCGGTTTGCTCAGAAGCAATCTCCTCAACCAATTCCTTAAACCCCGTTGTGACAGTCTCTTGTTGCTGTCGAGTTCTCTTTTCCTTTGGAACCTTGATTGCATTCTTGAAGTCAGTCCAGATTGCTTTTCTTTCAGACTCCTCTTGATCTGCCGTAGTCGTAGCAGCAAAAACATCTTGGTTAATTCGTGGATTATTCATGAACGAAATAGTTCCAAAGTCTGCTCTGGCTGAAGAAAGCCCTAAGCGCACTCCCTTCAAAAGTGACCACAACGATTTTTTCTTTTCGTGATCAACGTTCCGCTGACCTAACGCATATTTGCCAATTGAGCTCTCGGATAAAAACGACTTCTTGCTTATGGACCGTTTGCTTAGCCCAGAGGCTTCAATTGCAAGCGATAATTGTCGCGGGTATTTTGCATCTGCCATATGACGCCTTCTTTCGTCTATTTTTTTAGGTGCCTTATACAACGCCTAGATTGATAATTAAGCTGTAGCAAGGTAATCAATCATTTCGTTCCTCGCACGTTCTCTTTCAGCACTGATTGCCATTTCGAGCATGTCATCGTCCATGGTTTCCCAAAAAGCTTTGGGCTTATCATCGCGGTAGCTCATCAGCGCTTCGATCATTTGCTATCGATCCATGTAGCTCACCTCCTTAACTTGAAAACTGAATATTGTGTGATTGCCTCCCGCCGAGTGCGATAATTGCATCGAAAGGAGGTGATAAAAATGTCAGTGCATCTTTATGCCAATCTAGCTCCGATGGGTTGGACGGAAATTAAGGAAGACGCCGTCGTCTCAAAAGATCGAACCGACCCAGTCACGTGGGTCAAGGAAGGCGGCATTTTGGATTCAATTCCGCTCAACACAATTCCTGGCAAGCTAGAAAGCTTCCCGTTTGTTCACATCGAATATGAAGGTCGTGACTACCGGGTAAGCCCATTCCAACTACAAGTGGTAAACGACTAAAACCACTTTTTGTTTTGGATTAACATGGCGCTGATTTCCTCGGATGTCAGCGCCTTTTTTACCGGATGGTATAAGTGTTCAATTGTCAGCATCACATCGTTCCACTGGCTTGGGGTTAATCCACTTAACGCACTAGCAATTTCGCGCAGGCGTTCTTCACTCAACTCGTTGCTCATCGTGCCACCTCCTCTCGCTGGGCGGGAATGCGTTTACTTGTACTAATAGTATTATCGGTTCCATACAAAAGATCGTTTGGCGTTGTATTAAGCGCTGCTGCCAAAGCAATCAATGTTTTTGTAGAGCCATCTCGCCGTCCGTTCTCGATTGACTGAATCATAGATACAGACAGATGAACACGGTTTGCTAGCTCTTCTTGACTCATTCCAGATCGAACACGAGCCTGCTTTAACTTCATGTTATGACCTCCTTTGCTTATGTACATATAGTACAGTTACTAACTGTACATGTCAACTCTTTTTGTACATATTTTTTGATATTTATAGCCCTTACTAAGAGTACAATATATAATACTAATCGTGGAGGTGCTTATATGACTACTGGAGAACGTATCGCAAGCTTGCGTAAAGAGCACTCAATGACTCAGCCAATGCTTGCAGAAAAAATGAACGTGAGCCAAAGCACTGTCACTAGCTGGGAAAATGATAGACGCGGTGTAAGCAACGAAGACCTAAGAAAAATGTCTAAATTATTTGATGTCTCCATTGACTATCTTCTTGGAAACTCGGATAAACGCCACTACTATTCATTGACAGACAAAGACTACAAAGATGTTGAAACCATTCTGAACGATGCTATGAATGGCGTTACTGGGAAAACTGGAGTTAATTATTTCAAAAATGGGGGCGAACTTACGGATGAAGACCGTGCTTTGTTAGAAGCCTCAATGAGACAGACAATCATTTTGGCCAAAGAACTAGCAAAAAAGAAGTTCACCCCCAAGAAGTATCGCGGTAGCGAAGAGTGACTTAGGGGGTGACTTCTATTGGGATATTCAGAAAGTGAAGCGCTAGCTGCTGCTGATCATATGTCTAATCGATACGGAACTAGCGACCCTTTTAAGCTCGCTAAAGGTGACGGTATTTCTATTCGTCGAAGTGACCTAGGCAATAATATACTAGGATATAGCATGCAAATTAGCCGTATGCCACTGATAGTCTTGTCCTGGTCGCTTAACGATTGTCAGGCAACGGCGGTTTGTGCCCATGAGCTTGGTCATTGCAAAATGCATCGAGGATTAGACACCAACTTTTTTAGCAGAGTGGGAGCTGAGCCTATGGTTGGTGATAACGAGTATCAAGCAAACTGTTTTATGTTTGAGCTTGTTTTCGGCGATCAGGAAGTTTCTCCTATGAATTACAATGCTGTTCTGGATCAGTATGAACTACCCCATTGGATGTGGCGCTACTTTGAAGTTATACATTGAGTCACAAATAATATTGACGGAGGATTAAAAATGGGTCACGAAACACGAATATCTCATCGAGAGATCAAAAAACCTTTTTGGAAAAGATGGAAGTTTTGGCTTCTTATAGTAGCAATCCTAATTTTAGCAAAGGGTGCAATCAGCTGTACTAATTACTTGTTTTCTGAGCCCCCCGCTCCTTCTAAAAAAGTTTATAAATTGAACAGTAACAAATCGGTAAAGGCGATGCTGAAACATTATGAACCTGATTTGAAAGTCACTGAAGTAGGCGGTGTTTACGATGACCCCAAATCGAAAACTGTTCTTGTAACCATTAAAGAAGACAGCGGCGTGGACGACAAATATGCAGTCAAAACGATGCATGCTGACATCGCGTCAGTTTGGAAGGCATTCAAGAAATCAAAAGGCAATGATTTTGCAAATATAGCTGTCATGGTGACTTATCCATTCGATGACGCAGGAGGTAATACACATCAGCTAAAGGCCATGACAGCCGACCTAGACGGGTCAAGACTGAATGATTTGAATTTGGAAGGATTCTCTGATGGCAATGTTCCTGCCTTTGCCACGAAATATTGGCAGCGAAATGACATGCCTTCTATTAAATAAAATTAGTCCAAATACTGACGACTATAAAAGCTGAATTTTTTGGAGGCATCATATATTGAAAACTACAAAATTAGTTGTTGGGATTTTGCAAATCGTATTATCCTTGTTTATCTTGCTGCAGTCATGCGCCGTGGGTGTTGGTAATGCTATTGATAAGTCAAAGGATGTGGGTGGAAGTGCTGGCTTTGTGGTAGCAATTCTGTTCATCGCTTCGGGAATTATTTATATTGTTACACGCAAGTCAGAAAAGCTTGGCGGTGACATTGCCGGCCTTGTCTTGATGATCATTTCATGGCTATTCGCGATTAGCAATGCACACGTATATTCAGACTTGCAAATCTGGGGTTGGGTTTCATTCATCATTGGTGTCGGCTTCTTTGTTTGGCACTTTATTGCATTACGTAAACAGGCAAACAAGTAATAATCGAGGCCCCTACTTTGGGGCTTTTATTTTAACGGTAAAACGAACATACGTTTGAATTTATGTACAAATCAATCAACTTAATAGACAAATTGGAGGTACTATTATGCCAAAATGGACACCATACAAACGCCATCCCGGGGTATATGAATACCAGACCAAAAAAGGAAAAAGATTTGGTGTCAGACGAACCTATGACGATGCTATGGGAGAAAGAAAAGAGTTCTCAAAATCCGGTTTCATTCATTGGCAAGATGCTGATATTGAAATTAAACAATTTGAGGCAAAGCTTGCTCGCGGAGAAGTTTCAGAGTCTTTGGGTCATAGAATGACAGTTGATCAATATTACCGGCAAATGGCAAAGCGAAAAATGAAAATGGGTATCTGGCGTGAATCAACAGCAAGAGCGAACAAGAACTTCTATTCAAAGTACCTCAAGCCGGCATTTGGCAAAACACCTCTACAAGATGTATCAAGAGCCAAATATCAGCGTTTTCTCGATGAGTTATCACAATCAGGTCTAGCGTTGACAACTGTCCATACCATTGATGCTGTCATGAAGAGCATCATGAATGCTGCTGAATTTGAGGATGTCATCGACAAAAATCGGCTTAGAGGTATGCAAATCAATGGAAAAGCGCCTCGAAATAAGGATTTAGAACCACATTCATTTGAGTTGTGGCTAAATACAGCAAAGACGAATCTGGATAAGTACGAAATGGCATTGATCATCACTGCAACCCTTGGGCTTCGCCGCGGAGAAGTGATGGGTCTTCGAAATGAGTCCATCAAAATATCCCACGATCAAATCAACGATGCCGATGTCGCGCAAATATCGATTGACATGCAACGCAACACAAATGAACTTAATGGCGGACCACTCAAGACTAAATCATCGTACAGAACCATATGGGCATTTGGCAAAACTGTTGATTATTTGGAGTACGCAATGATTACGGCTGATAATCTAAGGCAAAGGAACCATATTCAAGCTGAGAAACATTGGCTGTGGCTTAACAATGATGGCAACCCATTGCACCCCACCCATCTCAACCGATTGATGCGAAAGGTAAGTAATGAGTCCGGCATTGAAGTGTACCCACATTTGCTCAGGCATTATTTTGCAACACAGGCGATTGCTGCCAACAAACCACAAATTGATGTCATGCACTATCTCGGACATAAGAATCTTCAAATGACAGCAGACTACACCCGTTCAACAAAAGCCGCTAGTCTAAATGTTTTTAATAGTATTGATAAGTTTCTTTAATTTCTATATGGGATTTTTTGATTTTGAAAATATCCCACATAATCTCCCACAAATAAGGAACACTTACACGATATTAAAAAGCAAAAACGACAAACAAAAAAGCTTGGGAACCACGGTTTAAACGTGTTTTACCCAAGCTTAGCTTTTCTAATTTTTGATACCGGTCATTCCCATTCAATCGTTGCCGGCGGCTTCGACGTAATATCATACACAACCCGATTAACGTGCTTAACCTCATTAACAATCCGACTTGAAATCTCCTGCAACACATCCCAATCAATTCGAGCAAAGTCAGCAGTCATGCCGTCGATGGAGGTAATGGCACGAATACCAATGGTGTAATCATACGTCCGACCATCGCCCATGACCCCAACAGACCGAATCCCTGGCAACACCGTAAAGTACTGCCAAATATCCTTATCCAAGCCATGTTTCGCAATTTCTTCCCGCAAAATATAATCGGAATCGCGGACGATTTCCAGCTTGTCTTCGGTGACTTCGCCGATAACACGGATGCCAAGACCCGGCCCTGGGAATGGTTGTCGCCATACTAGTGCGTGTGGCATACCGAGCTTTTCGCCGAGTTCGCGGACTTCATCCTTAAAGAGCTTGTTCAAAGGTTCGATGAGCTTAAACTTGAGGTCTTTTGGCAGGCCGCCAACGTTGTGATGGGACTTGATCGTCTGCGCGGTGTCGGTGCCGGATTCAACAACGTCGGTGTAAAGCGTACCTTGGGCGAGGAATTCGATGCCGTTGAGTTTGGCGGCTTCTTCATTGAAGACTTCGATAAAGTCGCGGCCGATGATTTTGCGTTTCTTTTCAGGATCGGTGACGCCTTTTAGATCATTGAGGAAACGATCCTTGGCATCAACCTTGATGATGTTGAGGCCAAACTTGCCTTTGAGGCTGTCCATCACTTGTTCGGCTTCGCCTTTACGAAGCAGGCCGTGATCCACGAAGATGCTGGTCAATTGCTTGCCGATTGCTTTGTGCAGCAGAACGCCAACAACCGAAGAGTCAACCCCGCCGGAGAGGCCAAGCAAAACGCGTTTATCGCCGACTTCGGCCCGGATTTTAGCGATTTGCTTGGTGATGAAATCGTCCATACTCCAGTTAGCTTCGGCGTGGCAGACGTCGAAGGCAAAATGATGCAGAATCTCGTGGCCGTACTGGGTGTTTTGCACTTCGGCGTGGAATTGGATGCCGTAGAATTTACGGTCGTCGTCATCCATGGCGCTGATCGGGCAGTTAATGCTGGTGGCCGTCGTGCGGAAACCATCTGGCACACGGGTCACGAGGTCGCCGTGGCTCATCCAGACGGTTTGGTCTTTTGGCAGGTCACGGAATAACTTCGCGCTGTCGTCGGTCACTTCAATGTCGGCTTTGCCGTATTCGCGATTGTCGGCCGGTTCAACATCCCCGCCGAGCCGCTGGGCCATCAGCTGCATGCCATAACAGACACCCAGAATCGGGATACCGAGTTTAAAAATGTCTTCGTCAACACCAAGCGCGCCTTTGTCATACACACTGTTGGGGCCGCCTGAGAAGATAATCCCTTTTGGCGCAATTTCTTTAACTTCTGCCGCCGTGATGGTATGAGGCTTTAATTCAGAGTAGATACCAAATTCCCGGATTCGCCGGGTGATTAACTGATTATATTGACTGCCATAATCGAGGACGATGATCTTGTCGTAATCCTTGTTCTGGTCATTTGCCACAGTCCGCCACACTCCCTTGTTTGAATGCACTAATTTTACAGAGTTTTCACAAGCTGGTCAATCGTGCGTGAGAAGCCTCTCATCTAAACCATACGCCAGGCTACCGCATGATTGGCTGCCTTCATTTCAGCCGATTCAGTATGTGCGGTCCGATTTTTGAAAAATCGTAACCACCTGCCGTCACCATTTTCGTAATGCGACATGATCAATTTTGTGTCCCGTCGTTTTATGCAAAATGACATCTGCCCGAGTCTTAGTGGGTAGAATGTATTCCTTCAGGTTCTTAAGGTTGACATCCCGCCAGACCTTCCGCGCCATGTCAAAAGCGTCCTTGCGATTTCCAATGGCATATTGATAATAGTAATTGCTCGGATCCGTGAAGGCCGTATCCAGCAAAATGCCGAATCGCTCCAGATACCATTGTTCAATTAAGGTTGGATCAGCATCGACATAAATGGAAAAGTCAAAATAGTCGCTGACATAAATCGGTTGCTTACTTGGCAGCTGCAAGACATTGATACCTTCCACAATGAGAATATCCGGCCGGTCAATAACCTCATACTCGTCAGGCACAATATCGTATATCTGGTGACTATACTTCGGTGCGCGCACTACGCCGCTAGCATTTTTGACGTTGTTCATAAAGTGGATCAGCAACTGCATATCATAGCTTTCAGGGAAGCCTTTGCGATCCAAAATGCCGCGCCGTTCCAGTTCGGCATTGGGATATAAAAAGCCGTCTGTGGTAATTTGCTGGACGCGCTTGTCTGGATACGCCCGGCTCAACAGCAACTGAAGCAGGCGGGCAGTCGTGCTTTTCCCGACCGCTACGGAACCAGCAATGCCAATAATAAATGGCGTATGCGGATTGCGCTGCATCCCCAAAAAGCGGTTCAAGGTGAACATATCGCCTTGGTAATCCTCATAGCGAATGTGAATCAGGTGGCGCAATGGTGAATAAATGGTTTTGACATCATCAAGACTGATTTCATCGTTCAGTGAACGTAACTGCGCCAATTCGGCATCGGTCACGCTGGTAAAATTTTGCGAGTGGAACTGGGACCATTCTGCCCGATCAAACTTATAGAAATTCATTTCGGATTGCATAACATACCGTGTCCTTGCGTTTAATGGTTTTATTTTAGCATAGAAACGACTAGTTATTCGGTCAATCGATTTTGCTTGACAGCCGGGAAAAGGTTGCCCACAATTGAAGCAATTAGTTCATGCTGTTTGCCGTCATGGACTCCCCGGATTCTGAACGCGTCGGCTCACGCTCACTACCATCGGAGGGTTGCTATGTTTGAATTTCTTTCTATTATTTTGGAACCGTTACTCGAGATCATTCTCATACCGATTTTTTGGCCAGAATTCGATCTTGAATCACCGCCTAAGTTTAATTTATTTCGGATTTTGTTAACGCTAGCAGTCAGTGGATCCATTGCCGGTTTTGGTATTTGGCTTTTATTGCATTTACTGACGGATTCGTTTAATACAGTACCACTATTTGGCGGATTGTTGTTCCTAGCAGCAGGCGGGTTCCCAGCTGGCCATGCGCTGATCGACTTTTTCGGCTACCGACGCACGATCCGTCGACAGCGAGATGCTAAAGTCGAAGCCGAAAAACCTTATCAGGAACTTTAATTGGCTGAATGCTTAACATTAAGGAGACACTGGGCAATGCGTCAAATCATTAGCTTTGTCACTTCCATCTTGTTTATGTTTTTTCTCTTTCCCAGCTTCAAACATCACCCGCGTCCGATTTGGTACTGGCTGTGGTATCTGTCACTGGCAATCGTTTGCATCGGGGCCACCGGATTCGGCCTCTGGATGCTCATCGTCGCAAAATTCCAGGTCAAATATAGTATGTTTGTTTTGATGGGTATTCTGATGATTGCCCTCATGCCGAGTGCCCTGATCCGTGCGACGCTCCAGTTTCGTGCCTATCGCAAACGTAATCGCCATCACTGATCGCTCCCATGCATCATGCTTTTGCTAGCCAAATCCCGCAGCAATTCATCTATGTTTAAGCCCAGACAAAAAGCGCCCAAACTCGAGCGCTTTTTTGCTGCCAATCATTAATCGTGCAAAGTAAACTTCAACTTCATGTTCGGTGCGGCAGCTGCCACCATTTGTCCAAGTAGCTCGTTGCTGTTAGCCATAGCCAGTTCAGCCATTTGTTCGTTTGCTGTGGTTAGGTGCTCGCGGATATTTTTAGTATCCTGAACCGCTTTGTCAGTTTGCAGTTGCAGATGGCGGCAAGCAGCCACGGTCTTTTGTTCGAAGGTGTCTTCTAGATCCTTGAACAAGGAAAAGTCGTAATCGCCAAAAGTCGCGAGCAGGTTGCTCAGCCAGTACATTTTGGAAACATCAAAATGGTCACCGGTGTCACGGTATGCGGCCGGTGTGTCGTTCACGTTGGCATAAAACGGCACAACAGCATTGAACGTATTGGGGCCAAATGCCAGCCAGTGAATGCCGGCGACGGCTGCAGGCACGTCATTGCGAATCTGCAAAATGTGGAGTTCCTGATTTCGGTTGATACCGATCGGCCGATACAGCTTCTTCTGCGCCGGTGTGCCGGTCGTTCCATAAACATCGTAAGGCGTGTTTTCGTAATGTGAGCTTTCCACAAACTTGACGTCTTCAATGCTGATCTTCTTGTTGGTGCGGCAAATGAACGGCAGGTCTTGATCAATCGGGGTGGTGTCAAATTCAGGATTGAAGTACTTTTGACCGTACCATGCCCGCGGGTTGTTGTAGCGGGTGTCTTTAATGGTAGCTGAGCCAAAAATGTGACGCAGATTGTAACCTTCCGCGTCTGGGTTGAGATGATATGTTTCGATCAAGTCACGCAAGTCCGCGCTGCTCATCGTATCATCACTGGCAAAATCAAAATCGGTGATATTGAAGCGGTTCGGCGCAATCACGTAAGCATCGTCCGGAATCCGAATGGCTGCCCAATGATGACCGCCGATGCTTTCGAAATACCAAACCTCGTCTTTGTCAGCAAACGCAATACCGTTGCTTTCATACGTGCCATATTGCTGCAGCAGACTGCCTAGCCGTTGGACACCTTCACGAGCACTATGAATGTACGGCAAAACGATCGTCGGCATATCCTCTTCGCCGATACCTGCTGGCACCAACGGATCAACGCCAAGCACACGGCTATTGGTCGTAATCGTCTCGGTCGACGTCATCGCCACATTATCGCTATTAATCCCGGCTGCGGCCCAAATACCATGGCCGTCTTCAGCTTCCGGCGTGGAAGTGTAACCCAACGGATCGGCAGGCAAATCAATTGAAAACTTGCTGAGCACAGAATGATACTGACGTGGCTGATCTTCAGGTCTGACATAGACAAACTTTTGCGGATGCAACGGTGATTCGCCGTCCTCATTACGCGCAATGATCGTCGAACCGTCAATCGAGGCTTTTTTACCTACTAACACTGTGGTACACGAGCCGACATAACGTTTTGCCAAAATAATCGTCCTTCTTTCAAAATAGTCTCGCCTGCACGACGCCCTCAAGCTTGATTTATGGTTAACTTTACCGCGCAAAAACCGGTTTGCCAAGGGTGGAAACACGAATGCATGTGTCCGCGGATACAAAAATCGCCTGTCTAAGATATGTTTTCTCATGACAGGCGATTCAAAGTTGCAGATCAAATTAATCCTATGACAAATATCACACGTCCCATCTCGCTAATCTAGCGGCACCTCACCAAAACTGGCATTGATCTTCCGATAATCCGCACGCCGCTCATCATAGCCTGCCAGCAATCGCTTTTCAAAATCCGATTCTGCTTCAAGTGTCGGCAACGGCCCGTCTTCTTTATGCCGCGCGACAAAAGTAGCAAAAGCCGTTCCGACTTGAAAACGTTCGCCGGTCGCCAGATGCTCGCCAATTAAATGAATAAACACTTCCAAGGATCGATGGCCCACGCCGCTGACCATACACTTGATCACCAATGCATCTCCTAAAGTGACTGGCGCATCCAGACGCACCATATCAAGTGAGCCGGTCGCCAAACCGCGGCGGCCTAATCGCTGCGCCGCAATCGAGCTGACATCATCAATCCAGGTAAAAATCTGGCCGCCGAACAATGTCTTGTGGGCATTTAACATCCCGGGAAAGACTCGATAACTCGAAACTGCCAAAGTATCACGCATTTTAACCACCAACTTTACCCCCGCTCATACAGATCTGCCGGAACCTTATCCAACAACGGTGTCACATTCGGGCTAGCAAGCATCGTTAGCCGGTGCATCGCCCGGGACGCGACGGTGTACAGCAATTCCCGCTCGTCTTCTTCGTGGTAGTTCGCCGCATTGACCTGCCAAAGCACCACGGCGTCGAATTCAAGCCCCTTAGCCAGGAAGCTCGGTACCACAATGACGCCAGCGGCTAACCGCTGATTTTCAGACTTGATGAGCGTCACTTTAATGCCCGCCGCTTTCATCTGATCGTAAATCGCCTCGGCATCCTCGAGCGTCTTGGCAATCACCGCGGTTGTCTGCTTGGCTTTATTGTTTACTTTTAACTGTGCTTCAAGCGCGGTCATCAGTCCTGCTTCGTCAGACCGCACAACCAGTTTTGGCAAAGGTCCCTGTCGATTGAAGGCCACGATTTTCTGCCCCGCTGTCAAAATGGCTTTGGTGAATTCCGTGACTTGCTTGGTTGACCGATAGCTTTGCGTCAATTGAACGACGCGGGTTTTCTCCGGATCAAACAACTTGCTGGTTTCGTTAATCAGCGTCCGCGAATCGTCCTTAGTGAAAATGGCCTGATTCAGGTCACCTAACAACGTAAATTTGGCGCGCGGGAAGCTGTCCTTGAGATACGCTAGCTGATATGGTGTGTAGTCCTGAATTTCGTCGACAAACACATACCGCATTTCGCGTTCACCATGCCGGCCGGTAATCAAGTCGTAAAGATGCAAATACGGCGTCGCATCGGCCATCGGTAAATGCCGCTGCTTGAACTCATCGATGAAGTGATCGACCTCCGCCTGCCATTCGTCTTCGGAAATGCCTTCTGCCGCCAAATCATAAATTGCCGGCACTTCCCGCAAAAAACTGACATATTGGCCGCGAATATTAATGAAGCGATTCCGCACTATATCCTGCTGAATCTCGTCGAAGCCCTTCATGACCAGTTGCCGGGCAAAGAAGCGATATTCGTCATCGCTATTTTTAAACTCTTTGGGACCATTTTGTTGCATCGATCGGATCGTTTCATCGCTTAAATTCTGCACCGCTTCTTGAACCCACTGCGCTTTCGTCTCGGATTCAATTTTGCGATTCAGCATTTTAATCAGCCGCTCTTTGGTGGCATTCAGCCGATTACCCATATGATAATTTTCGTTGTAACTATAAAAGATCTCGCGAATACGCTTGCGGGAAAAGAAAACTTCACCGCGGAAGCGAATATCCCGAAAGCGCAAGCCGGAACGTTCCAGGCTGGTGGCGTATGTTTTGGCCGCGTTGAAGAAATCTAAACTGCCTTTGACGCGGGCGATTTTCTTTTGCACCGGCGTCAATTGTTGCTCAAACTGAGAAAAGAGATTCTGGACGTCAATGTGCGGCAGCCGGCGCGTCACATATTGGTAATAAGTGAATTGCACCATGTTCTGCTCGCCTAATTCCGGCAAAACGTTGCTGATATAGTCCGAGAAAAGCTGATTCGGGCTGAACATAATCACCTGGCTGCTAGTCAGATTGCCACGGTAACGATAAAGCAGATACGCCACTCGCTGTAACACAGCACTGGTTTTACCGGAACCGGCAGCACCTTGCACAAACAGCAAATCGGCTTTGGTGTCACGAATGATCTGATTTTGTTCGCGCTGAATCGTCGTGACAATCGTCTTCATCTGCGTATCGGACTTCTCGCCCAATACTTCCAGTAGCATTTGGTCGCCGATGGTTTCAGTGGTGTCAAACATGGTCTGAATTCGACCGTCTTTGATCACAAATTGCCGTTTCAAAGAGACGTTGACCTGCTGCGGCCCATCCGGCGTTTGATAAGTGACCTTGCCTAACCCGCCATCATAGTAGATGGAACTGATCGGCGCGCGCCAGTCGTAAATGAGAAACTTGCCGGCCTCATTGGTGAACGAGCCGAGGCCAATGTAGATCGTTTCCGGCTTTTCCTGGCCTTCCTGAAAATCGATCCGGGCAAAGTACGGGTTGCCCGCCAATCGTTTTACCGTCGCAAGTTGCTGGGCGCTTTGCTTCCATGCATTGGTGCGCTCATCAAGCACGCGTTGCTGTTGTTGGATCGAAGCAGCGGTTTCAATGGTTTCCGCATCATTACTGAAGTTAAGCGAAAAATCATTGAAGAAGTTGTTACTGATGCTTTTCTCTTCAGTTTTGGTCTTAGCCATCTCTTTTGAAAGACGAACCTCGGCATTGGAGAGCTCCTTCATGATGCCATCTAAATGTTGCTGCTCTTTAGCCTGCTCATTCTCAGCCACGTCACCATCTCCTTAACGGTTATCAAATAATCGTTATAACATCTTATCACTTATGGGCGTGCGCCGCAAAAACAACATGTGTACTATTTCAACTTTCCCCGCAACAACGGTGTCCATGCTTCCAGCACATAACCCACTGCCAAACCGATCGCGACGCCTAGCAAAATCTTTTTAAATGGTAGACTGATGATCAAGCCGACTAAGACGCAAGTACCGACAATGACGGCGCGGCGATTAAAGAAAGATTTTCCTTGACGTGACGGCTTTTGATTTTGTATCATACGCATTCCTTTCATTTATCCAACCTTTTCGTTACGATTGACTCATCTATTATCGCTGATCGGAGGTCATTATGGAATCTATTTCACTTTTAATTGTCCTGACAGCTGCTCTGGTAACGCCGCTGTTCATGGCACATTTTCATATTAATAGCGTCCCGACTGCGGTAGCCGAGATTCTAGTTGGCATTGTTTTAGGCAAAAGTATGCTCGGCTGGGTGCATACCGGTGGCGATATGCAAGGGCTAAGCGAACTCGGCGTGACGATCCTGATTTTTCTTTCAGGGATGGAAATCGACTTTTCCCTGTTTAAGCCACAACCCAAGACGGCAAAAGGGCCGCAACCCGCAAATCCCGTGATGTTGGCTGTAGTTGGATTTGCTTCGATTGTTGTGCTTAGTCTAGCGTTCAGCTACCTGTTGCAACTCATTCGCTTCTTCAATCACCCGATTTTCGCGACAATTCTTTTTACCACCATTGCGCTCGGCGTCGTCATTGCCGCGTTAAAAGAAAAAGAATTATTGCACCAACCACTTGGCCAAACGATCTTGCTCATTGCCGCTTTCGGTGAAGTCATCCCATTACTCGGCTTAACCGTTTATTCAGCCTTGAATGGCAATAGCGACAGCAATCTTTGGCTGCTACTGCTGCTGTTGCTGGCAGCCTTAGTTTTACTCGCTCGGTTTAAACGTGTGTATAGTTTTTTTGCAGCAATTGATAAAAGCACAACGCAATTGGATATTCGGCTGGCCTTCTTCCTGGTTTTTGCACTGGTCACCATTGCTTCGCGAGTTGGTGCCGAATCCATTTTGGGTGCTTTTCTCGCTGGTATGGTCATGAATCTGCTCGGGCCACGTCAAGAAACCCGGGATAAATTAACTTCCCTGGGCTATGGCTTCTTCATTCCGATTTTCTTTATCGTCACCGGGGCCAACCTGAATTTAAAAGCATTAATGGCTGATCCGAAAAGTCTCTCATTGATTCCACTGGTACTGATTGGCTTTTTCATCACAAAAATCGGCCTTATTCCGGTATTGCGGCATCGCTTCAAAATGCAAAACGCACTAGCCGGCACTTTTTTGTCAACCACCACCATTACCTTAGTGATCCCGACGTTAACTGTTGGCCGTAATCTCGGTATCTTGACCGAGCAACAATCCGGTGCCTTTACATTAGCTGCTGTCATTGCTTGTGTCAGTGGGCCAATTCTGTTCAATAGCTTTTTCAAGCCGGAACCGGAGACTTTCAAAAAAACTCATGTCACGTTTATCGGTGGCAATTTGTTGACTGTGCCAATTGCACAACACCTAAGTTCCGAGCGTTATGATGTGCAATTGTTCACAGATAAGGCAGAAAACTTTCGCACTTATAATTCCGAAGTAAACATTGCTTTGACCACCTATCAAGAAGACGCATTGGTAAAGGCAGATGCTTTTGATTGCGACATCATCGTGTTGGGCGATTTCAACGCTGACACTAACTATGCACTTGCCAAAATGGCGCTCGCTCATAAAGTGCCGCGCATTATTGCCCGATTCGCCGCCAAAGATGCAACCACGGATCGCTATGATCGTTTGCGGGATAAAGGCGTTGAAGTTTTCAATGCGCTTGACGCCAACATTGCGCTTCTCCGCAGCCTAATCGAAACGCCATCCACGCTGCAGATTCTGGACGATACCATTGCCGGAATTTACGAAGTGACCATTCGCAACTCGCGCTTTGCCGGTCTCGAGCTCAAGAACCTGCCATTCATTGACGACATCACCGTCAGCCAGATCTACCGCAACAAAAAGTTCATCGCTCCGCACGGCGACACCCAGCTGCACCTTGGCGATCACCTCATCTTCTCTGGCGACAAACATTTGATCCGCAACATTCGGACGCAGGTTGAAAAACCAAATTAAGTTATTCGCAGCATGATCTCTTAGGCAGTGCAATGACAAAAGTACCCATTCACGTTTTATGCGCCGTTTTCCAGCAGGCTTTCGCTTGTCGGCGTGGTACAATGAGATTATTCTAAGAAAAAAGGTGATCAAATGAAACAAGGAACAACGATCCTGACCTTAGACAACGGCTACCATCTGTGGACCAATACGCAAGGCGAAGGTGATATTCATCTGTTGTGCCTGCACGGCGGCCCTGGTGGCACCCACGAATACTGGGAGAATTTTGGCGAAGAACTCGCTGATCTCGGTGTTCAGGTGCATATGTATGATCAGCTGGGATCGTTTTATTCGGATCAGCCTGATTATTCCGATCCGGAAATTGCCAAAAAGTACCTCACCACGGATTATTTCTTGGGTGAAGTCGAAGAAGTGCGCAAGAAGCTTGGCTTGGATCATTTTTACTTAATCGGTCAAAGTTGGGGCGGCGCACTGACCCAATTGTATGCGCTGAAATATGGCCAGCATCTTAAGGGTGCCATCATTTCATCCATGGTGGATAACATCAATGAGTATGTGGAGCACATCAACTTGGTTCGCGAAGAGGCATTGCCGCCTTCAGCTGTTAAATACATGAAGAAAATCGAAAAAGCCGGTCAATGGGACGATCCGCAGTATCAAAAATATGTCGATGTCCTCAACCGGGAGTATGTTGATCGCAAGCAGCCACCTGCTATTTCCCATTTAATTAACACGATGGCGACACCGGTCTATAACGCTTTTCAAGGTGATAACGAATTCGTTGTCACTGGCAAGCTGAAGGATTGGGACATTAGCGATCAAATCCATAATATCAAGGTACCGACGCTGCTGACATTTGGCGAGCACGAAACCATGCCACTAAAAACCGCGCAACGCATGGCCGAAGTCATTCCGCATGCGCGTCTCGTTACGACTCCTAATGGCGGCCACCATCACATGATCGACAATGCGCCGGTTTACTTCAAGCATTTGAAGCAGTTTATTTCAGATGTTGAAAATGGGAAGTTCAATGACTAAGTTGCAAAAGTGAGCCTGACATAGAAAAACCGATTACCTTCAATGGCAATCGGTTTTTTTGTATTATCACGGTACAAAGACGGACACAATCAGTTGCAGATTGAGCAACGTGATCAACCCTGTCAGTATGTAGCCGCCCCAGCGCACGACCGGCGAATTAACATGATCCCCCATCAAATCGCGTCGATCGGTTAGCGCGACTAAAGGAAAAAGCGTAAACGGCAGCGCAATGCTTAGGGCCACCTGCGCAAAGACAATGACCTGTTCGAAGTTGTGCTCACTAAAGCCCATGATGAAACCGATGATCATGATTGGAATCAAAGTCACCGCCCGCGTCAACAAGCGTCGTTCCCACAACGGCATCTGAATGTTGAGGTAGCCTTCCATCACGATCTGTCCGGCTAACGTGCTGGCAATCGAGCTAATTAATCCCGTAATCAGTAACGCAAACGCAAACAGTGTGCTCATGATCGGGCTAGCAAGATTGCCGACGATGGCCGGATTTTTCAACCCGTTATACACGCCCTGAAACGCCGTCACGTGTCCACCGACCCCATAAAATAACGTTGCGCCCAACACCAGCAACAACGCATTGATCAAAAACGCTGCCACGAGATGCACATTAGAGTCCCACTTGCCAAATCGCAGTGCCTCGGTCACCTGCGCTGGGATATGTTCATCGTACCTGCGACTTTGCGCCAACGAGGAATGTAAGTAAATATTGTGCGGCATAATTGTGGCACCCATAATCCCCAGACTAAGCACCAACATCCCGTGGTTCGTCAAAATCTCCGGGCGCGGTACGAAACCGCCAACAATCCCGCCGACTGAGGGATGCGCACGCGCCACTTCAATACCAAAAATAATCCCCACTGTTAAAATCGAGGCCAACACAATCAGTTCAATGCGCCGAATGCCAAAACGCAAAAAGAACAAAACAACCAGCACATCGGCAATCGTCAGCAACATTCCCCACATTAAAGGCAGACCAAACAGCAACTTCAGCGCAATGGCAGTTCCCACGACGCCTGTCATATCTGTCGCCATCATCGCCGCCTCATTAATCAGCCACAGGCAAATCCGCGTCCATTTTGGCACAAAGGCTGCAATCGCCTGTGCCAGATCCAATCGCGCGACAACGCCGAGTTTGATCGACAGACTCTGCATAAACATGGCAACCAATATGGTCATCAATAACACCGACAACAACGCGTCGTGGTATTTACTACCGCCTTCCAACGCTGTCAGCCAGTTTCCCGGATCCATGTAGCCAACCGCCACCAGCGCTCCGGGACCGCTATAAGCCAGAAACTTTTGGAAAAAGGAGGTTTCGTAAACACCTGGTACCTGCACACTGCGATTAATGTCATCTAGACTGCGCTTGGCCTGTTGCGCCTGCAATCGATCATCTTGTTTCATTGTCTATGGGCCTCCGCTGCAACTTTTTCTTTTGCAAGCGACGCCAGAATGTCACAAAATGGTGCACACCCATTCATCGGTCGCACTGATTTAAAGACTTTGCCGCCATTGGCCCGAAATGTCTGGTAGTTTTGAACGTCATTTTCTTCTAGCGTCTCCAGGCAATCTGCCACAAAACTCGGTGTGGCCACCAACACTCGCCGTTTGCCCAACGCCGCTAACGCCATGAGCCGGTTGCGCAAATATGGTTTTAGCCATGGGACCGGGCCAAATTTGGACTGGTAACACATTTCGACCTTCTCCTGAGGTACCTTCTTTAAATAGCGTTTAACGCCTGCAGTCGTGGCTTCACAGGCTTGCTGATAAGGATCGCCATGACGCACCATGGATGTTGGAATCCCGTGGTAGCTCAGGATCACAGCATCGTACTGATCCTGACTGTAAGCTTCATCTAATTGTTGGGCCAATAGCTTCAAATAGGCCGGCTGATCATAAAAGTGATCGACAACCAACGTCTTGACGCCAGACGCCGCCACTTTATCCAAAATGGTCTTCGTCGTGCTTTGCGTATACTCGGGAAACAACGGAATGACCACAATCGGATGGTCTCCACGCGTCGCCATAGTCTGCAGCGTCTCGCCAATGGGATACTCGCCGCCATAATTCATTGCCATTTGGACATCCCAGTCCGGCAACACTTCCCGCAAACGATCGCGCGTCACCTGCGTATAAGCAATTAACGGTGATCCGGCTTTTGTCCATTCATGCTGATAAAAGGTTGCTGAACGCCAACTGCGAAAAGGCAGAATAAAGCCGCGTAAAATCGGCTGCCACAACATTTTAGGCATCGTGATAACATTCTGATCACTTAAAAATTCCTGCAAATACCGGCGGACATCCCGCGTACTTGGCGAAACCGGCGAACCCAAATTCACAATTAACAACCCTTTAACCATTTTACTGCCCCCATCATGCGTCAAAATCATAAACTAAGAATAACACAGTGCACTTTCTTCTGACGGCGTTTTCTTTCATAATAAGCATCCGTTCAAAACTAACCTACTCGCGTTTCTATGCTAAACTATCTTTAGAAGTAAACTTTCGAGGAGGCAACAGGATGGCTACGAAGGGTATTACCGTTTATCTAGTGCGTCACGGCCAAACATGGTTCAATCATTTCAATAAAATGCAAGGTTGGTGCGATTCACCACTGACTGAAAACGGGATCAAAGACGGTACTAGCACTGGCATTATTTTGCGCAATGTCGCGTTTACCCATGCTTATTGCAGTGACACGACGCGGGCAACGCGAACGGCTGATTTAATTTTAAGCAAGAATCTAACCGGTAAGATTCCGCTGACAGTCACGCCATTTTTCCGGGAGCAGTTTTATGGCTATTTTGAAGGCGAGGATTCTGGCCAAACCTGGTACATGGTTGGCTTTCCGCATGGGGCAAAGACGTATCCCGAAATTCTGGAACAATATGGTGTCGATGCGTCAAAAGATTTCATGCACGATGCCGATCCATTCCATGAAGCCGAAGACGCGCGGACTTACTGGACTCGCCTCATGAAAGGCTTCCGCCAGCTGCGGTCCGAAAACAAAGAAGGCGACAAGGTGCTCATGGTCAGCCACGGCACCACCATCCGCAGCATTGTCGACAAGTTCGGCAAAAACGACGGCTTCGTAGTCACCGATTCGCCGCGTAATGGGTCGATTAGCAAGATTTTGTTGACGGATACGGGGATTAAGATACTGAGTTATAACGAGTTTGAGGCTTGATTGTTTCTTGCCTTTAGCATCAAAAAAAGACCATGCACGTCAAAATTTGGCTGCGTGGTCTTTTTACGTCTCAATTGGCAAACATACTAGTTACGACTAGTGGACCAATTCCTTTTCTTTAATCAGCGAATCGCCATGGATGAATTCTGGATTTGGCGTTAAGTCGAAGCGTTGTGCCAATTGCTCCAGATTGTCATCGGTAATCTCGTTGACGAACTTGCCACCTTGCGCCTGAATTGCGGTGTAAATGGTCGCGGCTTTTTCGACAGTTTCGATCAAGCCATAGGTTTCATCAATGGAGTCGCCTGCGCCAAAAATGCCGTGGAGTGGCCAGAGCACAATGCGGTAGGTGCCCATTTTTTCAGCGGTTGCCTGACCGATTTCATTCGTGCCTGGTGTCATGTATGGCAAAACGCCGACACCTTCAGGGAAGACAACGATCGATTCAGCCTGCATCTTCCAGAAAATCCGGCTGAAGAGCTTTTCTCTCCATGGCAATGTGAAGGTCATGGCAATCGTGTTGGTTGGATGGCAATGCATGACAACGCGCTGGTTAGGATCCTTCTTGAGCCGCTGGATGTGGGTCATCAAATGTGCCGGGAATTCACTGGTTGGCTGGCCGCCGTCTGAAAAGCCCCACAACAAATCAACACTGTGGCCATCTTCGGCAATCCGGACAAGCCCGGTATCACGTTCCGGGAAGTCCTTAACATTCTTGAAGTAGCGACCAGTGCCGGTTACCAAGAAGTATTGGCCAGCCAATTCGCCAGCATCAAACTTAATCGGAATGTTGCGCTTAACTTCATGCACATCACCATACTGGCTAACTTCCTGTTCCGTCAACCGATAGCTGACATTGCCGCCGTTACGCTCATCCCAACCGTGCTGATAAAGGTTCCAGGTCACCTTTTGCATTTGTTGAACAAACGGTGAATCAATAAACGCCTGAGTATATTCGGGATTCAAGAAATCCTTTTTTGAATCTGCCATGAAAACGTTCCTTCTTTCCTTATGGTCATCGCCCCGAGCGCTTATAAAAACAGTGACAAATAAACAGATCATGCGTCACGACCCTTGTCAGAAACGCCTAGCCTCGCTGAATCAGTATCGCTCTCGGTTTGATTTGTTATCAATCTTTCTTACAACCCCTATTTTACGAAGCAATGTAAGCGCTCGACCAGACCAAATGTACGCATCAAAATAGCTGATTCGGAACAGATGTACATGTCAGCAAGCTGACGTAAGCACAAATTCGAAGTTGGCTTGGAGAGTTCTCATAAGGAAACGCCGAAAACAAAAACAGCCCGCACTCACGGACTGCTTTGCTTCGCATTTTAACCTGCGCCTCTAGATCCAGTGGCGTTAATTAAGCTTTCGCCGCCAGATCCTTGTTGATAACAATACTCTGGTAAATCCAAACCGTTGCCAAATAATACAACCCGTACAAGATGATAAACAAGCCAAATGGTACGAGCAAATTCGCGTACGGCTGACTCAACAAGGCCTTGAACATCTGAAGGCCAAATAGCACATGCACGATGCCTACCACCCCTGGCAGCAGGAACAGTGCACCGATTTCCTGACGAATTGAACGCCGTAATGTTTGCGGCCGTGCCCCAATCTTTTGGAGCATGAGGTAGCGGCTTTGATCGTCATTGGCTCCCGACAGAATTTTGAACATGAGCGTGGACGCCAGCATGGCCAGGAACGCAAGACCTAGGAAGAAGCCCATGAACGCAAGACCGGAATACATGCCATTCACAACGGCATAAAAAGCAAACTTCTGATCGGAATTCGTTTGGCCCAACCGCGGATACTGGTGCTGTTGCATCGTCACGATTTTCTGGATCGTGTCATAATTCTGGTTAAAATCGCGCACCTTGATCGTCGTCAGCGTCTCCGTATGCCCCAGCTTGGCAAACGTAGCGGGATCGGCTACCTTCATTTGCTTACCGCGATTGTTGCCAATGAAAACACCAAAAGCCGTTGGATAACGCTTGATCATCTTGTTAAAGTTGTGGCTGGTAACTTTGATGCTTGGTGCATTAAGTCCTTTGTCATTCGCCTTGATTTCCAGTGGGTGGGCATCGATCGCAGCTTGATTCACATAAACAGTATTGGCGTCTGATTTAAGTGTGTATTGCTGTTTAGCAGTCACACCTTGCAACTTATTGACTTCCGCCTGCGTTGCCGCATTGGGCGATGTCACCGTCACATCGTAAACCGTCGCCTGATTGGCCAATGCCGGAATATCGTGGGTAAAGCCTAAACCGACTGTAATCGCACCTAATGCCAGCGCAAAAAGAATCGAGACAACCGATAAAATCCGCGTATAATCACGAATCCGAAAACTCAGCTGCGATAGCGTAAAGGTATGCAACTGTTTGGCTGCGAATGCCTTATTGCGCTTCATTAAACTGATCAAGGCAACAAACACAGAATTAAATAGGAAATAAGTCCCTGCCACAATGGTCACTAACGCTAGCGGAATCGCTAATAACTGGAAAACAGCAATGTTAGCCATACTGTAGTAACCGACAACCAACAACACCAAGCCGAGGATAATCTGAATGGCAAAACTGACTTTACGTTGCTTGATGCGGTTAGGTGTCTGCGTTTGATGCAACAAGGCCATCATGGGCGTTTTCAATAGTTTGCTAGCGTTATAAATCGCCGAAAAAACAAACAAAACGATAAAGAAACCAAGCGTCCACAAAATCGCCGGCAGCCAGATTGCGGTAAAGCCAGTGGCCGGCGCATGCAAGGTATGGATTAACCATTGACCGACAAACTTGGTGCCGACCATCCCGATGACAATGCCGCCAATCGTTGCAAGAATCCCGATCGTCACGGTTTCAAGAAAAATCAACTGGCCGATTTTTCGCCCTTTTGCCCCTAGCATCATGAACATGGCGTAATCACGTTGGCGCATACTCAACAGGAAGCTGTTAGCATACACGATATACACCAACGTAATAATCGCCAGTAACACGGCGCCAAAGCCAAAGATGAATGGCGTAAAAGCGACAGGTGAATTCTTCGTCAAAAAGCTGGTGTTGGTGGCCAAGGCCATGAACATGTAAAACACGGCGCTGGCAATCACCAAGCCGGAAAATAACACAGCATAATCTCGAAAACGGTTCTTTAAACCGCCAAGAGCAAGTTTGCGTAACACACAATCGCCTCCTATTTCTGGAACGTTCCAAGGGTTTCAAGAATCTCCTGATAAAAGGCTTCTTGACTTTTATCACCATGTTTCAGTTCAGAGCCGATCTGGCCATCTTTGATGAACAAAATTCGGCTGGCATAACTAGCCGAAAACGGATCATGGGTCACAAGCAGAATTGACACGCCTTCATCGTGATTCAGTTGGTCCATCGTATTCAATAGTTCCCGGGCCGCCGTCGAATCAAGCGCTCCAGTCGGCTCGTCGCCAAACAAAATGTCCGGCTGCTGAACCAACGCCCGAGCTGCAGCCACTCGCTGTTTCTGCCCACCGGAAAGTTCAGTCGGATAATGATCCAACACCGCCTCAATACCCAGCGTCCGGGCAATCTTATCCACCGCTTCCGCCTGCTTCTTAGCGCTCACGTTCTGCAACGCCAGCGGCAACGCAATATTTTCTCGACCGGTCAGATTCTCCAGCAAGTTGAAGTCTTGGAAAATAAAACCGATACGTTTGGCGCGAAAATCAGACAAGGCATTACCTTTCAGCTTGGTCACGTCATCCCCCTTAATCCGCACGGAACCGGACGTTGGCGTGTCGAGTGTACTCAAAATATTTAAAAGGGTAGTTTTCCCGGATCCGGAAGCGCCCATAATGCCGACAAATTCTCCTGGTTCAACTTGAAAACTGACGCCTTTTAACGCAGGTGTCTGCTTCTCCCCACGTTTACCATAAGTCTTGGTTACATTTTCAACGGTGACAATCGGTTGTCGTTTGTCCATGATAAAACCTCCATTTGCCAAGTTACGGCGTTTGCTTGATTAATTTAATAATAGTGGTTATTAAACGATTTCTCCTGTCCGTGCGCTAACAATTGGCCTTTGGAAACTAACGGGTTTGTTAGTTTCATTAGCTTTTCTTAACTTTTTCCGCCATAACGGCTTAATCCTTGCTATAATCACTATTGATTCATGAAAATACTTATGAAAGTTGGTTCGTCGTTGGGAATTTTTCGCAACAAAGCTCCGGGTCTAGGTTAGCAGTTAGTTCAGTACTCGACCTAGAAAAGGAGCTTGACTGATATGAACGATTTAGAAAAACCGCAGAAACAATATATCCCCTGGATGGTTGTCGGCCTCATGGACTTTGTGACCGTGATCGGCTTTGACGACATCATTTACAACTTCCAAAATCAAGGCTTGGTGGCGTTCACCAGCTGGATCATCATGACTTTCTTCTATGTCATCCCTTACAACCTGATTGTTGCGCACATGGGATCGACTTTTTCCGAGCACGGCGGCGGGATCACCAGCTGGATGCGCGAAACCAATGGCGATACGGTTGGCTACTATGCCGCGTGGTTCTACTGGATCACTGGTCTGCCTTATGTGGTCGACGTCGCCAATTCCGTCGTCATCTCGTTTGGCTGGATCATCAACGGCAACGGCAATATTCAGGCCAACCTCGGCAACGCGTGGTTTGGCATTTTGACCGCTGTTATCTTTGTGATTTTTATTTGGCTCCAGCATTTCTTCAAAAATAAGAGTCTTGAAATTATGTCAACCATCGGCGGTGGCGCCATGTTCATCATGACCATTCTGTTTGTGGTGATGACGTTCATCGGCTTGTCAAAAGGCGCGCCGATCGCCACCCGCCCGTTTGACTTCAAGGCCTTCATCCCCAAAGACTTCTTCTCACTGAGTTTTCTGTCGACATTTGGCTTGTTCGTCTTTGCCATGAACGGCTCGGAACTCGCTGCGCCGTATACGAAGGACATGCGCCATCCTGCGCGTGATTTCCCCAAGGCGTTGAAAATGATTGCCATTATGACGATGTTTCTGACTTTGTTTGGCACTTTTTCACTTGGGGTTTACTTCAACGCCCATCATTTGCCGAATGATTTGAAAATGAACGGATCCTATTATGCGTTTCAGGCAATCGGTCGCCAATTCGGCTTAGGTAACAGCCTCATGTATCTTTTCGCCGTGGTGCAGGGTATTTATATGTTGGCACAACTAGCCGTGATTCTGGACGCTTCCACCCGGGTCTTCCTCTCTGATGTGGCTAAACGCTTTATGCCACGACAACTCACCAAAATGAATGAAGACGGCCTGCCGATCAACGGGTACTGGATGACCACGATTCTCTGTGCACTGATCATGGCGCTGGGAGCATTGCTACCGAAAATAAATGATATCTTCAACTGGTTATTGAACCTCAACGGCATTGTGAGTCCCTTGTCGACCTGCTTCCTATTCTGGTCCTACACGATGGTCCGTCTGCATCAAGATCGTTTCCCAACGCCGGATTATACGTTCCTCAAGAATCGTAAAGTCGGTCTGGTGGTCGGTATCTGGATGCTTGGCATTACTTTTCTGCTAGGAACACTCGGCTTCTTCCCGACCGATGCGACGGCCGATACATTTACCTTGATGCTGGTACTGAACATTGTCGTACCGATCGGTATGGTGGCGCTTGGCGTCTTGATGCCGTGGATTGCCAAGCGGCAGCGTAATACCGTCAGTGGCCTCGCCTTCAGCCGCAATACCTGGCTTATCTTTACGGTGCTCAGCCTGGTTGGGCTAATCGCAGCCGCGACCTATGGCATGCATGTCAATTTGCTTAACCACTTAACACCTGTCATTCAGTGGGCCATTATTATCGTTGTCGATCTGATCATTGCCGCTGTGATCATTAAAGTCACCTCAAACGGACGGCATCAACTATTGGCTGCATCGGATGACGAAGTGTCAAACTAAACGCCGAACTTTTTAAAGGCAAATGACTATCAAAAATCATGCTCCGAAGACAATTCTGTATCTTCGGAGTTTTTTAATTCTGGCTGTTGCCCGCCAGACGTTTGAGGCAACAAAGCATGTTTGCTGCAATGATGATGTCTACTGGTTTAGTGGTAAACAAGGTGATCAATGTCGCGATGTGATAAGATTACGTGATAATATTAATAGTAAAGAGCGATATTGTTTTTAATTTGTGACGATGCCATTTCTTTTAACAATCGCCGCATGTCTTGATAGGTAGGAGGCTGCTATGCTTAGCTACACGATCATTTATAATCCCGCTTCAGGTCACGCAAAAGGTCCGACAGCGGCAGAACTACTCAAAGCAAAACTCGAAGATCACCAGCGGCTGGTCACGATGAAGCCCACTAAAAATGCCGATGATGCCCGTGAATTTGCTGCACGGGCACATTCGGATATTGTCGTCGCGGTTGGCGGTGATGGCACGATTAATCAAGTTGTCGCTGGCCTTGCGCCGCGCCAGCAACCGCCAATCTTAGCTATTTTGCCAAAAGGAACCGTCAATAACCTGGCAAGAGTCCTGCATATTCCTTTACTACTGCCACTCGCCATCAAGAATATCTTCGAGGCTAATCCGCAACCGCTCGACATCGCACAGGTCAATGATCGCTACATGGTCAGCACGCTGACGCTTGGCGTTTTGGCTAATGCTGCACTGTCAGTCACGCAAAAAGGAAAACGTCACTTTGGGCCCATTATTTACCTATCAAAAGGTTTTAAAGTCCTGGCGCAACACCAACACTGGGTTTTGCAATTAGACAGCGCCCATCGCCAATGGAAAAAGGATACCCAATTTCTGCTGGTGACCATGACCAATTCAGTTGGCGGTTTCACCAACGCCGTCCCGGACGCGGCTCCTGATGACGGCCACCTGCATGTCTTCATCGCGCCTAAACTCACTTGGTGGCGTTCACTGCTCGCGATTCCTTACTTCATCACCGGCAACTTCCAGAAATTACCGGGCATGACCTATTTTAAAACCGAACAACTCACGATCCAGGCACCTAAAACTCTTCAAAGCAGAATTGATGGCGATCCAAGTGCAAAGACGCCGCTAAAAATTGCTGTGATTGCCGATCATATTCAGGTGCTGGCACCGCCAATTAAATAGTGGCACAGCATTTTAGCCGTTTGGTAGGCAGAGGCCGCGGCAAGTCGCTCGCCAGTCCAAATGGCGCGTGTTACACTAGACGTATTCAAACGAAAGGGGTGAATCGCCATGCGGTTACGCAAGGTTACACCATGACTGATGATCCGTTAGCACCGATCCGCGGCGATGACGCCCGGATCTATGAAAGGAATTTATGACTGAACAAATATCCAATGAAGTAACATCTGAAAACGTTTTGATTGCGGGCATCTCCCGCCAGCAAGCCGACTTCGATTACACCATGACCGAGCTTGGCGAATTGGCCAAAGCCGATAACTATACGGTTGTCGGCGAGGTACGGCAGAACCTTGACCGCGCCGTTGCGGCCACTTATTTTGGCACCGGCAAAGTCGAAGAAATCCGCGAACTGGCTAATGTGCGTGATGCCACAACGGTCGTTATCAACGATGAACTCTCGCCGTCACAGCTGCGTAACCTCGAGAAGCAAACCAAATTGCATGTCATTGATCGCACGCAGCTGATTCTCGATATTTTTGCTGATCGGGCACGGAGTAAAGCAGCCAAAACGCAAGTCGAAATTGCCCAACTGCAATACGCCTTGCCGCGACTGCATCCTAGCGCCAATCGGCTCGATCAGCAGGTCGGCGGCGGTGCCGGATTTGCAACCCGCGGTGCCGGTGAAACGCAACTTGAACTCGATCGTCGCGTGCTCAACAAGCGCATTAGCCATCTGCGTCAGGAACTCAAAGAAGCCAGCGTTGGCGATCAAGTTCGCCGCGCCCGACGTGAAGACAATGCAATTCCAGTGGTGGCCTTGGTTGGCTACACCAACGCCGGCAAAAGCACCACAATGAACGGACTCCTGCAACTCTTCGCCGATCGTCCGGAAGACAAGCAGGTTTTTGAAAAAGACATGCTATTTGCGACGCTGGACACCAGCGTGCGGCAAATCACCTTGCCAGACAATCGCAAGTTTCTGCTCAGCGACACGGTCGGCTTCGTTTCCAAACTGCCACACAACCTGATCGACAGCTTCAAAGCCACGTTGGCAGAAGCCGCCAACGCTGATCTTCTCATTCAGGTGGTTGACTACTCCGATGAAAACTATCCGGAAATGATGGCCATCACCGAGAAAACTCTTAAGGAAGTTGGCATTAAAAATATTCCGATGATCGAAGCGTACAACAAAGCCGATTTACGGGAAGGCACCCGCTATCCAGAAGTCAGTGGTCAGCGCCTCATCTACTCGGCGCGCGACAAACATTCGCTTCAAGCCCTCACCCAGCTCATCAAAGCGGATCTATTCGGCCAAGACGAAGAACACACCTACCTGATCCCTTTTGATCAAGGGCAACTCGTCAATTACCTCAATCAGGAAACCGTTGTCAAAGCCACCGACTACACGGAAAATGGCACGCGTATCACGGCCGTTGTCAATCCAGTGCAAAAAGGTAAGTTGGCTAAGTTTGCGGTTAAAGAAGAAGTTTGAAGCATCCGAATTGAATCGCATATGAAAAGAGCCTCGCTATTGCTGCTTGAACGTTCAAGCGGCGAAGCGAGGCTTTTTAGTCGGCCCAATTTTTTATCTTGTTGTTGGCAATGTCAGCCATTATGACAATACACCGAATTCATACCCGTTACTACGGTAATAATCAATGATCTTCGGCAGCGTCTTCACCGTTAAATTCTTCCCAAGCGCATCATGCATCAACACAACGCGCACGTTGCTGGTCGGATAAACGGCCAGCGACCGCAAATGATACTGCAACATTGCATCTTCCGTTTTCGGCTCCTGCGCCGGACTCAACGCATCACCGACCGCTGCGTTCCAATCAATCCAATCAAGTCCAAGTCGGGTCAGGCCAGTATCAGCCGCTGCCAACCCTTTCCAGCTAAAATGGCCACCAGGATAACGCCAAAGATGCGTGTCAAAATCCGGGCCTAATACCTGCTTCACGGCTGCTTGCTCCGTTTTAGCCTCATTCTCAATAACTGAAGCTGCGCCATTTCGCCCCGGATAAAGCAAATTGTAATTGTGCGTCATACTATGCAACCCGATGCTGTTGCCGGCATCATACTCTGCTTTCAACACCGGTACCGTTTCGGCTGAAAGCTGACGGCCTACGACAAAAAATGTACCGTGAACGCCTGCTTGATTAAGGATGTTCAGAATTTGTGGCGAATTAACCGTGTTTGGTCCGTCATCGAAGGTTAGGAAGACCACTTTCTTTTTGATGTTGCTGGTGTAAGGCGCCGTCATTTCTTTTTTGACTTCGGCGATGGGATAAGCGTAGGCGGTGGCGGCGGGGATGTGAGCCTGACCTGAATGTGCTGCCGCTTCTGTTAAAGCACGCTCATGTTTGCCTTTTTCCACTGCTTCTCGCTTCATAATTGAAGAAGATCGCCTTGCTGCCGATACTCGCTGTTTTGACTCTCTGATGCTGGCAGCTACCGAACGCTTGTGACTCTCCTGACGTGCCCGTGCTTCTGCTGCCTGCCGATCAATCAACAGCTTCACTGAAAGCGCCCCGCTCACAATTAGTATCAACCCAAAAACGACTAGCCACCAGTGCCGCCTATAACCATATTTCATATTCAACCCCGCCTATCTTGTTAACGATATCCGGTTTTGAGTTTACCATGAAGTCGTTTGAAGTCGCTATGGCAGGTGTGGAATTTAATAAGACAGTCATTGTTTTTTCACTTTAAGAACCGACCCACTCGCACGATCACCGGAGCTGCTTTTGACTCATCATATAATTTGACTTCATATAATATTGAATATCGTCAAACTTGTTAATGGCTTTTTGCTGGCGTTTGCCAGGATGCGTAGTCAGCTTGCCGTTGATCATATAATGGTTCTTTTCACCAAACACCGGCACTTGCCCTTCCAGATTCTGCAAAACCTGCATATACTGTGACCCTTTCCAACCCACATGTGTGAAGATTTCTGGGAGCACATACTTGGAACTTAATTTTTTTAATAAAACGAAGCTTGTATCATTTGCCAATAGCCAGATATGAGACTATTATTGCATTGTTGGTACAATTGAGTGAAAACAAAGGGAGGATTACAGCAACTTAACAACATTATTATGTGTTATTGTCGATATTAACTGAAGGTATTAAAGTTAAGGGGAGACTATTGAATAGGATTTTTAACAAAATAAAAACTCGAAGATTCTTCATGTATTTTATTGGCATTCTCGGCGTCATTTTTGGATGCTTGCTCGTCCCAAAAATAACCGTTAGCGCCGATGCTGATGCTATACTTAACCTCACTGAAGTTAACAAAACTGTTATGATTAACCAAAATGATAAATCAATCGATACACTTCCTTGGGGAACGAACGGCTATATCACTTTAGGCCAATCATCTTCCTTTATGGGAAAGGTAGTAACAATTACACAAGAATCCAGCAATTACGCCTATAGTCCTGAGCTCAAAGGATGGATCGACAAAAAAGGCATTGATGAGGTAACGAGCACTAACATCAAGGGCACTATCCAAAATGCAGGATACACCATAGATGCTTTACCCTGGTATGACGGCGTTAAAAACCTAAGCAATACTACCGACCATCTTAACGAAGCAGTTACAGTTTCCGCGAAAAATGGTTCATATTACTACGTCGCCAATCTTGGTTGGATTGACAAAAAAGCTTTTAATCCATCGGTTCAGCAAAAAGTAGACGATACCCCCAACTCGAACACAGATACTGGAAAACAGTGCCAAATGGCTAACGTTAATCTTAGTGCCACTGTTAAAGGCGATGGAAAGACCATTGACTCGTTGCCTTGGGGAAATGCTGGATTTCAAAACGTCTCCCAATCGAATGATTTTGCCGGACAACATGTTAAACTGACATTAGAATCAGGCGATTATGTCTATAGCCCAGAATTGAAGGGTTGGATTGACAAAAAAGGATTAACCTTCGATCTTTCGAATAAAACGTCTTGGCCATTCGACAAAGCCTACACTGGTTCATTTGAAGACGGACAAGAATTTGGTGATACTGGTTATAATCGTGGCGGGCAACCGGATCCCTACTTCCATGATGGATTTGATTTTGGCAGTGTTATTTATGGAGCAGGGTCACAATTTAAGTCTGTCACTGCCGGAAAAGTAATTTATACTGGAATCTATGCAAGATGGTCAGGAGCCGTTATTGTTGTGCAAGCCCCAGATGGAAACCAAGTCATGTACCAGGAGTTCAGCTCAGATATGCAAGATGTTTTTGTTAAAACCGGTGACACTGTTGAAAGTGGACAAGTTATAGGACGAATGACTGGTCCTCACCTGCATATAGGCATTACTTCAAAAGATTGGCAGGCTTCATTGGCAGATGCATATAACCCACAAGGACCGTGGATTGACCCAATTGCATATATTCAAAATCATCTATCGTGATTTTAGCAAGCACATAACTATAATTGTGCACCACACTAAAAACGGCTTCGGCATTCCTTATGCTATTAAGGAATACGAAGCTGCTTTTTGGTCCCTTCTCTCTCTGACTAACTTAAACGTTCAACAATTATTACAAATCTTCTTATAGCAATTTAGAATAGACAAAATTAAAATTTTTTCTGATTCAAAGTGCGTCGATTTTTAACTTACTTCTAACGCACAACTACCGCATATCTTTTAGCTTTGTAAATGTTCTCAAACGTTCCCCTGTCCATCCAATAAGTTCCGCTGATAGGATCCGAAACGTGAACTTGGTTACTAGAGCGGTTATAGCCGTCTAAAGTTACGGCGTGATTATTATTCACAGCTAGTCCAAAAAACCATTGTCCCCACCGAGCCGGCTGAAAATTAATGGTGACCCACGCTACAACCGGATTATTGTTCTTAACTTCATTCAATAACCCATCAACAGAACTACCAGAAATATTTTGAACGTTCCAAACCGCTGCCCCCACGTTGTCAGTGGTGCAGGGTATATAGCGGAATAGATCCAGTCATTCTCTACAAATGGACTTCCAACAAAACCGTTATTTGGATTACCATCCGCTGCTTTTGGAATCGTGTTAAGAAATTATGCTAAACCCCAGTTTGTAACAGTACCTTTGTATTGTAAGGCTTGCAGGAGAGAAGCCCCCTCACAACCACTTGGTGCACCAAGTGCATACTGGTTGTAATTTCTAACGTTCAAGAGATTATAATTATCATTGTTTTGTGTTCCTTGGCTGCTTGCATACCAAGAGATACCCTCATAATTCCAACCCCGCTGACTTGTTAACACGGCCACCTCATTTGGATTAATCGTGTATAAATGCGAACCACTTCTCAAACTAGGATTGTAAAGCCGACAAACTGGAAGTGAGCTGTTAGACTCAGAATAAAAAGCAACACCTTCATTGTTCCAGTCTGTGTTGTTGTTTAAATAAGAAACTTCATTCCAGTTCCTGGTGTATAGATGATCGTCTACCGTTGGGTTGTAAAGCCGATAGACAACATCGCCACTTGTCGGAGAATACCATGCAATCCCTTCATAATTTCCCCAGCCTCGAAGTTTTAATTGATCTCTTTCATTAGCATAGCTAGTTGTCGCGGCGCGGATTATATCGACAACATATCCGCGAAAGGCGGCAATTAATTCCAGCAAGGTCTTTGCCGGTTGCTGGAATTAACTGCCGCTATTTTAATCAGCTTTATTTCAGCAGATTGAGAGTACAAAACAGGAGTTTCACCTGTAAACTTGTTTAACGATCAAGAAAAGCAGAGCCACAAGGAGCCCTTACATGTATCTTACAGGACAAACGATCGTTGGCAAATTCCTACCGCCATTTTCAGACATTTTTAACCTCCTCTTGACAGCGAAGAGAATTTCACAAGCACTAAGATTCCAGAAATAAATTAGTAAGTTGATTCAGTGCAACCTCAATTAAAGAAATACAATCTTGTACAGATTATGAGTTTAAAAAGAAATGTTCCCATAAAAGTACGTTGCCCCAATCGCAATCAGGTTATTAACAACTGAGAAGACAGTAAATGCAAACAAGCAAATTTTAAGTGCTTTTTTCACTGCAACATGATCATTAAGAAAGAAGCTCGTCTCGTCATACATAACTGTAATTGCATATATGAGTATAAAGTCTAAGAAGAAGAATATTCGAGAACCAGATGCATACATCGACGGCGAGAATCCGATGGCAACAACCGTCACCAAACCAGATAATAGGGCAACAGACAAACTAACACCTGTGTCAAGACTTTTAAAGCCATTTATCAGCACAAGTAAAATGGCTATGAGAATTAGAGCATAAATGACAAACGGAAGATAGCTCACAAAATCAAAATATGTGATAGAGTCAACGCGATACTGTTTTGAGACAGCGTCGAAGAGCGCTTTAAATTCTGGTGTATAAGCCTTTACTAACGGAGAAAGAAAAGTACGGAACATTACAAATATTAATGGAATTACTGAGATCCCTACCAGTTCACGTGATCTCGGCTTTGTCGACAATGCTACAAAAACGAGCATTATTGCAAATATGAGAAAAAGAACATTATGATCCGTTAATTCAGAAAATGTATGATTAAATCCAACGCTTAGCTTATCAAAAAAAGTCATGTTCGCAAAGTCAAGCATGTGAAATTTTGTTTCCACTACCACACGTTGCTTATTTCCTGGTGCAACTAATGCTATAATAATATTTGCAAGACAAATGCTATACTGAATTGCTATGAATGCAATACCCGACACGGAAAACCGATGTTGTCGAATCATTAAAAAAGAGAAATATGACAACAATATCAAATACATAACACTATATGTTTCGAAGTTTGTAGCAAATACTAAACCTGCTAAAACAATCAAACCAAAAACGATACTGATGTTTTCATGCAGATAGACTTTGTAAAGTGAGACTAACCCAAGCGTCCCCAAAGCCAGCGGCCAAAAATAGTTAATGCTTGTTGCCATCCATCCAGCACCATTCATCATTGAAAGCGGAACTATGAACGTTAGGCACAAAATCAGGTAGTTGTGTTTGTAATTCGTTAACTTCATCATTGCCCATATCAGAAGCACCCACATTAGAATATCAATTAAGGCCCAAAGAATGACATGCATATTTTGCGAGAGCTTTAATAGCACCGCTTCGATGAAGACTCTGGAGGTCCAAGTCATATAACGATTATGTAAAGTGGCAATTAAAGTCGTTCGATCTAAATAGTGAGAAAAGGCAATCGCAGCATCCCCCGAGTAATCCCTAACAAATAGATGCTCGAACACAACTATCATGAAAGCGATGCTCAGAAACTTGTATCGAACATCTCGACGGAACTTTTTTGCTATTTGTTTCATTACCTTACCCCACCTTGTTTGTATGGCACGCCCGTTTTAATTAACTTCGGCTCATCCTTGTCTGCAACTAGGAATCCAACTTTGTATTTTCCTTGCACCATGTAATTCACTGGAATAAAACCATCAAATCCGGCATTCATGTAAGGATAATTATTGACCTTCTTCCGCATTTTAGCTACATCCGGTCTTTTGACCATAGTGAGTGGGAAAACCAAACATTTGTTGCTTTTGTCGTTGTATAGAACCAAACTGGTTATATATTTTTGTGGCTCTTGGTTTTTGACATAAATCCACCCTGCCACTTCCGAGTACACCCGGTTTCTAAAAAGAAGCGTTTCGATATTAAAAGAAACTTGCTTTTTAGCGATTGTTTGATAACTATTCGTGCTCACAACCTTAGGAGCTGCATGATGGTGATACTGCATAAAAATACACAGGCTAACAATAAGCACTCCAAAGCACACAACAATACATGATAGAATTGCTCTACTCTTTTTGCTTTCCTTCATCGCTGCCATCCTCTATCAGTTTCTTTTCCTATTAGAAAAAATTAGAATAAGAAACATTAATTCTTAATTTTTCTATGTTTATCATCGCAATATTTAAGAAATATTAAAAGACAAAACGACTATATCATTCTTTGAACTGTTATCTTTTTTAAGCACGCATTCATACAGTTTTAGCTTTAACGCTTGCGCCTAACTTTTACTTTTCCACTAATAAAAACGACTGGATCTCTTTAGATTCAGTCGTTAAGTTTGAAAATGGCATAGCACAACAAACGCATTAGCTAAAAAGACTCACGGATTTCGCTGGTTTTGTCAATTATAGCAGTATATTCCTCAATGCGACGTTGTTTTGCCACTACTTGTCGACGATTTGCATAAATTCTTTTAAAGCATTCTGCCACGTAGGTATCTCAAACCCGGTTGCCTTGGTTTTGCTCAGGTCCAGAATAGAGTGCCGCGGTCGCCATGCCTTCTGCGGATACTCGGCTGAGGAAACCGGCTTCACCGTGACGTCCTTATCAGCCAAAATCGCACTGGCGAACTCGTACCAGTTACAGCTGTTGTCATTGGATAGGTGGTAAATACCATAATTTAAGTGGTGATCAACCGCAAACGTCATAAACTCAGCGAGCGTTTTGGTCCATGAAGGCCGGCCATACTGATCATCGACCACCGTCAGCTCTTTGTGTGTCTTTGCAAGATTCAACATCGTATACACGAAGTTACGCCCATATTCACCAAAGACCCAAGATGTCCGAATGATATAGTACTTCTTCACGTATTTTTGAACTTCCTGCTCGCCTTCGTATTTTGCCCGGCCATATTCGTTACGAGGTGCAGGCTGATCATCAACAGTATAAATTTCCTTACTGTCACCATCAAAAACGTAGTCGGTACTAATATAAACCAACGTTGCGTCAACGGCTGCTGCGGCCTTAGCTAAGTTTCGGGTGCCATCAACGTTAACCAGCTGATTAAGTGCCTTGGCTTCATCCTCGGCCTTATCAACAGCTGTATACGCCGCACAATGATAGATGACATCGGGTTGGTATTCTTTAACGTACTGATTAACCGCAGCTTCATCAGTAATGTCTAGGTCTTTTGCATCAGTTGCCAGATAAGAAATCCCACGACCATCTAATAAGTGGCGTAACTCCGTACCAAGCTGGCCTTGCGCACCGGTAATCAAAATCTTCATGTATCTTCTCCTTGACCTCTGACAAGTCAATCAATTTGCATCTCACATCAACAATCTTGCAAATGGAATCATTGACCATGTTCTTGGTATTTTTCCTCAACAGCGGCCTTTTCATCTTGCCACCAGCTGCGATGATCGGTATACCACTTGATTGTGTCTGCTAATCCTTCTTCAAAGTCCGTGTACTTTGGCTTCCAACCTAACTCTTCACGGGTCTTGGATGAATCAATCGCATAGCGCATATCATGACCGGGACGATCCTTAACTTGATCATAATAATCGGTTGGTTTGCCCATTAACTTCAGGATCAATTCAAGAACTGTCTTATTGTCTTTTTCGCCATTAGCACCAATCAGGTAAGTTTCCCCAATTTTGCCTTTGGTAAGAATATCCCAAATGGCTGATGAATGATCATTCGTATGGATCCAGTCACGAACATTTTTCCCGGTTCCATAGAGCTTTGGCTTGATACCACTCAGAATATTGGTAATCTGCCGCGGAATGAACTTTTCAATATGTTGATATGGTCCGTAATTGTTCGAGCAATTTGAGATAGTAGCCCGTACCCCGAAAGAACGCGCCCAAGCGTGAACCAACATGTCGCTGGCTGCTTTGGTTGAAGAATACGGACTTGACGGATTGTAGCGACTGTTGACCGTAAACTTCTCGCCAGGGCCTTCACCGTGACCAGGCAAGTCTTCGCGTAAAGGCAGATCACCATACACTTCATCCGTCGAAATGTGGTGGAAGCGCACATCGTATTTGCGGGCCGCTTCAAGCAACGTGTAGGTTCCAATCACGTTGCTATGTAGAAATGGATCCGGGTTAATCAATGAATTATCGTTATGGCTTTCAGCCGCAAAATTGACAACGGTATCGACTTGACCCATCAGTTTATCAACAAGCTCTTTGTCGGCAATGTCGCCAACAACCAACTTCACCCGATCGCCTAAAACACCTTCAATATTTGCCTTGTTCCCTGCGTATGTTAGTTTGTCCAAAACCATAATCTGCACATCTGGATGGTTATTGTAAACAAAATGAACAAAGTTTGAGCCAATAAAGCCCGCACCGCCTGTAATCATTAGTTTCATTATCAAATCTCCCCGTAGACAAAATTATTTTCAGCATCCTTTAACTGTGGATGATGCTGATCTTTCTCGGACATAATAAGATGTGCCGTCGACATCGGCCACTCGATACCAATATCAGGATCGTCAAACGC
The DNA here is from genome assembly GCF_004123795.1 of Lacticaseibacillus chiayiensis. GTDB lineage: Bacteria > Bacillota > Bacilli > Lactobacillales > Lactobacillaceae > Lacticaseibacillus > Lacticaseibacillus chiayiensis. Next base: position 7,996 of record NZ_MSSM01000014.1, on the reverse strand, counting down.
AATACCTCGATCTGCCTCAGGTGCATAGTAACCTTCAACCTTGTAAACAAAGTTAACATCAGGCGTCAATGTAATAAAGCCGTGTGCAAATCCTTTAGGTACCAATAATTGCCTATGATTATATTGACTTAAAATATAACCTTCCCACTGACCATAAGTAGGCGACCCTTTGCGGATATCAACCAAAACATCCTCTACAACTCCGGTTACAACACGTACGAGCTTAGTTTGAGCATACGGTGCCATCTGATAATGCATCCCCCGTAGAACACCCGCTTCAGCAGATAGGGACTGATTATCCTGATTGAAATCATTTTTGATACCGGCTTCCACAAACTTTTCACGTGTATAGGTTTCCGTGAAGAATCCGCGATTGTCACCGAATACATCTGTCTCGACTAACTTAACATCTTTTAATTTGGTTGGAATTACTTTTAAGCTCAAATTCATACCTCCTAGGCCTTTTCATCTGCTAATCGCAAAATATATTGTCCGTAATCGTTCTTCTTCAGTGGTTGAGCAAGTTTACGCAACTGGTCACGATCAATATAGCCCATCCGGAAGGCAACTTCCTCAAGACAAGCGATTTTTAAATTCTGGCGTTTCTGTACTGTTTCAATAAAGCTTGCCGCTTCGTGGAGAGATTCATGCGTGCCAGTATCCAGCCAAGCAAAGCCTCGACCTAAAAGCTCAACATCCAATTGGCCACGTTCCAGATAAGCCTTGTTCACATCGGTAATTTCCAACTCGCCACGGGGTGAAGGCTTGAGGTTCTTCGCAATATCGACAACCTGATTGTCATAGAAATACATGCCTGTCACCGCAAAATTGCTAGCTGGATGTTCAGGTTTTTCAACAATTGATTGCACGTGATGCTGATCATCAAACGAAACGACACCAAAACGTTCTGGATCGTTGACCTGATAACCGAAGACGGTTGCACCTGTCTTCTTGGCAGCGGAATGTTGAACAAGTTTCGACAGGCCACTCCCATAAAAGATATTATCTCCCAAAATCAGGCAAACCGAATCATCCCCAATAAAATCGGCTCCCACAATAAAGGCGTCCGCAAGACCATTTGGCTTATCCTGAACCTTATAGCTAATATTCAACCCCAACTGCTTGCCATCCTTCAAGAGATCCTTAAAGCGGTCAATGTCTCTTGGTGTTGAAATAACCAAAATGTCCCGAATACCTGCAAGCATCATGGTTGATAATGGATAATAGATCATCGGCTTATCGTAAACCGGCACCAGTTGCTTAGAGATGGCCTCCGTAATTGGGTACAGACGGGTACCGGATCCACCGGCTAAAATGATACCTTTCATGAAAATGAATCCTCCTTATAACAATCAAAATCAGCAATGGCTTGTTTGTTCTTTTTTAAAAACCACTCACAGTATATACAGTACCAGTTTACGCTTACAAGCTGAAGCGTCATAACATGAAAAAAGCTTAAATAGAAAAAACATGACCGAATTAGACTGATCATACTGTAAAATGTGCATTCGAGTCATTCAGGTCAGATGGGTAATATCTTGCTGCACCACAAGCTCGTGGAGTTTCTGCCGTTCTGGCTCTTGATCCTCCTCCAGTCCCTGTGAAGAAACTTTATCAAACAAGATCTTGATTGTCTGAAGCAAAATACGGGCATCCAAAAAGATACTATATGTTTTGATATACAACAGATCGAACTTAAGCTTGCTATGATAGTCAGAAGCGTACTTGCCATAAACCTGTGCATAGCCTGTAATGCCAGCCCGAACATTATGTCGCAAGTAGTAATGAGGTTCTTGTTTATTAAACTGATTCACAAAGTAAGGGCGCTCAGGACGCGGACCGACAATCGACATATCGCCTTTCAAGACATTAAAAATTTGTGGTAACTCATCAAGCCGGAACTTCCGTAAATATTTGCCGACCGGCGTAATTCGTGAATCATGTGCTTTCGCTAAGACCGGCCCCGACTTTGCTTCAGCAGTGGCTGACATCGTCCGGAACTTCAAAATCTTGAACTCTTTTTGATTTAGTGTAATTCTGGTCTGCTTATAGATAATCGGACCAGGAGATGTCGCCTTAACCAAAATGGCCGTTACCAACATGAACGGAGAGGCCACGATTAACATTAAAATTCCGACAACAATATCGAAAACGCGTTTTAGAATTGCACTCTCCGGCTTAATTCGAAACTGCGTAATACCCATAACACTTTCATCTTCGAAGTTCATTAAGTTGGGGCGTAACATCATCAAATTTTCGAAAGTCGAAGGCAAAAGAATCGTCCGCTCGTGCTTAATAATGATGTCAATAATCTCGCGACGTTGCTCGTCAGGAATACTCTTTGTTAAGTAGAAAATATCAACCTTGTCGATGATCTTTTTGACATTTTCCACGAAATGATCGGAAACAACGTATGTGACTTTATGTTTGTTGTTTTTTGCAGAATTAAAATTTTCTAGCACGGCTGGTAATTCATGCTCGTATGAAAGCACCGCAACCTTGTAGTTGCTTGTAAAGTAGATATACAAGTAATAAATAAAGATTCGCCAAATGCCTAAAATGAGGATACTTAAGAGGAACGAATATCCAAGAACCAACCGAGGAAAGGCAAACAGTCTCCCCATAAAGGTAATCATTATCAGTCCTGATATCGTGATGATCTGGGCTAAAACCGTGTTGAAAATGATGTCACTAATCCGGCGATTGTAGTAAACATAAACGCCTAGAAAGAAATTAACGAGCAAGAAAAGCAGCGAGATATAAACTGCAGACCGTTCGTACATATAGAAGTTCCATTCCGGAATATCCGGGCCAAATCGCCAATAAAAGGCAAGTAGAATACTTAAATTAAAAAGAAGGACATCACCAACCATTGTCAGCAGCCTTTTAATACCGTTCCATTCGGCACTCTGTTTCATACAGCAACCCTCTCAATAATGATATCTTGACATGAAACTAACCGCCCATTATAGCATAAAGGCAACATCCGTCACCTTGGCAGGTTATTGTTACGCAGAGATAACGTGGTAGTCCGCGTTCAAAGGGACGTTTCTTACCACTCAGCGTAGCCCGTGACAGACAACGGATTACATTTTGCACGATACGTTGTGATCATTTTTTAAAGCCCCACAGCCAACACGAAAAATGACCAGTCATCAGTAACACGATGACCGATCAATCTCCTACCGAACCGACGCCACATACTTGGCCAGGCCTTCAGCAAGCGGCGTGTGGGTCATGAAATCAAACTGATCTAGTTTAGCTGTTTCGGCGTACGAATCGCGGATGTCGCCCAAGCGTGGCGCTTTGTGCGTCGCGTGAAGTTTTTTGCTAGTCAGCTTTTCGAGTTCCTTAGCCACTTGATTTAAACTCGTTTGCTTGCCGTTTGCTACGTTGAAGACATCATCGCGTGCGCTCGGCGTTTCTAGCAAGCCGCGAATGGCATGCACCACATCGCCGACATAGATGAAATCGCGGGTTTGTTCACCATCCCCGAAGAAAGTGAAAGGTTTGTCCGCTTCCAAAGCGTCCATCATAATCGACAAAACGCCACTGTATGGCGATTTAGGATTTTGTTTTGGCCCATAAACATTGAAGAAGCGGGTGCAGACCATTGGCATATCGTATAGGCGCCCATAGTTTAAGACCGCGCGTTCGGTGGCAAATTTGTCAACCGCATACTGGGTCAAAGGTTTAACCGCCATGTTCTCTTTCTTAGGGAGTTCAGGCGAATCGCCATAAACAGCGGCTGAACTGGCAAAAAAAAGCTTCTTGAAGGCGATCTTCTGGGTTCGCAAGGTTTCGATGATATTTAAATTGGCTTCCTGATTAACCTGGTGGGTTGCATATGGCCGTTCAACGGAATCGGCAACACTGGCAACGGCTGCCAACAACACGATGTAGTCGAACTGACCTTCCATCAGAAGTTGGGACATGAAGGCATGATCGGTGATGCTATGCTCATAGAATGTAATCCGACTGGAATCAGGAATGTTGGTTCGCAAGCCCATCGATAAATCATCGACAATGGTGATCGTATTATCAGGATCCGTTAACAACAGCTCGGTTAGATTGGATCCGATAAACCCGGCGCCACCAGTCACTAAGTAACTACTCAAGGTAATTTCCTCCGTCTTGCTCGTTTTATTTCTCTCCCATGGTATCACAGCTGCACCCGAACCACCGTAGCTTATGCTAAATGTTAGGAAAATGATAAGAACCGTTCCAAATGGCATCTCCCTTACCGGTACCGCACACAAAACAGAAACTATCTCCCATACACTAAATCGGCTCTGGCGGCACACCAATGTGCACCGTCAGAGCCGATTTTTGTTGTATCCGTCTTTTAAACCACTTCAGACAGTCTAATTCGACTGCACCAACCGCCGATCCAACCAACGACTGGCCAGCGACAAGGCGTAGTTGACAACGAAATACATCACAGCCAAGGCGACAAACATTGGAATCATGTAGTTAATATTTTGCCCGTAAATGATTTGTGCGTGATACGTTGCTTCTGGTAACAGGATAATCGTAGCCAGCGACGTATCTTTGACCAGTGAGATAAACTGACTGACAATTGGCGGAATCATTTTCTTGAGCGCCTGAGGCATGATGATGTAGCGCATCGCCTGATAAAATGTCAGACCATTGCTGCGGGCAGCTTCCATCTGTCCACGCGGCACGGCGTTGATGCCTGACCGGACGATTTCTGCCAGCATCGCCGATTCGAAAATACTCATCGCCACAATGGCCGCAATGATGACGTTCAGGCGAATGCCGATTTCTGGCAATGCGAAGTACGTAAAGAACAAGATCAGCAGCAGCGGCAAATTTCGAATCACATCGATGACAAAGCCGACAATCGCTGAAAAATATTTAATCTTTACATAACGCGCCAAACCTAAAATTACCCCGAGAACAAAGCTAAAGATGATGGAAGCTACAGACACTTCCAAGGTTACGCCTAATCCCTGAAGCAGGTAGCGTAAGTTAATCCAAGAATACGCGTCGATAAAGATATGCATCATTCCTGCCCCTTTCTATGCGGTAACCCATTTTTTCTCAAGATAACGCATCAGATAACTTAGCGGCATCGTCAAGATGAGATAAAGGACCCCGACGATCAGATAGGTATCGAACGTCGAAAAGGTCGTTGCTGCAATGAGTTTGCCTTGATACATCAGATCGAAGCCGGCAACGAAGGCCAGTACCGAACTGTTCTTCACCAGGTTAATGAATTGGTTGCCCAGTGGCGGGATCACAATTTTGAACGCCTGTGGAAAAATAATCTGCCTCATCGCCTGGGTATAGCTCATCCCGATACTGCGGGCGCCCTCCATTTGACCGCTTGGAACGGCTTCGATGCCGGCACGGACAGTTTCAGCGATGAAGGCACTCGTATAAATTAACAGGCCAATTGTTCCAGCAGTGAACCCATCAATTTTGATAATGAACCTTGGCACAATTACGTAGAAAGCTAACGTGATGACCAGTAGCGGAATGTTTCGCACCACCTCGACATAAATGCGACCGATGATGCGCAGTGCCTTAAATGGGGAGATTTCCATTAACGCAAACAAGGTGCCGATAATCAAACTGCCGATCAAAGCAAGAATGCTGGCTGCCAAGGTATAGCCCAGTCCGGAAAGAAGGGCGTTCCAGTTATTGGTAAGAATCGACCACATATCATTCCACCTCCTTAAGACTGAACCCTGGCACATCGCCGAACCACTTTTTGATTAGCTTGGCATAAGTACCGTTTTGCTTGAGCTGTTTGATCGCCTTATTGACTGCTTTGACAAACGGCCGCTGTCCCTTGTTGATCGCAATCCCATAAGGCTCCTTGGTAAAAGTGCCACCGGTGACAACATAGCGGTTATCCTGTTCAGACATTCCATACAGAATCCCGTTATCAGTGGTAAGCGCATCCCCTTGCCCGGACTTCAAAGCTGTAAACGCCTGGGCATAATCTGACAGCTGAAGTACGGTTGTCTCGGGTGCGGCTTTTTTGACGTTGTCGACAGAGTTGGAACCCTGCACCCCAATGACCTTCGTCCCTTTCTTCAAGTCCTTCACGGTTTTAATGGGGCTTCCTTTTTTGACCAAAAGACTTTGGCCGGCATTAAAATAAACATCGGAAAAATCCAGAATCTTTTGACGCTCCGGTGTAATCGTCATGGTAGCGATCACCGCGTCAACGTTGCCGCCTTTGATCATCGGCACCCGCGTATCACTGGTAACCTGAACCAGTTGAGCATTACCTTTTTTACCTAAAATCTGTTTAGTGACTGCTTTAGCCATATCAACGTCAAAGCCTTCGATTTTACCGGTTTTAATATTCATCAAGCCAAAAAGTCGCGTATCTGCTTTGACGCCCCACACGATTGTATTTGTTGCCTTGGCGTGGGCTAAAACATCCCGATCAGCGACACTTTTCCCGCAACTGCTAAGCGGTATCATCAGTAGCAACAACACCAGCGGCAGGAGCATGCGTTTCCACATTTTTTTCATTTAACACACCTGCTTTCTTAAGGTATCCCATCCGTAACTGGTTTTGTTGGGCTAATGATTAATGATTTTGCTGATGAACTCCTTAGCCCGTGGCTCTTGCGGGTCATCAAAAAATTGGTTGACGTTGCTGGAATCGACCAGAATCTTGCCATCATCCATAAAGACAATCCGGTTGCCAACATGGCGGGCAAAGCCCATTTCGTGGGTAACAACAACCATGGTCATCCCGTTTTCGGCAATCTTTTGCATGACATCCAGTACGTCGCCAATCATTTCCGGATCCAGTGCGCTGGTCGGTTCGTCGAACAAAATGGCTTTCGGCTTCATGGCAAGACTACGGGCAATGGCCACCCGCTGTTGCTGCCCACCGGATAACTCGCCAGGAAAACTGTCCGCCTTACTTTCCAATCCAACCATTTTAAGCAAATCGCGCGCTTCCTGTTCAACTTCGGCTTTATCTCGCTTTAAAACGAGATCTGGCCCGAGCGTGACATTTTGCAGCACGTTCTTGTTGGCATACAAATTAAAATGCTGAAAAACCATGCCAACATTTTTGCGAATGCGGTTCATATCGGTTTTCTTGTCGGCTAAATCAAAGTCATTGACAATCAGCTGACCGGACGTGATCCGTTCAAGCCCATTGATGCAACGCAACAGGGTACTTTTACCAGACCCTGAAGGCCCGATTATCGTGACCACCTCGCCGCGATCGACTGTTAGATTAATATTTTTTAATGCTTGGAACTTCCCAAAATACTTGTTAACGTCATGAAATTCAATCATTGACATGGCTAAGGACCTCCTTGGGTTCACTACCTCTTATCATGGATTTTACATAGAAAGCTAATGATGCGCAAATATTTCTTTTAAAAATTGAGCATTTATTTTCGATAAAAACGAATAATGCCGGTTTTTGGGACTTTTATGGATGGGACGACAAGGTTGGCATTTGGTGTACGTGTTACCTTAGTATTGATGGATTGCGTTCTGCCATGACAAAGAAAACCAAGCAAAAAGTGGGTCTACACTTTCTGGTGTTGAGAAATAATCAACACTGAACGTGTAGGCCCTTTTTGGATAACGCAAAAAGACACCTACTCAGTGTCCATGCTATGCTTGTTAGCGTCGAAACCAAAAGCAAGCGAGGTTATGAGTAAATGTCCCAATACGATCCTACACTGTCCGTCCTTGGAATACCAGACCATAATATCAAAGTTGCCTTTGTTCGTCATGAATATCGCGGCAACGGGGTACGTCGCCGCCAGTATCATGTGATTGATGCCGAACTGACTTACCGGTTAACCCGGTGCCCACTGTGTGGCTTTGAGGCCTTGCACCCTAACGGGTTTTACACGGCCCACGTGCGCGTCCTCAACGGGGTTGAAATACCGACAGTCATTGACTTGCACAAGCAACGATGGCGCTGTCATAACTGTTACCACACAGTCAGTGCCAAGACGCCACTCGTGCAACCCAACCACAC
>NZ_MSSM01000013.1 GCF_004123795.1 Lacticaseibacillus chiayiensis | reverse complement strand
AACACAACAATGATAGCCAGTTTTGAGAGCGCAAAGTTCTCATAAGTGTGGTGGCGATAGCAAGAAGGATACACCTGTTCCCATGCCGAACACAGAAGTTAAGCTTCTTCACGCCGAGAGTAGTTGGTGGGAAACTGCCTGCGAGGGTAGGAAGCTGCCACGCTGTTTATTCCGGTTTAGCTCAGTTGGTAGAGCACCTGACTGTTAATCAGGTTGTCGTCAGTTCGAGCCTGACAACCGGAGTTTTTTATGGAGAGTTGTCCGAGAGGCTGAAGGAGCATGGTTGGAAACCATGTATACGGGTTTTACCTGTATCAAGGGTTCGAATCCCTTACTCTCCGTTTTGTTGTCTTTACATACTTTCCAAAAGAGCCCGAAATGCTGATTTGATAGCATTCCGGGCTCTTTTTTTCACATTTTTCCTGATTTAAAAAAGCTATAGCAAAGTGAGGCTAAAATCGCTTTACGATTCGGCGGGATTCATTGAGCTGTAATGCATTAACAGCACCTGGTCTCAAATATCTTCACATAGGTGAGCAGGTGTGCAGAAGATATAATTAAAAACTTATTATGTCATCACGGATTTTTGCTGTTTGGTCAAACTTATTTGCGAACTTTAACGAACAGGACAACGTCAATTAATGTTAGAAGGTTAGCCAACGTGACGGTAATCCTGATAATGATTTTTACCGCTGAGTTTTTACTAGATTCAGGGCCGTGAGGTGGCGGGACTGCTTACAAACATGGACAGATTGAATGATGTTGATGGAAGCTTAGAGCCTGATGTAAAAGACATGGACGAGGTTGAAGGTTTTACCGGTGGTAGGGTTACAGATGCTCGGTCGTATACTTGGACAGTGATTTGGGGGTGTTGGGTAAAGACGTCAAATCGGTCACTCTTTCTAATTGACTCATTTAATGGTTCAATGCTGACAAAAGCCTTTACTAGTGAATTGCGGTTATGGATAACTAAATTTTTGGCTAAGACTTCAACAGTTATTATTTTCTGAAAAGCTCAAAAGTGAACATAACTAATTTAAAACAATAAGAGTACAATTTAAGGCTTGCGGTATTGCCCTTAAAATTAAAAATACGGCGGTTTTATAAAAGGCTAAGCCAATTAACGGTTTATTTCGGAAACCAAAATATAAAAACATGTATTATATTAACTTATTGGTTATAAAATATACATAATATTATGTTGCCGATGGTTAACGCTCTTGTTATAGTTATCCTACGTTAATGTTTGACAAAAGAAAACGCTTTTAAAGATTGCTTGAAGGTTGGGGGGTGACATGGGTGAAACGCAGATTGACGCTTGCTGGAATTTTCTTTGCAATGCTTTTTATGTTATTGTTTCCGATTCAAAAGACCATAGCGGCGGATGATGATATGCCACCTGATTCGGATATTCCTGATTCTGCATTAAAAGCACCGGATTACTTTTTTAAGAGCACGGCAAAACCAGAATATAACGTGAACCGTTCGTCTTTCAGCGCAACTTATCCGCAAGCCTTGATTGTGACCGGGAAAGCGGACTTTCAGAATTGGCAAATTGGCGGTATGTGGAGTAAACAAAGAATCGATCTTAACAGTGCCTTTACCTATGAGACTGCTCATTACTTTGGCTCGCGGCCTGGCTATGATGCAGACGGCATGACGTTTACTTTACAGAATGATCCTGAAGGTATTGCTGCTTATGGTGCGCCTGGTGGGGGCTTAGGTGCGTATCCATGGTCCAGAAGCGGTCCACCAAAGCAAGTGTTGATCGATCACTATATCAAAAATGCACTGTCCATTGAAATGGATAGTTACTGGAGCGGCGATACGGCACAATTTGATGATATGTATGATTATGATTATCCAAAGACCAAAATGACCGGCCATTTAGGGGTAGTTCGACCGGGTGAGGCCCCATTGACCACCAAAACATCTAGAGACGTTGGGCATCTTCAGTACATTCCCTTAACAGACGCAACCAAACTTTCAAATGGTAAGTTTCGTCCGTTTACGGTTAAGTGGACACCGTCTGTCACGTATAAAGATGGTGTACGGATTCTGGGTGGTGATCTTCAGTATTATCTGGATGGTAATCCCAAAGAAGGAAGCATTTTCAGAATCAACAATGTGTTGGATTACTTCAAATCAGATAAGGTGCTTTTTGGGTATACCGGTTCCAGTGGCACGCACCCGACTTTCCAGGCAGTCGCACTGCTTAAAATGCCGCAAAATGCCCAGTCGGTTACCGTTAACTTCGTGGACACGGCGGGTAACGCAATCCAGGATCCACTCACGATTCCCGGCGACCCGGGAAATCAGTGGGATGCGGCTAAACGTCGGCCGGAATGGATTCATAAAGGCAACGACTGGTATCAGTACACAGGCAAATATACGGCAAACACACCGGATCAAAAGGATGCCGGAACGTTTTCAGCCACTGACCCATATATTGTGACCTACCAATATGAAGCACGCCGACCACCACTTAGCTATGTCTTGAAAAAGACGGTTCGCAACGATACGGCTGGGGAAACGGATTTCAAAACGTCAACCAATGCCAAAGATGGTGATTTGGTTACTTATGAGCTGACTTATACCAATTTGCTTGGTGGCACCACCGGTAGCATTAAAGACCAACTTGACGTCAACCACACCTACCAAAATGGTTCCTTACAGATGGCCAACGCTGACACAGGCGGTGCGTTTAAACCATACACTGCGGCTGAAGAAAATTTTAAAACCAATCATACAATTCCGTTTCCTTACACTATTAAAGACGGTGATAGCTTTAAGATTCGTTTCACTGCAAAAGTTACCCGTCAGGACACTGCCGAAACGATTTTGAATCAGGCTTCGGTTGGCGGTGCGGGGAGCGATCAGATTACCTCGAACCAGACTACGATTCACCTACCGGTCACAACCGGTAAAGTCACTTTCCGTTATGTTAATCGAGCTAGCGATATGGCTAAACCGGAAGAAATTGCGACTGAAGTGACAGTCACCGGCAAAATCGGGCAGAAAGTTTCGGACATTGATAATAGCGCAATTCGCCCCAAAGCGATTAAGGGCTGGACCGTCATTGATCAGGCCAGCAGCCCCGACCTTACCCAGGCATCGTTTGATCAGGCTGAAGTTGTCGATCCGATTTTTAATAAGGAGGAAACCGTGATTACTTATCGGTATGAAAAACCGATGTTGAAATTGACGGTTGATCCGTCGCTGGATTTTGGCGATTTTGAAACCAACAGTGTTGACCGCACCTATTACATTGGTGAAAACCAAGCGAAGACCAAACAAGCTTTACCTTTTGGGATCACAATTGAAGATTATTACGGTGTCTCCCGGTGGCAGTTAAGTGTTCGCCAAGAAGGTCAATTTGTTTCAGAGACGAAACCCGATAGCCAAAATCCGGATTTACACGTACCACACACGTTGGATCATGCTATCTTGCATTTTCTGAACCCGCGGCTGAAACACACAATGATTTCCGGACCTGCTTGGGCGCAACAAGACAACTTGGTTTATAAAGCGCCTGACGACTTTGCTTTAGACCCAACGGCTAAAGAACCTACAGTTTTAGCCGCAATTGATAAGCAGGGGCACTATCTCAAGGATGATGTTGAACAGGCCGAAGCAACCGGTACCCTGTATGACAATAACGGTGCAAGCATGTGGCGATTGAATTTTGGGGATGCCGACAGTGCCCCAACAAGTGTCGGTTTGCATGTGCCAGCAAGCACCAAGCGCTATCAGGCGCATTACAAAGCAACTTTGACCTGGAATCTGTCGATGTTGCCGTGAGGGTCGAACCTGCCACATTTGGTTAAAGCGGCAAGCGAGGGGGAATGAAGTTTGAAATGGAAAAAGTCGTGGTATGGCATGCTGCTTGTTCTGGGGCTTGTGTTTTTTGGAACCGTACCACAACGCGTGTCAGCTGAAAATGAAAGTGAAAAAACTGATTTTGAAGTGCAACCGGTTTTGCCAGATGCTCAAACCAATACCCAGTTAAATTATTTTGACTTAGTTTATCCAAAATATTCCACCCATACCATTCAGATGAGGGTTCAGAATTTTTCAGATAAAAATATTACGGTTGAGAGCGACTTGCGCAATGCCTATACGCAAGACGGCGGTGGGATTGAATTTACGCCAAGGACAAATGATTTGGATCCGAGCCTGAAACATCCATTCACAACGGTCGCAAGGTTAGACCGTGGCAGTGCCACAATTAAACTGGCGCCTAAGCAGATGAAAGTCATTAGTGCCACAATTACCATGCCTAAGACCAATTATGACGGGATGATATACGGTGATTGGCATTTTATTGAGCGCGTAGATAAGGATAAGTCAGGCAGTACAGCGATTGGCTCAAATTATGCGTACTCAGTTGGGGTGGTCTTGCGGGGACAGAACTATGAAGTCTTTCCGGATGTTAAATACGACGAAACCAAACCGATCTTGTTTCAAAAGCATCCGGCGCTTGGAGTGACCCTGCGCAATGTTGAACCGATGGCAATCTCTCAGGCAAAAGTCAACGTTAGTGTTGGTGCCGATCAAGGAGAAGTGCGCACGTTTCAGGCCAGTAACGTCATGATTGCGCCAAATTCAAAAGTGGTTTTCCCTGTGTCTTGGAGTTATGACGAGATGAAACCGGGGACGTATCACATTAAAGCAACGATAAAAGGCTTGAGTACCTACAATCGTTTTCCGGTGAACTGGACATTTAAGAAAACCATGAAAGTCACAACTTCACAGGTCAAAACCATTAATGAGCGAGCCATTAAAAAACCGGTTAATCATTGGTTGTATGCGGCTATCGGCAGCGGGGTGCTGCTGCTTGCGAGTTCAGGCGCCCTGCTATGGGTGCTTAAATTGAGGCCGAAGTGATGAATACGAATCTGAAAAGGCGATTATGCTACCGGCAGTTTTCATTCATTGTGATGTTCCTTACCTTCTTGTTGTTCGGCGGCTATCAGGCAAAATCGACATTCGCAGCCGTTAACAACCCGCAGCAGACACTGATGGTTGCGCCGGTGATTCCAGCCGATAATCAGGTGAATAAAGCGGCAGGGTACTTTGAGCTTCAATTGCCGCAAAACGAAACGCGCACGCTAACCGTGCAAGCTTATAACGCCAGTTCGAAAGCTTTAACTGTTCAGGTAACAATTCTGGATGCGCAAACCGCCACGAATGGCGTGGTGCAGTACGTCAAGCCTAAACAAGTCAATCGGCAGTATTTAACCATTGCCGGGAGTGATCTTGTCAAAACACCAACGCAGATTACGCTTGCTCCGAGTGAAACAAAGGATGTACCGATTATCCTCAAGGCGAGTAAATCCCGCCCCAAAGGCACTTATCTGTCTGCCATCAGTTTAATGGCATTGACGCCCACTGGTACAGCCAACGTTCATCAGCGTATTGCCTATACAATTGGATTGGTTTTGCATCAAGGACACGAATCCCCGAGTATCAGTCAGCTACGCCTGAAACAGACTGCTTTAATTAAAAGATCATCCGGATTTCAGTTGCGTTATCAACTGGTCAATCCTAGGCGCTTCTTTTTAAAAGACACAGTGGCATCAGTTGAACTGACAAACGCGTCGAGTCGCTTTTTCTCACTTAAAATGCGGCAACCACTGTCACGGATTGCCCCTCAGTCTCAGTTTGTGATGACGCACGATATTCAAGGACAGAAACCTGTAGCGGGCCAATATCGGTTGGTTGCAGAAATTAAACAGGGACGTCATTTAAAGACCATCACTCAGTATGTGCGCATTACCCGTGATGGCAAACTAATTGCCAGTTCGCGCACTGCTTTTCGACTTGCACAACAAAAATGGAACTTGCTGAAAGTTGCTATCGCTATGGTGATGTTGGGCATCACCAGTTTTGTCATTTTCCGCTGGCGTCAACACCAAAAAGCAAAAAAATCGGCTGAGATCTGATTTCAGTATGCAACAAAGGAGGTGATGCAAGTGCAGGCATTGATCACGCGTTTTTCGTATCGTCGCGTCAAATGGTTCTTAATCGGCTTGACGATCGTTTTATTGATTGCTTTTGTAATTTGTCTGAGTTTAACGATTAAGACTTACAACGATTTCAATACGTGGAAAACAGTTAATCTATTTTAACTGATTTAACTGGGGGACACAGGTTTTAGATCATTTTATCTCATCATCATGCATTCACTAAGACGTTCGCGAGCATGATGGGATTGAATAACTAAGGAGGGTTTTCATGTTTAAAGTGACAAAAATGACCAGTGCGCTTGCCACTGAGGCGCTGCTTCTTTCGGGATTGGCAATCGCAACGCCGGCAGCTGTTCAAGCAGCAACAGTTGACGGCAACGCGAATGTTAACGGTGGCCAAGCGTTACCACAGGAAGGCAAAACGACTGCAGGGATTTCCTTTGGCCAAACGGCACCAACTGGGAACACGGGTTATCTGCGACTACAGATGGTGCCTAAAATTCTTGACTTCGGGAATCACGAGTCATTTATTTCTGAGTATCCGGTCTTCACTGCTGACGGGATTAACGCTGGGAATGCAACGAACAACCGGTATCCTAACTATAAGAGTGGCGACACCAACCTCACGGCAATTTTAAATACCGATGATAAGGCGCTCTCTGCCGTTAAAGGGAAAGTTTGGACTACCGTTGTTGACAAGCAAACCACGCGGACCGATGCAGAGAATAAGCTCGATGCAAGTGGCAAAACTGACAGTAAGGCCGACTCCTGGACGCTCAATGTCAAGGCCGATTCTCCGTTGACGTTGAAAAACGATAACGGCGGAGACACCGGTAAAACCATTGATGACGCGACGTTGACCTTCACCAACGCGGCTTATGGCCAAACCGGCAGTGTCTATGCTTTAACCAACGAAGCGCAGGATGATGGCTTCACCCCTGTAGGTCCATTAACACCGGTGGCTGACATTGCCAAGACTACAACGTTGAACCTAGGCACTAACGATACAAGTCATCAAGTTGCTTATGCCGCACCTGAACAAGGTGAAGGCGCGAACGTCTTTGCTTGGGACAAGAAAAATATCAAGCTCGTGCTACCTAAGACCGCAGTTGTTCAGAATGGTATCTATGAAGCAAGTCTGACATGGACGCTGGCATACGGTCTGAACTAATCAAAAGTTATGGGCTAATATCAACAAAGATTTGCTGATGAAATGCCATTTGTTAATCTAAAAATGCCTGCAGCATTCAACTAAGTAAAGTGTCGGCCCTCCCAAAAAAGGAGCTGACGCTTTTTTCGCGATTGGGGCGATCAGAGAAAGGCTAACTCACGCCTATCAAGTTAACCAATAAAAACGAAAAGTGGGTTGATTTTTTACGCAAAAACCCGCAATAACCATGATTGCGGGTGTAAATGAATTGACATCTTTAGAGACGGACAACTGAAGTGCTACTAGCCATGTAATCGCGTTAGATACAAAAGCAATGTCAGGATAAGGGGACTAAGCTGATAGCTGTAAGCCGGCAGCTTAAAGGACCGGCGACTGCTGATGGTGAGCGTTACAATCAACATACCAGCAATCGCAATTAGGGTCATGCGCTGTTGGAAATAGCCGATGGTTCCCACGGCCAGTAATAGGATCAAGTCAGCCCACTTTGGTAAATGGTTGGCCCATAACCCAATTAACGCGGGCATATAGAGAAGGACTAGATCTAATAACATCGTCCGATTGAAGAAATGCAAATTAGCATAAATTATCATAACCTGCGCTAAAAGTGCCTGTCCGAAGATGACGGTGTTCATCCATTGGGAAGGCATTTTCTGCGTACGTAAGAGTAGCGTGATCACGAGTTGCACCACAATTAGCGGCAGCAACAGCCACTGATTGATAGCACCGAGAATCCCCATGATGGCAGCTAACAACAACATTAGGTCGTAACGTTTCACAAGTCCCGTGCCGCTGAGACAAAGGATCATCAGTAAAAGTGCGATTAGCTGGAAGTTCCAACTGATTTGCAAACCAGTGGCAATTAAGAACGGGTAAGCGAGGGCCTGGCAAATGAAAGCTGCTGCATACGCCTTTTGATTGAGCTTTTTCAATATGGGTGTCCTTTCCGTAACAATTTCATTTTACAAAATCCTCGTGGCATAGACAAAGATTTTCGGAAATTTTACAAATATTATGTTATGCTACTATAGTTGCAAAACATTCCCGATGGGGTTCGTTATCCGTTAGCGAACATGCCTTGTAACCGAAAAATCATGAGGGGGAAACAAACGATGCAAGAACGCCATTTATTTACTTCTGAATCTGTTTCAGAAGGACATCCGGATAAAATCGCTGACCAGATTAGCGATGCCATCCTGGATGCGATGTTAGAAAAGGATCCCGATTCTCGAGTTGCATGTGAGACAACCGTGACGACAGGTTTAGTCCTTGTTGTTGGCGAGATTTCAACGAAGGCTTATGTTGACATTCAGTCTGTTGTCCGCGGTACCATCAAGAAAATTGGGTATACGAAAGAGTCCGGTTTTGATCCTGACAGTGTCGGTGTCTTGGTGGCCCTGGACGAGCAAAGCCCTGACATTGCTCAAGGTGTGGATGAAAGCCTTGAAGCGCGTGAAGCGGATACTGATCCTTTAGACAAGATCGGTGCCGGTGATCAGGGGATGATGTTCGGGTTTGCGATTGATGAAACTGACACTTATATGCCTTTGCCAATTTCATTAGCCCATGCGTTAATGCGGCGGACCGATAAGTTGCGTCATAATGGCGAAATCAGTTATTTGCGCCCGGATGCCAAAGCCCAAGTCACGGTCGAATATGATGACAACGAACAGCCGATTCGCGTTGATTCGGTGGTCGTTTCCGTTCAACACGACCCTGACGTCACCCTTGAAGAAATCCGCCGTGATGTAGAAGCAAAAATTATTCGCAAAATCATCCCGGCTGACATGATGGATGATGATACGAAAATTTATGTCAATCCAACCGGCCGATTTGTCTTGGGCGGACCTCAGGCTGATTCCGGTTTGACCGGCCGCAAGATTATCGTTGATACTTACGGCGGCTTTGCCCGACATGGCGGCGGTGCTTTTTCCGGTAAAGATGCGACCAAAGTTGATCGCTCAGCCAGTTATGCTGCCCGCTATATTGCTAAGAATATCGTGGCAGCTGGTTTAGCCAAGCGCGTTGAAGTCCAATTGGCTTACGCGATCGGCGTTGCCAAACCGGTATCGGTGTCAGTCAATACTTTTGGCACCAACGCCATTTCCGAACAACTGATTGAACAGGCGATTCGTGAGAACTTTGACTTACGGCCCGCCGGAATTATCAAAATGCTTGATCTCAAGCGACCGATTTACGAACAAACGGCAGCTTACGGTCATTTTGGACGTACTGATGTTGATCTGCCTTGGGAACACCTTGACAAGGTGCAAGCACTTCTCAAGTACCGAAATTAGCGAGAATACGAAAGTTATCCATGCAAGTTCTTCATATACAGACTTCTGCAACAGTGAATACGTCATCTCACCTTCACAATGGCTGTTCCAAGCAGCACCATCAAACGATCACTTTCAGTTGTGAAGGCGTTTTGACAGGTAAGGTGGCTTGGGTCTGTGGCTTGCGTCTCATGGACCACATGATCTTTTATCTCAAGCATTGAAAAACCATCTATCAGGAAATTCAGCGGAATCTCAAGCTGCGGCGGAAGCAGACGATCGCGCTTGCAATCAGCCGCCTGATTGTGAGCTTTAGGGGTGGTCAGCAGTCTTGCAATCTTTGTAATTCCTGGACGCGTGGTGTCTGGTCAGTGCATAGCGGCCAGTCAATTCATTAAAGGTAAAGGCAAAAAACGTCTCAGCAAATTTGCTTGCCTGAGACGTTTTTGTTTACGCTATTTACTTCCGCATGTCATTTTTGCGCTAGTCATAAAGCAACTTTTTTGTACAGTTGGGCGACTATCCATGCGGCGAGACAGCCAGTATGCGTGCACATCAGACGCTGTTTTACGAAAAAGGCCAGCAAGTTGTATGGATGTTGGCCTTTTTCGTTGGAGAAGCTGAACGGCGTGTTTCCAGACGGATCAAATTCCGAAACGCGCTAGGTGTCTCTTGTTGAGATCAGTGGCTGCACGGCTTCTTGCCCGTTCAATATGAATAAAAAATCCGTAATATCGTAAGTTTCATACAGAAGTCGGCATCGACTGTTCTTGCCAGTCAGCACTAGGTCAACCCGCCCACGCCTAAATACTAAAGGCGAGGTCGAGCGAGAAGCATTCATTACCATTCACTATTTACTGCGTACAAAAATAAACAAATTGCAGTTAGTGTTTACTCCCCGAAAAGGCCGGTTGATTAACACGATGGACATAGTATAGAAAGCCACTGATACAGATAACTAAAATAATATGGGTAATTAAAATGGGCACATCAAACTTAGTGGTGGGCTGATGAAAGGCAAACGAGCCTAGAATTTGATTAAATGAAGTTTGTTGAAAGTGCATGCTGATAATGAGACTAAGCCAAAGGATAAATTGGGTGCCAAGGCCAGCTGTTGAAATTAAACGATAGCTTACCATGAAGGCGTTATCTCGGTTCTCAATCGATGAATGCTCATAATCGTTAATGGCGTTCTTGTTAAGCACGCTAGCAAAAGCCCGGATTAAAAAGATACCAACAAAGTAAAGTGGTAGGATGAAGGTGAGTAGCAACCCGACAAAAATCCCTATTAAATCAATTGTTAATGAACTGGTATGTTGAAAGCGACGCTGGAGGACGGTGACCATTGGGGATGCGAATATAAATGCTGCTAGATAGGCAACAATAATCCACATGAACGTTGTTACACCGAATTTAACACCAATATATATGGCACTGAAAATGGCACAAAAATCAGCACATGTACCAAAAACCATTAAACGTACGCGAATATCATTTGTAATCGTATGATTGGTATGATTCGTGTTGACCAAAAGCAAGGTAGTGATTATTAATATGGTTCCCAAAATGGCGACTCCTAGTAAGGCAGGAGTCCCTATCCCTTCGCTCCGCGCGACTCGAACGAGAATTACAGACACGAATAACGCAAATGATAATAACACGTTAGAATACCGAATGTTAATGTGATTATTGGTGGACTTTGGAGATGGATCAAAGTGAAAACCCAACAAACCAAAAATAGAATAGACGATCATCAAGATGAAGCCAATAAATGGGAACCTTTTTTCTGTGAAAGCAATAATTCCAATTAAGATCAAAATGGCGATAAGCATCATCAATGTAGAATGAGGGACTTTATCTTGGTTATTGGTGTTGGCCGTTCCAGATACTGATTCTTTCTGGACAGACGGAAACAAGGCTGCGCCTATCCCAGCCCCTATTGCGGAAATATCCCAACAAATAGGCGATAATTGACCAAATATACCAATCGTGTATCCGATCAATGCTGAAGATAGACCCAGCCACCCCAACGAATAATTTTGGCTAGGATTTCCGCGGAACATAAATAGACTTGTTCGACGAAATGAGTAGAAGAGGGCAAATGGTAATACGTTGGTGATCAATTCACCATGGCGATTGATGAGCAACATAAAAAGCAAAAAAGGAACTAAATTAATTGCAAAGCCACCGATTGTCAATAATAATGATTGATACTTAAGAATCTTTCTAACCATAATATTCTCCTTGTAGTATTAACTTATATTCAAGCCTTGGATCTGTTTCACTGTTTGGGTGTTACGGGATACTCGCTAGGTTCTCATTGATTTGGATCAAACTGGAGCACCTTTTATTCTCCTGCGAATTATTGACACTTTTAGAATATCGCCCGAAGAAATCGTTTAAGTTTAAATCACAAGCTGTCTCTTGGTCGAATGCGAGACATCAGAATCTTCGACCAAAAATCTGAAACAGGGGAAAGCTGCGTTAAAAATATTATAGAACAGATACGGACTGAATTGGGGGCCTAAGAACATAAGTCTTCGCTTTTCGTCACTAGTGAGCTTGAGGAAGCAGACGAAAAAGCCCATTCTCGAGGACATTCACAGACTTCACTGACCAGAGTGCTAGCATGGGCTCGGGATGCACGAAAAACATTGTTGCCCGATTTGTCAGTTATTTCCCGAAGCGTCTTTTCGATCTACTGGGAATTTAACAAAAATAAGGTTATTTCTGCCCAACCCCCATGATTATCAGCGGATCAGCACATTTTTGAGTTTTTAAATTTAGGGAGGTAATTATGAAGCAAAGAAAAACAAATGTTGTACTTGTCACCGTTGCCATTTTTATCGGTACTTTTATGACTGCGATTGAAGGTACGATTGTTTCGACCGCGATGCCGACGATTATTGGCAGCTTACATGGCGTGCATCTTATGAACTGGGTATTTTCGATTTTCCTGTTAACCAATGCGATGGCCACGCCAATTTATGGAAAATTAAGTGACAAAATCGGCCGTAAACCGGTTTTCTTAATTGGTCTGACCGTTTTTGTCATTGGTTCGTTACTGTCTGGTTTATCGCAGTCAATGATCATGTTGATCGTCTTCCGGGCGATCCAGGGAATTGGTGCCGGTGCCATTATGCCGGTGACGTTCACGATCATTGCGGACATTTATCCGTTCGAAAAACGGGCCAAAATGCTAGGCTTTAACGGGTCGATGTGGGGGATTGCCTCGGTGATTGCTCCGCTGCTTGGCGGGTTTATTGTCGACCAGCTGAGTTGGCACTGGATTTTCTTCATCAATGTGCCGCTGGGTTTACTGACATTTGGCATTGTCTGGTTCTTTTTGCAAGAAGATCGGCGGCAGGTGCGGCAGCCGCTTGATGTTCGCGGGACGGCCTGGTTGTTGATCGCGTTGTTGGCACTTATGTATGGCTTTCAGGCTTGGCAGAACCTAACGCGCTTTGGCAAATTGTAGGAATGGCGATCGTAGCAAGTTTAAGCTTTTGGCGGTTTTGGCAGGCCGAACGCCATGCTGCTGATCCGATTATTGATCTGAAGCTTTTTGAAAATCGGACGTTTGTCGTTCATAATTTGATTGCGGCGCTGATTTCCGGTTTTGTGATCGGATTTGAAGTTTACATGCCGATGTGGATTCAAGGTATTCTCGGTATGGATGCATCGCTTGGCGGGTTTGCCGTGACGCCGAGTTCGTTGATGTGGGTTGTCGGTTCGTTCGTTGCCGGCAAACTGCTTGGCCGTTTCCAACCGAAACCGATTTTGACCGGTGCGATGATTTGGCTGCTTGGTGGCAGTCTGGCATTGGCGCTGGTGCCGCAAGCAACCCCTTATTTTGTCTTTTTGCTTGTTGCTGGCTGTCTTGGCTTTGGTTTTGGCCTGGTGATCACGATTACGACGGTGACAGCCCAAGCCATTGTTGCGCCTGATCAGGTTGGGGTCGCGACAAGCTTTAACACGTTATCGCGTACGTTGGGTCAGACGTTAATGGTGTCAATTTACGGGATTGTGCTCAACTTGCGGCTGACGCAGGGGGTTGCAGCTGATGGCCGGTTAAACAGTAACATGCTTAATGAACTCATCAATCCGCACACTGCTCAGAAGTTGCCGACAGCAGTTTTACCAACCTTGCGCCAGATTCTGTATGAAGGTTTGCATAACATCTACTTCTTTTCCATTGTCATCGTTGCCTTGGCTTTGATCGCGAACCACTTTGAGGCGAAAAAGGTTTTGGCCAAAACAACCACTCAGGAAACGGATGAGGAAGTCTAAATCGTGGTTGGCAACGACAGGGTTAACGAATCATTAAGATTTCACCAACTGGTTTTACGGTTTGACAAAAAACGATCCTCGAGAGCAAGCAAAGATTTTGCCTTGCTCTCGAGGATCGTTTTGTCTCGGTGTGATTGCTGATTCATGTTTTGCCAAGTTTTCGCTTATGTTAGCGGTTTGTCTGCAGCATCCTGATTGGTGGCATGTATTTTTTCAATCTCCTTGATGGGTTTTTTATAAAGTTTGGCGGTGTTTTCCTGAACTACCGCGATGACATCAAAATCAGGATCATTTTCCAAAGGACCAAAATTTAAAAAGGTTTGGCGATCTTCATACTGAATGTCTTGTAAGCGTGTGCCCATGAGAAGATGCAACGTGTCGGCTTTTTGGCGGTGTTTGTCGATTTCTTCACTTGCTTTTGCTAACGTGTAGCCTTTATCCAGCATAGTTTTGATCATGACGATCAGTGCGATGTTGGATAACGAATAGCGCTTGTTACCATTTGTTTCGTGTCGTCGCGAATGAATGAGCTGTTTTTTTTCCCAATAACGAATCTGGGTCGGTGTGGCTCCGGTCACGCGGCTGGTTTCGCCGATGCCTAGCGAAATATCGAGTGATCGCAACCGTTCATTAAAAAGTCCCATGGCATTTTGTCCTCCTTTGCCTTGACAACTAGTCAGTTTAAATGTAACATTTTGTCTTGTCAATATTACATTATGTGATATAAAAAGTACAAAACATTATAAAGAAATCAGGCGAAGTTATGGACGTTAAAGATATCAACGGGAAACGGATTAATGTCCCTATGATGGTCATCACGCTCATTGTCGGGACATTCATTACAGTACTTAACCAGACGATCCTTTCCACCGCGTTTCCGACGTTGATGAAAGCCTTCGACATTTCGACTGCGACGGTGCAGTGGTTATCGACAGGTTTCATGTTAGTCAATGGGATAATGATTCCGGTCTCGGCATATTTGAGCGCAAAAGTGCCTTCTAAATGGTTATATGTAAGTGCCATGGGAACCTTCTTTGTCGGCACATTGGTAGCCTTTACTGCCAATAGTTTCGCGGTCTTATTGGCCGGTCGCTTGATTCAGGCTCTCGGCGTTGGGATCACGATGCCATTATTGCAAAATATTATGATGTCAATCTTCCCGCCAAACCGTCGTGGAGCTGCCATGGGGATGGCCGGCATTGCCATTGGGGTTGCGCCAGCGATCGGGCCGACCCTTTCCGGATATATCATTGACAATTTCGGTTGGCGGGTCTTGTTTGGCATGATTCTTCCGATTGCCGGGTTGGTCATCATCGCAGCGTTGTTCTTCTTCAAGAACGTCTTGCCGCTTTCAAATCCGAAGCTGGATGTACCCTCACTGATCGAATCCTCTATTGGCTTTGGTGCCTTACTTTACGGATTCTCCGAAGTCGGAAACAACGGCTGGGGCGATCCGGTGGTGCTTGGGTCAATTGCTATCGGACTGATTTTCATCGTGATTTTTGGCTATCGTCAGTTGCGTTTAAAAGAACCTTTTGTCGAGTTGCGTGTGTTTAAGAGTAAAATTTTCGCGCTATCAACCATTTTGGGGACGATTTCCAACATGGCGATGGTCGGCGTTGAAATGATTCTGCCACTGTATTTACAGATTATTCATGGTAAAAGTGCCCTGGAATCTGGCTTGACACTGTTGCCAGGAGCACTTTTGATTGCGGTCATGAGCCCTGTTACCGGCCAGGTGTTTGATCGTATCGGTGCCAGACGGTTGGCACAATTGGGGCTTTTTCTCCTCACGATTGCGACAGTGCCATATTTCTTCTTGACGACCAACACCCCGTCAATCTTCATTACGGTGATTTATGCTGTGCGGATGTTTGGAATTTCAATGGTCATGATGCCATTGACGACAAACGGGATGAATGCTTTGACGCCAGACATGATTCGCCACGGCACGGCGGTCAACAACACGGTGCGGCAGGTTGCGACTTCCATGACAACAGCTGTTTTGATCTCTGTCTTATCAAACGTCACCAACCTCACCAAACCGGCAGCCAGCCTAGTAAAAAGTAATCCGTTGCAATATAAGCAAGACTTCTTCAATGCCACTCTCAATGGTTACCACGCAGCCTTTTTACTGGCTGTCGGGTTTAGTTTTATCGGTTGGATTCTGACATTCTTCCTGAATCGTCATACCATGTCGCAAGAAGTCACGATTAAAGATGAAAAGAAGGTGAAGGCATGATTCTTTGGTTTTTAGGGTTGATGGTCGTTGGCCTTTATCTTAGTTTCATCATGATGCGGCGATCGCTCAAACGTAGCGCATTGATCATCGTGTTTGGCATCGGGGTCGTTGGCAGTTTATTGCTCATCACGCTGAATGATAACGCCCATTTTGGAATGGTTAAGCGGACAACAACCAACGAACAGACCATTTATACCGCATCGCCAAATGTGCAAATGCCGATGCTTTTGAAGCAACCCGCGGGAACTGCCGACAAACACGCTGTTTATATTTATAAAACAGATCCTAAGAAAAAGGCCGTGCATACCAAAGCAGACCTTGCCGTGCGTAATGAAATTTCAAGAACGGCTGACACGACTGCTTCGTTAACCAGTCAGACGACGCGGTGGGAATATCAAAATGGTTTTTATGGGGCGTTATTCAATCATGAAGGCGCCGGTCAGTTTGTCTCTCAGCGTAATCAACTCGCCATTCCCAAAGACTGGTTCATTTTAACTACGACGCAGGCTAAGCGGCTCAGCGCTAAGTTAAAAGTGTTGCAGCACCCAACTGCCCAACAAAAAGCGGCCTTGGCGACGAAGGTGAAAGCGAAAGCAGCGGAACTTGTCAAAGCCGAGCCTGAGTTGGCAACGGATCAGACAACGCTGATGAAGCAAGCACAGAAAGCTGTTCAACAACAGCTGATTCAACAAGCCGTGCAGGATGTCCAGCAACACAAATAGTTAATGACAATGTGGTGCAGTGATATAGGCAACCACAATCAACTTATAATATTAAAAAGCAGATGGCGAGGTTGGCGACTCAGCGATCTGCTTTTTGCTTACGTGGATGTTGACGAGACAGGTAGGGACTGAAAAACCACCAACTTATCATTAACATGGCGAATCCCAACGAAAAGCCGGCAAGGACATCAGTCGGATAGTGGACTCGGACAAAGATACGTGAATAGCCTGTCAATCCGATCATCAGGACCGCCAGAACCGTGATCAGCCATTTGCCCGTCGGATGTTTGAACAATGTCCACGCTAAAAGAATGATCGTGCCATAGAACATCATGGTGCCGCTGGAATGCCCACTGGGGAAACTAAAACCGCTGGCTTTGACCAAGGCGCGAATTTGCGGATCCGCGATGAACGG
The DNA here is from genome assembly GCF_004123795.1 of Lacticaseibacillus chiayiensis. GTDB lineage: Bacteria > Bacillota > Bacilli > Lactobacillales > Lactobacillaceae > Lacticaseibacillus > Lacticaseibacillus chiayiensis. The sequence goes on along the minus strand of NZ_MSSM01000013.1, from coordinate 35,927 downwards.
TCGCGGCCGTTGAATCAGATATTTGATACTGACATTGAGCACTCCCATGATAGCGCCAACGCTAGCTGTAAACACAGCTGCAGTACGATAACGGCAAACTAAAAGCCCCGCCGCCAAGACCATGGTTAAAACAATTAAAATGCTGGGATTCCCTAATTCGGTAACGACGAGAAGCAGCGGCTTAAGCGTTGCTGCGTGAAAGTGGGTCACAAAGGTGGTAACGTGCTGATCGACCATATGAATCCAGCTTGCGTTGTTAACAATGCCGATTAGTAAGGTGACGAAAATAAGTAATGCAATTCCTGATAGATAAAGTGGTAGTGAACGACGTTGCGCCAAAACAAACCTCCAAAAATAAGTACTATTGACTATAACGAATGTGCTAAGAAAATGACTAATATAAACAGAATAGCATAATGACCATTGAACACATCTAAGGTTTTTGCTATGATTGACGCAATCATCAAACGAACGAAGGAGTAGTAAGTCGGTGCGGGGATCAGAGAGCAGGCGGTGGTGCGAGCCTGACGATGCTAAGACTGAACTGACCTTTGAAGTTGCTGCGGTGAAGCCAGTAATCGCAGCCGGCCGGACCGTTATCTCCTTTGAGCGCTGTGCAAACAGAACTTAGGTGGTACCGCGGCTGAGCCGTCCTAATGAAGAATAGGGCGGCTTTTTGTTTGAAAACAATTAGGAGGTAACAAAATGGCATACGATCATCATGAGATCGATAAGAAGTGGCAACGTTATTGGGCAGAACGTAACGAGTTCAATACAACGACCGATCCGAAAAAACCGAATTTTTATGCGTTGGATATGTTCCCATATCCGTCAGGTCAAGGCCTGCACGTTGGACATCCGGAAGGGTATACTGCAACGGATATTGTTGCTCGGATGAAGCGGATGCAAGGGTTTAACGTGTTACATCCGATGGGCTGGGACGCATTCGGTTTACCGGCTGAACAATATGCCTTGAACACCGGACACAACCCGCGAACCTTCACCAAGCAAAATATTGAAACGTTCAAGCGGCAAATTAATAGCCTCGGTTTTTCATACGACTGGAATCGAGAAATCAATACGACGGATCCAAGTTACTATAAGTGGACCCAATGGATTTTTGAACAACTTTATAAACACGGATTGGCTTATGAAGCCGAAGTGCCGGTTAACTGGAGTCCTGACTTAGGGACCGTTGTGGCCAACGAGGAAGTTATCGATGGTAAAACCGAACGCGGCGGTTTTCCGGTCATTCGCAAACCCATGCGGCAATGGATGTTGAAGATTACGGCTTATGCGGATAAACTGCTTGCTGATCTTGATGACTTAGATTGGCCGGAATCCATCAAGCAGATGCAACGTAATTGGATCGGTAAATCCACCGGAGCCCAGATCACCTTTTCAGTGACCGACAGTCAGGAAAAATTCGACGTGTTCACGACACGACCGGATACCCTTTTTGGCGCAACCTATGTGGTGATGGCGCCTGAACATGAGCTGGTTGAAAAAATTACAACACCAGAGCAGCAGGCAGTTGTCGATGCCTATGTTGAGGAAGCGGCGCATAAATCCGATTTGGATCGGACTGCGCTGGATAAAGAAAAAACCGGTGTCTGGACAGGTGCTTATGCCACCAACCCGGTCAATGGCGAAAAACTGCCAATCTGGATCTCGGATTATGTCCTGGCGACGTACGGTACTGGAGCCATTATGGCGGTACCGGCACATGATGATCGTGACTATGCTTTCGCCAAAAAGTTTGGTATTGAAATCAAGCCGGTTATCGAAGGCGGTAATATTGACGAAGCGGCCTACACTGGCGATGGCATCCATATCAATTCCGAATTTTTGGATGGTTTAAACGAACAGGACGCCATTGATCGGATGATCAGCTGGTTGGAAGACAAAGGCAGCGGTCACGCCAAAGTTAATTATAAGTTGCGCGACTGGGTCTTTTCCCGTCAACGGTATTGGGGCGAACCGATTCCGGTCATTCACTGGGAAGACGGCGAAACCACACTGGTACCGGAAGATGAACTGCCACTGGTATTGCCTGAGGAGGTCGATATCAAGCCGAGTGGGACCGGTGAAAGTCCGTTGGCCAATTTGACGGATTGGGTCAATGTTGTCGACAAAAACGGGCGCAAAGGTAAGCGGGAAACCAACACAATGCCGCAATGGGCCGGCTCTTCATGGTATTTCCTGCGCTTTGTCGACCCGCATAATAAAGAAGCACTTGCCGATTACGACAAGCTCAAGCAATGGATGCCGGTCGACCTTTATATTGGCGGCGCTGAACATGCGGTGCTGCATCTTTTGTATGCGCGCTTTTGGAATCTCTTCCTCTATGACATCGGCGCGATTCCGAATAAGGAGCCATTCCAGCGCCTGTACAACCAAGGCATGATTCTGGGCGACAATCATGAAAAAATGAGTAAATCCAAAGGCAATGTCGTTAACCCAGACGATGTGGTCGATGAATACGGTGCCGATACGTTGCGGCTTTACGAAATGTTCATGGGCCCGCTGGATGCCGGTATTGCTTGGTCCACAAAGGGCTTGGCCGGTGCGCGTAAGTTCCTGGATCGCGTCTGGAGTGCCTTTATCGACGACGAAGGCAAACTGCGGGATCGCATCACAACCATCAATGACGGCCGTTTGGATAAGGTTTACAACGAAACTGTTAAAAAAGTAACCGAAGACTACGAAGCTTTGCATTTTAACACCGCAATTTCTCAGATGATGGTCTTCATCAATTCGGCGCGTAAAGACGATGACTTGCCATTAGAGTATGTCGAGGGTTTTGTCAAAATGCTCGCACCAATTGCCCCGCATTTGATGGAAGAAATCTGGTCACGGCTTGGTCACGATCACAGTCTGACATACGCGCCATGGCCGACCTACGATGAAAGCAAGCTCAAGACTGATACTTACGACATGATGGTTCAAGTTAACGGCAAGCTCCGCGGCTCCATCACTGCTAATGTCAACGAATCCGACGATGATATCAAACAAGCCGCACTGGCCAATGAAAACGTCCAAAAGTTCACGGCTGGTAAGGACATTAAAAAGATCATTGTGGTCCCGCGCAAAATCATCAACATCGTGGTTAAGTAGTTAAGTTATATTATGATTTGTTAAAGGCCAATGACGTTACGTTTTTTAGGCAACGCTTCACGCTCCAGCTAAACGAAATCGGTACCAAAGACTGGAATTGTCGATGGAACCGAGTTTTTGGTGAGCGCGAGCAGGAGCGCTTAGAAATCGGAGTGTAAGTGGCCTCAAGCTAAATGGCTGGGTTTTGGCCATTTAGGCTTGAGGTCCTTACACGTAGATTTCTGCGACTGCGAGCGCGTTATAGAACGCGAAAGTTACCCACCACAATTGCCATGAATAGAAAAATGTTCCAATACGCTGCCTTGACCATTGCGACCAAGGTCCTTACACGCAGGCTTCTGCGCTGGGGAGCGCGTTATGGAGCGAGTCAATCGAATTTCAACAGCGATAAGCACAAGCTAAAGCCCCAAGTTAAACCCCATCGCCCCTAGACGATGACCGCAGCTCAAACTTAAAGGATCCATTGGCGTGGTATCATATAATAATTGTGTTATCTGCAATTATCAAAATTTTCTTTTGATTCAACAAAGAAACTCAGGAAGGATTGCAAGTGAGGCGCGGATTGCCTAAAATATAAAGGATTACGCAACACGACAGGAGCTTATCATGGGAAATTCGCTGGGCAGCGGTAATCAGCCGCCGCGTACAGATAAGGAAAAAATGATCCGCGGCTCGGCGTGGATGACTGCCGGCAGTGTTTTTTCGCGGATTCTAGGAGCCATCTATGTCATTCCGTGGCGTATTTGGCTTGGTGCAGCTTTTCTAACGGCTAATGCTTTATTTACCAAGGGTTATCAGATTTATAGTCTGTTTTTGATTATTTCGACCGCTGGTGTTCCCGGAGCGGTTTCCAAGCAAGTCGCGCGATACAACGCGATGGGTGAGTATAAGACGGGCATGCGACTCTTTTATCATGGGACATTTGCCATGCTTCTTATGGGTATTTTGTCTTGTGGTGCGATGTGGTTATTGGCGCCATTATTGGCCGCTGGGGATCCGCGGATGATCCCGGTGTTCCGGTCATTGGCGTGGCCATTGTTGCTAATTCCATCGCTGAGTCTGATTCGCGGCTTTTTCCAAGGCTATAACGAAATGGCACCCAGTGCGATCAGCCAGTTTATTGAACAGGTTGCCCGAATTTTGTACATGCTGGTCATGACGTACGCGATTATGGTCGCTGGTAATCATCACTACTTAGATGCAGTGGTTCACTCCACATTCGCCGCATTTATTGGCGCCGTTTTTGGACTTGGCTTGTTAGTTGTCTATTTTGTTCAACAAAAACCGCGTTTAGATGCATTAGTGGCGCAAAGTAAACAGGCTCTGAATATCAGTGTTAACGAAATTTTGTTGGATGTGGCGCGTCAGGCGATTCCGTTCATCATCATGGATTCGACGATTAATATTTACTATATTGTCGATCAGTACACCTTTAACCCAATGATGAAGGCCTTCTATCGTGTGAGTGAGGATCAGCTGGATCGCTACTATGCCTTATTTGCCGGTAATGCGAATAAATTAATCATGATCATTGTCAGTTTGGCAGTTGCCATGGCTATTACCGTTGTGCCTTTGTTGGCCGGGGCCAAAACGCGTGGTGATGTTGCGGGGTTGGCACGGCAAATTACGAACACTTTACAGCTGTTCTTTATTGTGATGATTCCGTCAGCGCTTGGAATGGTAGCAGTTGCGCGTCCTTTGTATGTTTTGTTTTATCGTGATATGGATTGGTTGGGCATCAGGCTATTACAGTGTTCATCAATTTTGGCGATTTTACTGGGACTGTTTACGGTGTTAGCTGCGATTCTTCAGGGTCTCTTCAACAACCGTCTGGCAATTCAGGAGATGTTAGTCGGGATGGCAGTTAAAGTGATCGCCCAGTGGCCGATGATTTTCTTTTTCAACGTCTATGGACCGGTCATTGCAACCATGCTTGGCATGACGGTATCGAGCCTGTTGATGCTGTATTCGACGAATCGAATGTACAATATCCATGTTAGACAAACGATTCGTCGCGGTGTGGGCATTCTGGCTTTTTCATTGATTATGTGTGCCGTGTGCTACCTGATCGTGAACCTTTCTGGCATGATCATTAACCCGCGAAGTCAGTTTGGCGCCGCTTTGGTCTTGTTGGTGGCGGTTGGTGTCGGGGTATTGATTTATGCTTATTTGATTTTAAAAACGCGCTTGGCGGACATGATTATTGGCGAACGAGTCAGCCGGTTACGCGAAATCTTACACATTCGGTGATATTATGCGATTAGATAAGTATTTGAGTCATTTGCAATTTGGCAGTCGAAAAGAAGTCAAGACACTCATTCGTGACAAACGCGTTCGAGTCGCCGGGGAGCTGGTGACGGATCCGGGCTATAATATCTTGCCGGGCGTTGCTGTGGAAGTGAACGATGCTCAAGCAGACGGACCTCTCGAAGTTGACTATTTGATGAACAAGCCGGCAGGGGTCATCACAGCAACCGAGGATCCAGCGCAGCCGACTGTTCTCGATTTGATTCGGCCGCATGATTACCGGCCTGGGTTATATCCGGTTGGGCGCTTGGACAAAGACACGACCGGCCTGTTACTGTTGACTACCGATGGCAATTTAGGACATCGACTCTTGGCGCCGCATCATCATGTGGCAAAGACATATACCGCCACATTAGCAAAAGCACTCACTGATGAGATGAAGCGTCAGTTGGAACAAGGCGTTGTTTTAAAAGATTTTACAACAGCTCCCGCAGAAGTAACGGTGGTGCCGGCAACTGACAATAAAGTGATTCAAATGACGATCACGGAAGGTAAGTATCATCAAATCAAGCGTATGCTGCTGGCGGTTGATAATGAGGTGGTTGCTTTGACCCGCATCGCGATGGGGCCGTTGCATTTACCTGAAAATATGGCAGCAGGCGATTATCGCGCGTTGACGGATGAAGAACGGGCTAAATTGGCCCAGATAGCCAAATAACGGCTATGCTGTTCTGAATGATGTTTACCAATAAGTGGGACGTTAAGAAAAAGCGGTCGCAAGAGTGAATAATATGCTCTTGCGACCGCTTTTAATTATGGCCCTGTCTCGCGACGTGGACGGGAGGCATTCACTGCTGATCGTAAATTATTCTAAGATTCGGACAATTGTTTCAAATAGGTGGGGAGTTCGCGAATGATCATGGTGGGCAAAGCAACGTAACTATTCATGGCCACAATATCGGCCACATGAGAATGGACAAACACCGCTGCCAGCACTGCCTGTTTCAGTGGTTGGAACTGGCCGGCAAAAGCCGCAATGATGCCAGTTAACGTGTCGCCAGAGCCGCCGGTGGCCATTGCCGGGCCACCGGCCATATTTTCGTAAACATCATCGCCAACAAAAACATGCGTCTGAGAACTTTTGGCCACAACGATGCCAGGGATGTGGCTGGCTGCTTGTTGACTGGCGGTGACAGTTTGGTCGGAAAGTGCGAGACCGGACAACCGCTGCCATTCGACTTGGTGCGGCGTCCAAATCAGCTGCGCGTTCGGGTAGTCAAGCTGATGCGCAGCCACAAGGGTAATGGCAGAACCATCAATGATTAGAACCTGTGTTTGCTCAACTGCCGCAAAGACCCGCTTTAAAATCGCCAAGGCAGCGTTATCGGTTCCCAATCCCGGACCGACGACAATTACCGTGGCTTGACGAATAGCCGTTTCTAGGGCAGATGAGGCAGCGTCAAGAATCATGGCTTCAGGCAAGCGGGCGTGCAATGCGCTGCGGTTGACCGGATCTGTCGCCACACTGACCAGCCCGGCGCCGGCATAAACCGCGGCACTGGCACTCATGATCGCGGCACCACCGAATTGTGCGTTACCACCGACAATAAGGATTTTGCCAAAACTGCCCTTGTAAGTATCACGTTGCCGCGGACGCACCACAGTCTGCGCCAACTGTTCTGTTAACTGTTTCATAAAGCGGAAGCCTCCTTCAATACGGTCCATTCACGAAATGTTTTGGTGGTTAAATCCGCCTGGCCGCTTTGTAAGAAGTCTTTTGCAAACATGACGAGCGGCGAAGCGTTATCCCAAGATAATTTTCCCAGTGGGACGGACTGTGCTCCGAGCGAATCCTGACCGATAAATTGCGGCACGGTTTTAACTAATTGACCACCGGTGACCGTGAGCATGTAGAAAACACAGATATGTTGATTAATAGTCCAGTGCTCATACTGCCAAGGATAAACAAAGCTGGTGGCACCCAACTGACGATCAATTGTGGCAGTGAGCCCCGTTTCTTCGTTAAACTCCCGCAAAACATCATGTTCAAGCGGCTCAGGGCCGTCTAAGCTGCCACCGGGAAGATCAAAGCGGTGAATGTAAGGACCGGCATTTTTACGAATCACGATCAGGCGTTGATTAATGGTTGCAATTCCATAGCAGCCAAATGCGCGGTGCGTCTTATGTGTCATGGGTTCACCTCCATTTTTTAAGGTTAGCACGGGGGTTGTGTAGGGGCAATGTAATGTTAAAATAAAAAAGCCTTCCCAATCATCTTGGGAAGACCAATTATTTGTTGCCCGGACATTGAATACTCGAGCAAGTGAGTATTCATAATGCCGCGAACAGGAATCGAACCTGCACGGGAATAAATCCCACAGCGACCTGAACACTGCGCGTCTGCCAGTTCCGCCATCGCGGCAACAACATAAATGATTATAGCGGAAGCGCATAGGGGGCGCAAGCAAAAGTTTTAGAATTTTTGCAATTCCGGGAGTTCGCTTGTTTGCCGAAAAATGTTAGGATAAGGCATCAACTTTGATTAAGAAAGAGGCGGAATAGCCATGTCAATTTATGATTTTGAAGCCACTTTGGAAGATGGCGCAAAATATTCATTAAGCAAGTATAAGGGGCAACCTCTGCTGATTGTGAATACGGCGACAAAGTGCGGGTTTGCGCCACAGTTTGACGGTTTGGAAAAAATGTATCAAAAGTACAAGGACCAGGGATTTGTCGTCTTAGGGTTTCCTTCTGATCAATTTAAGCAGGAGTTAGCAGATGGTCATGCAGCGGCAGAGGCGTGTCGAATGAAGTATGGCGTGAGTTTCCCGATGCATCAGCTGATCAAAGTTAACGGTGAGCATACAGCGCCACTTTTCAAATACCTTAAGACGGAAGCGCCTGGTGAGTTGGGAAAATCAATTAAATGGAACTTTACGAAATTTCTCGTCGATCGCGATGGCCGGGTTGTGAAACGATTCGCACCGAAAACGACGCCCGAAGCAATTGAGCCAGCGTTGAAAGAAGTTCTTGCTTAAGTAAAAGTATGCCGTTAACAAGATATGGCGACCTGACCGCGGTGGACACACCCTGAATGGATGCGTACAATGACAACAAAAGCAAGAAAGCAGGGATCGTTGATGGAAAAATTGCCAGCTGACGTTGCAGCCTTTGTTGATACGCACTTGGTTGATCGGCGAAATAGTAACGCTGTCAAGTGGGATGGATTAAAAGAAGAATTTGGTCGGGACGATTTGTTGCCCATGTGGATTGCCGATACGGAGTTCAAAGCGCCGCAAGCGGTCCTCGATGCACTTACCGCGCGCGTGCAGGAAGGGACGTTTGGCTACTCCATCCGCCCAAAGTCTTATTATGATGCCTTCATTAATTGGCAAAAAGAACGCCATGGAGTGACAGTCGAACCGGACTGGATGCGGTTTGGCATCGGCGTCGTGAAGTCCTTATATGCCATGGTGAACTGGCTGACCGAACCCAACGATCCAGTTTTAATCATGCAGCCGGTTTATTATCCATTCATGAATGCGATCAAAGACCTCGGCCGCCGCGTCGTTTCGGTTGATCTGCAACTAACTGCGGATGGCTGGCGAATGGATTTCGAGCAACTGGAAAAGACGCTGGCAACCACCCACATTAAAGCGATGATTTTATGTTCACCGCACAATCCGGTTGGGCGGATCTGGACGCGGGATGAACTGAACCTGCTTTTTGCGATTACTAGTCAGCATGATATCACGGTGGTTTCTGATGAAATCCACGGCGACCTTGAAGTCAGCGGTCCTAAATTTACGTCAGCCTTGCAGGTAGCGGAAGGCAAAGCTCGTCGAAATCTTGTGGTGTTGAATGCGCCTTCTAAAACGTTCAATCTTGCTGCGTTGCTGAATTCCCATATCATCATTCCGGATGAAGGATTACGCACCAAGTATGACGATTTCGTCAAGCAGCTACATCCGGTCGATACCAGCTTGATGGGGCAAGTCGCTGGCGAAGCCGCTTATCGGCATGGGGCTGCGTGGCTGGATCAGGTTCTTCAGGTGGTTCGTTATAACTACCGACAATTGTTGGATGGCTTAGCGCAGGCGGCTCCCAAAGCGACCGTTGCCGATCTTCAGGGGACTTATTTAGCCTATGTTGATATTGGTGCATACGTGGCGCCTGATCACATCAAAGCTTTTGTTGAGGGTATCTGTGGTTTGGCAGTCGACTATGGTGCATGGTTTTCACCCAAAACGGCGACGTATATTCGCCTGAACCTAGCCACTGATCCGAAGCTTGTAGCTAAAGCGATCAATCGGTTAACGGAACATTTAACCCAGCCGCAGATGTGATCTTGGTCCCCAGAAAAGCCATTCTTTCAGCACTACTGATAAACTGATAAAAGCAGGTCTTTGCGTAACGCTTTTGGTGTTGACGCTAGGGCCTGTTTTTTAAAAAACATGACTGATGTGCAATATCAGGGATGCCTGATGACAAGATGCTGATTATTTAGATTGTGATCCTGCACAATGGTTTTAAGATAACGGCGCAACATTGGCGAGCGTTCGAGGACAGCCCAGCCTGGGTCGGCATGGAATCGCTTGAGTTCAGCCTTGCTCGGGTGATCATCGCCAGTGAAAAAGCGCCAGTTAAGGATTCCCATCAGTCTGGCCGCCGCATCTAAATCGTGCTCATTGGTCACACCGTTGTCCAATAGATCGCCATACGCTAAAGCTTCGCCATCTTCAAGGAAGAGGCGTTTCAAGTATCGCTGATAATGCAATAAATCAGGATTTTTTCGTTGCGCAGACGTTAGGTAAGGCGTCAGATTCGTCGTTTTTTTCTGATAGGTAATTTGATCCGGACTGAAGCTGACGATGCCGTAACTTGCCGGGCTGATCGAAAAGGCACCGCTGACGACTTCAATCGTTGGACATTGACCAGCAGGATCCCGACTGATGTCTTGGGCGTGGATATGACCGGAAAACAAGAGTGGCACATGATATTTGGTCAGTAACTTCTTTAACGCATCGCTATTGTCTAAAACATAGCCCGCATTCACAGCCTCATTGTGGTTGTAAAGATTGTGATGCATGAAAACGATTGACTTGCGATGGGCATGAGCACCAATGGCAAGTTGCTGACGAACCCAACTCAATGTTTGCGGCGAGAGCTTGCCACCTGTGTTGGGCGGGCGATTGGATGGCTCAATCGTGTAAATATTGCTGTCGAGTAGCAACAGCTGATATTGGTGGTTCAGATTCACGCGATAGCTCAGACTATTCGGATCCTGAGCCGCAGCCTGGGTATAACTGGTATGAAAAATCTGCCGCCAGTCACTGGGGCTGATTTGCTCCGTCATCAGTTGCTGCTTGCCTTTGTAAGCACGCGCCCAGCCATCGTAAATGTCATGATTACCTGGAATGATCAAAACCTTGGTGCCATTGTCAACAAGTGGTTGCAAGCGCCGCATCAAGCTTTCCGCGCTGGCTTTTGCGCCATTAAAGGTCACGTCACCGGTGATGATCAAAGCGGTTGGCCGCGCCTTAAGCGCACGTTGCACCAGTGCGTGAATGGCCACCGGTTGATAGTCCATGTCCTTGCCGGCAGCGGATTTTTTGATTTCGGTATAGGCGGTGCGTTCGTCGTGCAAACTAGGCGCGATGAAGTGGGTATCGCTGAGTACCCAGATGTTGGCGTGAGTATCACTGGTTAAAGGCGCGTTGTGATCAGGATGCACCTGACTTAACGCGAATGCGAACAGCACCATGCCAAGCAGTGCCGCAAAATATTTAACGACTTTCATTTGCTTGCCTCCATGATTCAGTTTATCACGGCATTGGTTCACTGCTGACTTGAATCATAAGATGGTTTGAACGTGAGAATAATCAGCCGATGTCAAGGTTTATTTGCTTGAAGATCTCCAAAAGTCGCGAGACAGATTATGGTAAAATGAGACATTGTTTTAAGCACCCAATCACAATGAAGCTTTAGAGAAAGGACAAATCATGCAAGTCATCGTAACCGTTATCGGAACTGATAAAGTCGGGATCATTGCGCAAGTGACCACGGCATTGGCCGACTTGAACGTCAATATTTTGGATGTGTCGCAAACCATCATGCGTGGAGCATTTACCATGATGCTGCTTGCCAAGATCCCGGATGATGCCAATTTTAAGTCCGTTAAGCAGCATTTGACGGCTTTAGGCGACAAGATCGGTGTGGAGATTAAAGTTTCCCGCCAAGAGATTTTTGATGCCATGCATCGGCTTTAATTATCATCAATTAGATCAATGAGGGGGTAGTCATGGAGACGCAGCAAATTAAAGAAACAATTGAAATGATCAGCGAGGAAAATCTGGATATTCGAACCATCACCATGGGAATTTCCTTGCTGGATTGTGTGACCGGCAGTTTACAGACAACCGCCGATCACATTTATGCCAAAATTATGCGCAAAGCCGCCAAACTTGTTCCGGTCGCCGAGGCCATTAGCGACGAGTACGGTATCCCGATTGTGAATAAACGCATCAGTGTAACGCCGGTCAGTCTATTGGCAGGCGCCGACTCAACGTTGGATTTTCGTCCGGTTGCTAAGGCAATGGATCGGGCAGCGAAAGACCTGGGCGTTGACTTAATTGGCGGCTATTCAGCCTTGGTTCAAAATGGTAGTACAGACGCGGAAGTCGCCTTGATGAAAAGTTTGCCAGAGGTATTGGCGACGACAGAACGGGTTTGTGCCTCGGTCAATATTGGCAGCACCCGCAGCGGTTTGAACATGGATGCCGTGAAGCTAATGGGCATAGTGGTTAAGCAGGTGGCCGCTCGTAAGTCACAGAATGCGATGAAACTGGTGATCTTCTGCAATGCCGTAGAGGATAATCCGTTTATGGCCGGCGCCTTTTGGGGTGTTTCTGAAGGTGACGTGGCGATTAATACCGGGGTTTCCGGTCCGGGTGTTGTACAACGAGCGTTAGCAGCCGAACCACATGCCAGCTTTGAGCGTGTCTGTGAAACCATTAAACAGACTGCGTTTAAAGTGTCACGAATGGGACAATTTGTGGGTAAAGTGGCGGCTGAGCGGTTAAAAGTTCCGTTTAATATTGTTGACCTGAGTCTCGCGCCAACGCCAGCTAAAGGCGATTCGGTTGCGCAGATTCTAGAAACAATGGGTCTCAGCCATGTTGGCACACCAGGAACGACGGCAGCCCTCGCTTTGCTCAACGATGCCGTGAAAAAAGGCGGCATTATGGCAGCAGAACGAGTTGGCGGTTTGTCAGGCGCCTTTATTCCGGTATCCGAGGATGCAAACATGATTACAGCCGCAGCTAATGGCCAAATCAGTTTGGAAAAGTTGGAAGCAATGACGGCCGTTTGCTCGGTCGGACTGGATATGGTGGCAGTTCCAGGTGATACACCTGACGCTACAATTAGCGGCATGATCGCCGATGAAGCAGCGATTGGTATGATCAATAACAAAACCACAGCCGTTCGCGTGATTCCCGTGCCAGGCAAACACGTGGGTGATCAGGTGGAATTCGGCGGACTTTTCGGTACTGCTCCGATCATGGCAGTCAATGAAGGTGACGCCTCTCAGTTCATCAATCGTGGCGGCCGGATTCCGGCACCGATTCATAGCTTTAAAAATTAATTTGAGTGGCCATTTTAACTTTGCAAAAAGTGCTTCATTCAATAACTCACCATCAAAAAGCCTTGTCAATCCGACGATTAGCGGTAGGACAAGGCATTTTTAATGGTTGGCGTAATCTGTAGACGAGGTGAAGATGATGTTTGTAGCGTTAGACGAGAACAATCACCGTATCACATTAACCAGTCATCAACAGGCACTTCAATTGACTGGCGGTCGTTTTCATTGTCCACTTTGTCAACAGCAAGTGTTCATCAAAAATGGTGTGGTATTGCCGGCGCACTTTGCTCATCGGCAGCGGCCAGTGGGTGAAGGCGAACCGGAAAGTGCCGAACATCTGGCTGGGAAAAGTTGGTTGGCAACCTGGCTTCGACAACATGAGCGGCCAGCAACACTGGAATATTATGATGCCGCGATCCGTCAGCGTGCCGATCTTCTGATTCACCAACAACCACCTAAAGTGTTGGAATTTCAGGCCAGTCCGTTGAGTATTCCTGATTTAAAAAAACGGACAACGATGTATCATCGCCGCGGCTGGCAAGTGAGCTGGATTTTGGGACGCCGGTACCACGACTCACAAGGCAAAAGGCAAGCCCGCAAATTCTTGACGCTGGAAAATGATGTGTTGACATTGTGGTACTTAAACGTACAGATCGGAACTTTATCGCGGTTGCAGTTAAAAAATAAAGGCCGATTTTGGACACATTACGCACACAACAACCCGCCAAACCAACAATGGCAGCCCGAATCAGTTGACGGCTATCGCCAGGCCAGGCAAATCGCTTTAAGTCTCCAGAAGTGTGCTCGTCCATGGATGAGTCTCCAAGCACTAGCATATGAAGGACGTCATAACTTGCAAGGTGCTCCATGGGTGATTCATGACCAACCGCACCCGCTGCGGCATTTTGGCGTACCGGAATTACGACTGCGGGCTCATTGGTTACTGACATTTGAAGGTCGGAACTTCACAGCAGCGCAGAGTCAGCGTTTTTGGGTCGGTGCATTACCAGATATCTGGACGCCTTTGTTGCCAGCCGGGACGCTTGCCAAGAAGCTTGATGCCCATTGGCTGAGATTGATCAAAAACGCTGGCTTCATCGGCTTTGATGGTTCGCGCTATCGATGGCGCCAATTGCCACAATGGTTTGCGGATATTGATCGAAAGTTAGCCAACACAACGCGCTCATCGGAATAGACACGTGCGCATAAGAAATTCAAAGCTTAAGTGGTCGAAGCTCGCCCATAACGCCCAAAGCAACTTACACGCCGACTCTCAACCTCGCGCCAGCTCACCCTCACAATAAGCGGCCGGGTCATAATTCGCAGCCATAAGAAAAATGCAATCAACGCTTCCGTTATCGGTGCGATAATCGGAAATGTCGTTTGCATTTTGTTTTTCCATGGATAACTTGTAAGAAGTTTTAAGATACTAGTGCCAAAGCGGAGCAATCGTAGGCTGGATGGGGCTCAGCCGTAGAACAACACAGCGAACGGGCTTTGTCGCTGATGTTGTTAGGCGACTTTGAGACAGCGGGTTTCTGGCTCAAAGCGCCGCCTACGCTCTAGCTTCGCGGTCGCCAGCACATCCGGCCGAAGATTGCGTCGTTTGGCACTGCTTGGGACTCATGCCTGGGATTCTGCATCGTTCGGAATCCAGTGATTCAAAGACATTCCACACGAATTATGACCCAGCCTTTTAAGTAAACCCATAAAACTATTAAGTTAAACTGCTTGCTGCCAGATGAAACCGATTGGCAAAGCGACCTGCACGCGCTCATGTCAGGTCGCTTTATCATGGAACTAGGTCAATAACGTTAGAGGAACCTAAAAGAATCGAAAATGACCGCCCATATTCTCCGGTTGTTCAGTGAAGAATCGCGCCGGATCCTTTCTGATGAGGTCGCAAAGTTGCGGAATGAGATCGGCATCACTGATTTGCTCGATTAGGACAGCATGACCGTCATCAACGGCGCGATCCGTGTCCACAATGACAAGAGAAGGAGTCTGAGTAATGCCCATCTGGTTGGCAGTTCGCTGATCAGAGTCAAATCCCATTTTGACTTCGGTACGCTGCCGATCCTCATAGAACATTTCATGATCTAAATGACATTTCGTCAGCATTTTGGCAACGAAGGCGGCATCATATTGATACTGAACTAGCGGCGCGTGCTGTTGTAATCGCAACAGCAACATGCGCGCCTTCTTATTGCCTTGGTATTGGGCCGCCTTATAATCCAATGCAAGGTTATAAGCGGCACGTAACAACTGATTTCGTTTGGCAAGGCTGTGAACGTTTAATTGTTCGTACTGCATAAACTGTTCAATAATGTCCAGATTGAGAAATGGAACAAAATGAACTTTTACCTCTTGTTGGAATTTATCCAGTTGGTGTAGCAGCTTCTGTTCTGTGTTCAGACAGATACTGCCAATCGGATTAAAAAAAAGAAAAATTTCTAACACGGTCTTGGCCTCCAATTTGCTGGCAACAAATTTCTACACTTACTTTATCAGAAATCGTGCAAGTAACAATTATTTAGCTTGTGAATCATGCACATGCTCGTATGCACGTTGTACTTTATTGATGACGGGTTGTTTTTTTATGTGAAAATTTTGTAGTAAATGATCGTAGAATTTTTTGGCTTCATCTAGGTTTTGATACTCCATTTCCAATTCAAAATCAGAAGTCTGGTCGATGTAAAAAGTCTGATTGAGTGTTAACAAGCCAGCCGGCAAATGTGCGAGTCGTCTGGTTGTTTTGGCCTGTGTTTGTGGATGGACGTTTGCCGGATCAATATGGCGGGCAGCCAAAGCCTGGGTGACCTGGCCCGACTTAAGCTCACCACGTTCAATTAATTTTTGTGCTTCCACTGATGTAAGGGGATCGGTAATTTCCTGAAGATCACGATGCTGACTGTCGTTGGGAACCTTTAGTGTTTGTTCGGCATGGTCGGCAAATTGGCGAATCCGCAAGCCAAGATGTGCTGCTTTGACAGTGCCGTCAGCTGTGTCATAATAAGTGTTCATTTGGGAAAAAGCCGGCTCAAACTCAAAATGATTTAAAATCGCCAGAAATGCGGTTTTGGTTAAACAAGTTTTAAATTCCTGTTCGCGGGAAATGGACATAGGCTGCCTCCAAAAGCAACGGCACCGGTTACATGCCAAAAATATGATAGAATGGTGGTCGTGAGTGCAGTTGTTAGCTGTTGGCAAGTCAAGCGATTGATCTTTGCCTTGTTGGTTGACAAAACACATACCACATTATTAGTAGTTTAATATGGGAGGGCCAGTAATGCAAAGAGACTGGGACAGTTTCTTAATGCCGTATGAACAAGCGGTCGGGGAATTAAAGATTAAATTTCGTGGCATGCGCAAACAATTTCAACAGGCCAATGAGCATACGCCCATTGAATTCGTGACGGGACGGGTTAAACCGGTCAGTTCGATTATTGAGAAGCAGAGTCGCCGGTTCATTAGCGATAAGCTTTTGGAACAGGATATGCAAGATATTGCTGGTCTGAGAATTATGTGCCAATTTGTGGAAGACATTTATCAAGTGGTCGATCTGCTTCGTCAACGGACAGATATGAAGATTGTCGAAGAAAGGGATTACGTGACCAATGTAAAACCTTCCGGCTATCGCAGCTATCATGTCGTGATTGAATATCCGGTGCAGCTGATTCATGGCGAAAAAAAGATTCTAGCCGAAGTCCAGATTCGTACCATGTCGATGAACTTTTGGGCAACGATCGAGCACAGTCTGAATTACAAATACAATGGCGAGTTTCCGGACACGCTAAAAGCCCGACTTAAGCGAGCGGCGGAAGCTTCCTTCATGCTTGACAAGGAAATGTCCGATATTCGCGAAGAAATTCAGGAAGCCCAACATTTATTTGTTTATGGCAAGGGACAACAGCCGTATTCCGATACAACTGACGAAAAAAAGCCCAACAGTAAAAAGGATGAATAAAATGCGCGTAACGGTTTTTCATAATAGCATACCTGCCTCCGTCACGGCAGCCCAGAAACTAATTAAACTGTTAAAAAACGGTCATTTTGAACTGAATGAACGGCATCCCGACGTTGTGATCACAATCGGTGGGGATGGCACGTTGTTGTCAGCATTTCATCGTTATGCCGACCAGCTGGATACCATTCGCTTTATTGGCGTGCATACCGGTCATTTGGGATTTTACACGGATTGGCGCGATTTTGAAATTGAAGACCTTGTAATTGCCTTAAAAGAAGATTCCGGACAAAGTGTCAGTTATCCGCTTTTGGATGTTCGTGTCATGTATGCGGATGCTACGAGTGCCCATTATTTGGCGCTTAATGAATCAACTTTGAAGCGGTTGAACGGCACGATGCGGACAGAAGTTTATATCAAAGGCGATTTCTTCGAGAGTTTTCGAGGCGATGGCTTGTGTGTTTCTACGCCGACCGGTTCGACGGCCTATAGCAAATCAAACGGCGGTGCCGTTATGCATCCGCGGTTGGACGCGCTTCAGGTTACCGAGATTGCGTCAATTAACAACCGTGTGTTTCGAACGCTTAGCTCACCGATCATTACGGCGCCTGATGAATGGGTGACGCTGGAGCCGACTGGTCGGGATGATTACGTGATGACGGTTGACCAGTTCGTGATTAATCCGCCAACCATCAAACAGATTTACTATAAGATTGCTAAAGAGCGCATTCATTTTGCGCGTTATCGGCACATGCATTTTTGGGATCGGGTCGAAGATGCTTTTATTGGAGCAAAACATTAATGCGCTTTGAATGGCATTACAATGGTCCGCCGCTTAAGTTGGGAGCCTTTTTAAGACAACAGGGTTTTTCGCGTGCCCAACTAAAAAAGCTTCGCTATCAAGGCGGCTTTATTTTTGTGAATAAACGTCAACGCAATACTGCGTACGGGATTCGCACCGGAGACTGGATCCTGCTTCAGACTGCGCCAGAACAGGCGGCTGACAGTGTCGTTCCATTCCCGCATCATCTGGCGATTTGTTATGAAGATGATGATTATCTAGTCGTTAACAAACCAGCTGGCGTTGCGTCGATTCCGGCGATCGGTCGTAAAAATGACAGTATGGCCAACATGGTAAAAGCTTACTTGATCAAAACTCATGCGGAAAGTCAGGCGGTACACGTTGTCACTAGGTTAGATCGGGATACCAGCGGTTTAATGGTATTTGCCAAGCACAGTCTGGCGCACAGTCTGCTGGATCGGCAACTGCATAGTGCGGCGTTCTTGAAGCAATACGTGGCGATTGTTACTGCTAAGTCGTCCTTGCCTGCGCATGGATGGATCGTGTTGCCGATTGGTGTCAGCCAAGGCTTTTATATGCGGCGAATTGTGAGTACGACTGGCAAGTCATCAGTGACCGAATATCGAACGCTGGCGCAGAATTCGCAAGCGGCGGCGGTGTTGGTTACGTTGCACACCGGCAGGACGCACCAGATTCGGGTGCATTTTGCGGCGATCGGGCACGCGTTGTTTGGTGACGATCTCTACAGTCGGCAACCTGTCAGCTTTGAACGGCAGGCATTGCATTGTGCGCATCTGCGTTTTTGGCAGCCGCTGAAAAAGAAGTGGCTGGATTTGCAGGCACCGTTGCCTGACGATATGACTAAGCTGGCTGAGTGTTTGCAATTACCATTACGTGTATGAGTGGCGATTTTCGGTCAGCTCCGGCGCTAATCATTCACCTAACTTTGCATACAAATACGCTCAAAGTCAGTCCCAAGCGGTGGCCGACGTTGAGCGTATTTATTTTAGCGTAAACTTTAGAAATTGCCTTTATGATAACCTGAATCGGCATCAAATATAAATTGTTTCTTCAGGCCATTAGTTAAGTAGATTTTTTTGTCGTTGGTGATGAAAATGGCTTGGATGTGCTGGCTGTTTTTAGCGTTCATATATTGCAAGCCATCTTTGAGTCCTTTGTCAAAGGCGGCGTTTGACAATGCATCGCCATCCACGCTTTTTTTGGAAACGATGGTGACTGAAGCAAGATTATTGTCATAAGGATAACCGGTTTTGGGATCAAAAAGGTAAATGTATTTATGGCCGTGGGAAATCAGATATTGCTCATAGGTGCCGGCAGTGACGATCGATTCGTCACTTTCCGGAATGGTGCCGACAGCGGTGCCGCGCGCGGCAGTCGGATCCTGAATGCCCACATGCCAGTCCCGTTTGGCCCCTAATGGTGAGTGGCCCATGACAACCACGTTACCGCCAAGATCGATAATGGCAGACGTGACGCCGTCCTTACGTAACACTTCACGAACTTTGTCGGCTACCCAGCCTTTGGCGATGCCACCGAAATCGAGGCGCATGCCCTTTTTAGTAAGATAGGCAGTGTTGTTTTTAGGATCCAGTTTGACGTCGCGCCAGTTAACCAGCGGCAATGCTTGGTTGATTTCACTTTGCGCGGGCACCCGGGCACCCGGTAAACCGATTTGCCACAGATTTGTGACCGCACCGATCGCCATATCAAAGCTGCCATTTGAGTTTTTGGAAAAATAATAAGCCTTTTCCAATAGCGGCATGAAGTCTTTTGGCACTTTGACTGGCTTAACGCCGGCATTGTCATTGATTTTATCAAGCACGGAACCGCTGCGTGTCAGTGTCGCCTCATTATCAACATGGTGGATCATGTCAAAGCCGTCTTTGAGTGCCGACTTTTTGCCCTTATCGTAAATCGTTAAAGTACAAGTCGTGCCCATCACGAATTCGTTTTGTGTATACGGGGTTTTGAGGTAAGTCGGTTGAGCTTTTTTCTGGCAACCGAATAAGGTCAAAAGTCCGAAGCATGCTATTATACCGATAAAAAATTTTCGCATCATGCGTAACCCTCGTTTCATTTTTCCCTCTAGTATCATACCGCGCGTTATCTAAAAAGAAAAACCGGTTTGAGCTAATACGCAGCATTCTATCAATACATCAAAAAAATCGGTTCTGAGACAAAAGACTGTGTTGGTGAGCCTTTTTGTTCCAAGAACCGATTTTGGAATAGCCTTATTCAATCGCGTCTAGCACAGGCGGGCCGCGACGGTGTTTGGCTTAAAATTGAATCAACTTAGTACCGTGCAATTCTTTGACACCTAACTTGTCGGCAATTGCCGCGGCATTTTGACTGGTGATACCACCGCCGGGAAGAATCGTGATTTGATCTGCGGCGTGAGCGATCAGCATTTGTAAGTGGGGCAGGGTTGTCTCGATCGGGGTCGTGAGCGGTCCGCCGTGCGTTAAGATGCGGTCAACATGATGTGCTGCGAGCCAGTCGATAGCGGCCGGTTGTTCGTCTTCGGGAATGGCATCAAAGGCCATGTGAAAAACCACGCTCATGCCAGCACTCGCTGCAATCAGACTGGTCATCGCATCCTCGTCAATCAGGCCATCTGTGGTCAAGGCGCCAAAAGTCACGCCATCAACACCGAGTGCCTGCGCTTCAAACAAGTCGGCTTCCATCATTTTTAGTTCGGTGTCATTGTAGACGAAATTTCCGCCCCGCGGCCGAATCATGGTCACAAGACTGCGCCCATGTTCGTGGACATATTTTGCACTTTCCGCCATAACGCCTTTCGAAACCGTTGTGCCGCCCACCGCCAGATTATCGTTAAGTTCGATACGATCGGCGCCAGCAGCTAAGGCTTGGGGGATATGCGTATAATTTTCAACAGCAACTTCTCGTAACATTTTTGCCTCCTATGGTGACTTTAAAGGAACATCATAAGCAACACGATAGTACCAAGCGCGATTCGGTACCAGCCAAAGGCTTTGAAATCGTGTGTCTGGACAAATTTAAGTAGCCACTTGATGGCGACGATGGCAACCAGGAATGAAACGACGGAGCCGGTTAATAAGACCATACACTGTTCACCGGTGAAGCCGTTGCCTTGCAGCAAATACTTGCCGATTTTTAGAATCGAAACCCCAACCATGGTCGGAATCGCCAAGAAGAAGGAAAACTCAGTCGCAACGTAGCGGGACGTGCCGATTAATAAGGCCCCCAGAATCGTCGCGCCGGAGCGGGAAGTGCCAGGTACAATTGACAGGACCTGGAAAAGACCGATCAATAGTGCGGTTTGGTAAGTGATATCAGCCAATGTCGTGATGTGTGACGGTTTGTTTTTGAGGTAGTTTTCCACGATGATGAACAAAACCCCATAAACGATTAAAGTAGTGGCAACGACGAGTGGTGTATGTAAATGTTTATCCATCCAGTCATTAAGCGGCAGGCCAACGACGACGGAAGGCAAAACCGCGACGATGACTTTTGCCCATAACTGCCATGTTGCGTTTTGTTCCTTCACGGTCGGCTTGGAAAATGGATTCAGCTTATTGAAATATAATAAAATGACAGCTAGAATTGCGCCGAACTGAATGACATATTCAAACATGTCCATGAATTCGCGTCCCTGAGACAATTTAACAACCTGACTAACTAGGTCAATGTGGCCGGTGGAACTTATCGGGAGAAATTCCGTCAGCCCTTCGACGATCCCAATAATCGCGGCTTTAATAATATCAAGCATAATAACCCTCCAATTCTCAATGTTAACAGTATACAAGGTTTTAGCCTACTTGCCACATTGAAGCCGCAATTTATTGGGATCTTACATAATTCGGCAACACTAGTAGGCTGTGTTGGTTGCTTGAAAAGAAAGTGGTCGAAGATGGTTACGGCCTTGGTGTCGTC
The DNA here is from genome assembly GCF_004123795.1 of Lacticaseibacillus chiayiensis. Lineage (GTDB taxonomy): Bacteria > Bacillota > Bacilli > Lactobacillales > Lactobacillaceae > Lacticaseibacillus > Lacticaseibacillus chiayiensis. The sequence continues at coordinate 14,219 of NZ_MSSM01000013.1, read as the reverse complement.
AAAAAGGCTTGATCCCCATCTGGCCTGCGATTGCTCCGCCTTGTAGTATCTTAAAACTTCTTACAAATCATTCACGGCAAAACAAAAGACGAACGCAACTTTTTTGTTCGCCTTTTTCTTATAGTTGAGAATTATGCCTCAGCTTCTCGTTATTGTGATAATTAATCATTTTCTCCGCGAGCTAGAAACTCGGCTACTTATCCGCTAAGAACAAGACGTTGACAGCTTCCGGTGTCGGAATATCGCGTTGCTGTTCCGTGAGTGTACCGGTTTTCGGGTCGCGGCTGTATAAGGTGCCGTTGCTGGTATTTTGATTGACAGCCAGAATGTAACGTTCTGTCAGATCGAAATTAAAGTCGCGTGGGAAATCGCCAGCCGTGCTGATTTGTTGCAACTGCGTCAGATTGCGACCGTCCGGACTTACGGCAAAGACCGTTAAGCTGTTAAAACCGCGATTGGAGACGTAAAGAAAACGTTGATCGCTGCTGAGACGAATAGCAGCTGCGCCATTATGATCAGTGTAATCTGCCGGAATGGTTGGCAGCGTTGTAATGAGTTTGAAGCTGCCAGTACCGGCGTCATAACTTAAAACACTGACCTTACTTGACAATTCGCCAAGTAGATAGGCGATTGGCTGATTGTGATTGAAAACAATGTGCCGCGGACCGAATCCGGGTTCAGTGTGGAAAACTACTGAATCGCTGAGTTTACCGTCTTCGCTTACAGCATAAGTCGATAAGGTATCGTTACCCAGATCCACAACAGCTAGCCTTTGGAAATCTGGCGTCACCGCAGCGAAGTGAACATGGGCACTGTCCTGTTCGGGACGCGGCCCGTTGCCAGTATGAATGACTTCATCCGTTGCGGTCAGGCTGTGGTCACGATTGATTTTATAAACATTAACCCGGCCTTCGTGATAGTTGCTGGCGTAAACGAGCTGACGATTTTCATCAATAGAAACATGGGCAGGTGATGATCCGGGGGCCAAAACCCGATTGATCAAGCGCGGGGGATTCGTGTTAAGATCATAACTGGCAACACCGCCTTGGTCACCTTCCGCATCTACTGCATATAAAATATTGTCATCAGACACTGCCAAATATGTCGGTGAACCTAAATCGGAGATGAACGGCTTGGGTGCAGCCAATTGGTCTTGCGTATCGTCAAAAGTACCTGCGTAGATACCGGCACCGCCATGGCGCGTATAACCGCCTAATAAGAGTCTTTGCTTCATGAACGAATTCTCCCTTCGAATATATCTTGAGTATAGCATGTTTTGCTATTGCTTATGCTATGATAGAAGGCGTGACCTAGCGGGGAAAATGGGTGACGATGCATAGCAGCAGGACTCGATGTCGAGAGTCAAAAAGAGCTGCTCTTTTCATGATGCAAAATGATTATTTTTTGACCATAACGCGTTCAACAATCGGGGGCTTTTAGCATGCAATTCAAGGCAACAGTAACGGCAATTGGCAAGGAAGCATTGAGTTCGAAGGATCCTATGATTATTCTGTTTGGACCGCAAGCGACCGATGCTTTGCGGGATGTGGCGGTAATCCAGCAGTTTACTGATTCGACATCTTTAGCACAGTTTTCGATTCAAGCAGGCGATCAATTAATGATTGACGATGACACCTTTACGATGACGTATGTCGGGCAGTTGGCTAATAGCAATTTAAAAGCGATCGGTCACGTGACCTTGTTATTTCAGGACGTGCCCGCGGATAAGCCGATGCAAAATGCAATTTATCTCAAACCGACTCATCGACCAGCTTTTAAAGTCGGGACGACCTTGTTGTACGAAACGCAAGCTTAGCAAAAGGTTATCAAATTGGCCAGAAAAAAACACCTTCATGACATTGCGCCTCCAAAATTCGAGGAAGCAGTCATAAGGTGTCTCTTTTTACCATGATGCCTTGCGAACGCCGGGGATCTGGCCTTTATGGGCCAAATCACGGAAGTTTAAACGCGACATCTTGAATTTACGCATGTAAGCATGTGGCCGACCATCAAGCTCATCACGACTATGGGCACGAACAGGGGACGCATTTCGCGGTAACGCCTGCAATGCGGCATAATTGTGCTCAGCCTTATACTTGGCACGCAGCGGTGCGTATTTGGCAATCGTCGCTTCAATCTTTTTTTCTTTGGCAATCTTTGACTTCTTCGCCATGTATGCAATCACTCCTTGTTTGTGGTTTGTTTTTTAACGGTTATATTCGAACAGTTCAACCCACTTAGCATAGCACAGCCGCAGTCGACTCGCAATACTTACAAAAGGTAAGAGCGTGAACTGGCGCGGTTAGAAGTCGGAGTGTAAGTGGGCTCAGGCGTGATGGCCCGATCTTGGCCATTGCGCCTGAGGTCCTTACATGCAGACTTCTGCGCCATTGAACGCGTTTAAGCCTTCTAGTATTGGTCGCCGTTAAAAATCGAATTTTTCACGATGACATAATCGACCTTGGTCAAGGCTTCAAGGTCACGGCCACCTGCATAAGAAACGGCCGATTGAAGATCTTCTTGCATTTCTTTTAACGTGTCGCCGATTTTACCCTTCACTGGCAAAAGAATCTTCTTACCTTCAACGTTATGATGGGTCCCTTTTTGATATTCCGATGCGGAACCGTAATATTCCTGGTATTCTTTGCCGTCAATCGTCACGTGTTTGCCCGGTGTTTCCTCATGGCCGGCAAATAAGGAGCCGATCATGCACATGGTGGCACCGAACCGAATGGACTTGGCAATATCGCCATTGTTGCGGATGCCACCGTCAGCGATAATCGGTTTGCGGGCAGCCTTTGCGCACCAGCGAACGGCAGCGAGCTGCCAGCCGCCGGTCCCGAAACCGGTTTTTAATTTGGTGATGCAGACTTTACCGGGACCAATCCCGACTTTGGTTGCATCGGCACCGGCGTTTTCAAGTTCGCGGACAGCTTCGGGCGTACCAACGTTGCCGGCAATCACAAAGGCATTTGGCAGATAGTGTTTGATATGTTGAATCATGTCAATCACAATTTGGGCATGACCATGGGCAATATCGATGGTGATATAGTCCGGAGTCAATTCATTGGCTGCCAATGCTTCGATAAAATCGAATTCTTCATCTTTGACACCGACACTGATCGAAGCAATCAGTCCGCGCTTCTTCATGTCGCGGACAAAATCCATGCGCCGTTCCGGTTGAAAGCGGTGCATAATATAGAAGTAATCGTGTTCGGCCAGCCAGATCGCCAAAGGTTCATCAATGATGGTCTGCATATTGGCAGGAACAACCGGAATTTTAAAAGTGTGCGGGCCAAACTTCACGCTGGTATCAACCTCTTTACGTGAGCGCACCACACATTTGTTGGGAATCATTTGAATGTCTTCATAATCAAAAATCTGCATGCCGTTGTTCATCGGATTCATCCTTTCGCAAAAGCCGAACATTGTTAAGCATTTTTGGTGTTATTCAAAACACCAAGTGCTAAGATACGCGAATCAATTGTAAAAGTCAATCAAAATCGACCACTTTCTTTTTAATGTTCGGATTCTACTTCAAAAAAAGAAAAAGCCGCTGCTTCTGGCTTGGTGTGACGTGTTTAAAAGAACTTATTGCGCCAAAATTGAAAGGCTACGACAACGGCAAGGGCGATAGAAATAGCAATGGTGATGATCCAGCTGACCTTCATATCGGCCAGCGGCAAGTGGACGTTCATGCCGTAAAAAGAGAAAACCAGTGTTGGAATTGTCAGCAGAATCGAGTAGGAAGTTAAAAACTTCATAACGCTGTTCATGTTATTGTTAATGATTGACGAATAGGTATCGGCAGTTTCGTTAATGATGGAATTGCTGATTTGCGCCATTTCAACGGCCTGCTGATTTTCGATGAGGGTGTCTTCTAAGGAGTCTCGATCGTCTTCGTTGAGATTTAACGGGTTGGTTCGTTTGAGTTGTTCTAAAACATTTCGGTCGGTCCGCAGACTCATCATGAAGTAAACCAGGGAGCGCTGAATACCCATCAAGCCATAAAGTTCTTCGTTGCGCAGGTTGTGTTGAAGTTTACTTTCAATTGCTTCGCGAGCCTTGTTCAAGTCGCGCAGGTATGTTAGGTAACTGATCGAAATCTGATAGAGGATTTGGAGAACGGACCGGTTTTGATGCTGCGGGTTAAAGTCGCTGATCTTGCCTTCTGAAAATAGGCTTAGTAGCGGAATGGGCTCTTCATTGATCGTGATCACCGCAATATTGGTAATGATGATAGCTAATGGGCCAGTTTTGTAAACGACCTTTTTGCGCGCATCTCGGGTGACCGTGGGCATATCGAAAATAAAAAGATGACTGTTATTGTTCTCATCGAACTCGTAACGGGCACCTTCATCAGGATCAAGTCCATATAGTAGGAAAGCCTCTGAAAGGTTAGCCTTATCCTGCAGTTGCTGGCGCTCTTCCGGTGTGGGATTGACAGCATTAATCCAAACACCGGGGCGGATACGCGATTGTGGATTCAGTCGGCCGGATTTCTCATCAAAGCGGTAAATTGAAAGCATGGCACACTCCTTGACTTTTTTCTTTTAGTTTACAACAAGCCGCCTCAAAGTACAGAAAGGAAAATCATGCGAAAACGCGAAGCAAAAATTCAATTAGCCGCGCGGCAAGAGCAGCTCTTTGCCTGTCCGGTATGCGGTAACGCCATGCGCGTTGAACGGGATTCACTGGTATGTTCGCAAGGGCACGTCCGCGATTTTAGCCGAAAAGGAACCGTGAACTTTTTAAGTCAGCAGGTCGCAACCGAATATACAGCGACGATGTTGGCGGCTAGACGACGGATGCTTGCTGCCGGTTTGTTCAGCCTTTTTTGGATGCCATGGCGACGTATCTGGAGCCTCATCAACGCTTACTGGATGTCGGTTGTGGTGAAGGTACTCCGACAGCTTATTTGGCAGAGCAAAAGCAGCAGATGGCTGTGGGTTTTGATATCTCGGCGCCAGCAATTAACTTAGCCGGTAGTTTGGCGACGCCAGCTTTATTTGCGGTGGCTGATTTGGCGCATTTGCCGTTTGTCGATGCGACTTTTGATACAGTGACCGACATTTTCTCGCCTGGCAACTACCGGGAATTTCGGCGGGTGTTGCGGCCGAACGGACAGCTATTGAAAATTATTCCCCGCGCCTGGTACCTCAAAGAACTACGGGCCGGTTTGTATGCCGGAACCACCAAGGCAACTTATGACAATCGCCCGGTGCTGGAGCGCTTTTTGGCGACCTTTCCCCAAGCAGAGATTCGTCCGATAACATATGACTTCCCGTTAGCAGCCGATCAGTTTGCTGATTTGTTAACCATGACCCCCTTGTCTTGGCAGGCACCGGCCGCACGCCGCCGCGCAATGTTGGCGAAGCCGCTTTCAAGCATTCACATTGAAGTTGATCTGTTAATCGTTGCACATCTTGTCAAGTAAGGGGGTTGAAAACGGGGGTAGCCGGTGTTAATATTCTTTTAAGCTATTTATTTTGGGCTTTTATCAGGGCTAGCTTTTGGGTAATTGATAAAAGTTTGCGATAAATTACTTCACTAACGTATCGCTTCGCTGAGTGCGCTCCGAAGCAATGCGTTTTTTTGTTGCCCAAAAACGGCTTTGCTCGAACCTGCGCTTGACGATGCCGATTTCGGCTACAAATGGACCGAAACACTTGGCGGCAATCGGCGATCTTTTGCGATTCAGTGCAGGAATATGGGCGAATTGTGTGCTGCAAGTGTGCTACACTGAAAGCACTTGTGTTGAAGGGACGATAACATGGCGAATCACATTGTTTTATTTGAACCGCTGATTCCGGCAAATACCGGTAATATTGCGCGGACCTGTGCTGCGACCAACAGTTACTTACATTTGATTAAGCCGTTGGGGTTTGAAACCGATGACAAGCATCTGCGACGAGCGGGTCTGGATTATTGGGCCAAGGTGCGGATTATTTATCACGACAGTCTGGATGATTTTATGAGCACGGTTGCAGATCCGCGGCACTTGTATCTTATTACTAAATTTGCCGATCAGACATATTCGGATTGCGATTATACCGATACGGACGTGGATCATTACTTTTTATTCGGCAAAGAAACCACTGGCTTACCAGAAGGCTTCATGCGGGAACATGCCGATCAGTGTTTGCGGATTCCCATGACGGAAAACGTGCGGGCGCTGAACCTTTCCAACTGTGCAGCGTTGGTTATTTATGAGGCATTGCGGCAACAGCATTTTGCCGGACTGGAAACAGTGCATACTTATCAACACGACAAATTGAAATAATTCAGGAGGCCTCAAACATGGAAGCAAAACGTTACCCAATTACTGTCGAATCATTTCATTATGATCTCGTGAAACAAGACACCCCGGTCAAGAATGACTTGCAGGTGGCCATGCGTCAGATTCAGTGGTCCGATCCCAAAAGACAGGAAGAACTGAAGAAAGGCAATCTTTTTGAGATGATGATCCCGTTTGACGTTGTTCCGGATAATTCAAGTTTTGAAATTTCGGGGAAGATCACGCAAATCGTTCAGGTGATGGATTACTTTGGCGAGGCTAACGAGTTGCCACAGGAAGAGCTAGGCAAGCTCAGCCGGCCGTTGGTTGAAACGATTGAAACGTTAACATATCAGGTGACCGCGGTCGCTTTGGATCAAGGCGTTAATCTGCAGTTTGGGCCCAATGAGGAACAACCCGGACAGCATTAATGGCGTTTGATACTTAAAGGAGCAAAAAGGCGGCTTGGTGGCTGCCTTTTTTAATTGCGGCTTCAGCTCGTGTATAATAGGCAGGAATGGAAGGAGAGTCAGCATGGCACAAAAACGCGGCGGGCGTGGACGTCCGCGCAAAAAACGACCGACGAAACAACAACAGCACACCCTGAGCTGGGTCGGGGCGCTATTTGTGGTGTTCGCAAGCCTGGCGTTTTTTCGCTTAGGGATAGTGGGTACAGTGTTAGCGAATGTTTTTCGGTTAGTTGTCGGCGATAGTTTTCTGGTTGTGAGTGCCGCAACAATTGTGACGGGCATTTGGTTTTTATTGGCTGACCGTCTACCCAAATTGGCACGCCATGTATGGGTAGGACTGGCGATTGTCCTCATTGCCGCGCTGGTTTTATTGACCGCTAACACGATGGCGACCTTAAATGTTCACAGCCATTATCTTTTGACCACTTGGCGGCTGTTGCAAAATGATTTCGGCTTGATGACGACTGCTTCGCAAGTTGGCGGCGGGTTACTCGGAGCTTTTCTTTTTTCATTGCTAGCGCCACTGTTGAGCAGTCTTGGTGCAACGATTCTGGCATGGTTTGGCGTTATCGCTGGCGTACTCGTGTTTTTGGGAGTAGGTGCTGATCAGGTTTTTAGCTGGTTGCAAGCGTTTGGACAGGCTTGCAAACGAGGGGTACTTCAAATTTATAGCAGTTTCGTTGATTTAAAGAAGGAACACGCCAAGAAAGTGGCAGCACGGTCGACAACATCGGGGGCAAAAACAAAACCAGCAGTAGTATCGACTGACGCCCAAACAGATCCTGCTTCGGAACGAGCAGATGATTTTACGATTAACGGGCCTGCACCGGTGCCACCAGCCCCACAGAGCGAGGCACAAGTTAAAGTCGCCCCGCCAAGTTCGGCAGTTGCACCGGCAAGCCAGAAACCTGCAGCTGTTCACGATACGGATTCAGACATACCCGCAGCGGATTATCAACTGCCGAGTTTGAACATGCTGACCGCAACGCCGCCGGTTGATCAAAGCGCTGAATATCAGGCGATCAAAACCAATCGAACGAAATTAAAAGACACGTTTGAAAGTTTTGGTGTCAAGGTGGCCGTTAAAAGTGCCACGTTAGGCCCGTCAATTACCCAATACGAGATTCAACCGGCTGTTGGCGTAAAGGTTTCCAAGATCGTGAATTTATCCGATGATCTGGCCTTGGCGCTTGCCGCTAAAGATATTCGGATTGAAGCACCGATTCCGGGAAAATCACTCATTGGCATTGAGGTGCCGAATCAGCACATTGCGACAGTTGGCTTTAAAGAAGTCATGGCCGAAACACCCAAGGCTCCGAATCATCCGCTGGTTTTGCCCCTTGGCCGCGACGTCAATGGTAAAGTCGTGACGTTTGATTTGACGAAAATGCCGCATTTATTGATTGCCGGGGCAACCGGTTCCGGTAAATCGGTCATGATCAACGTCATTTTAACCAGCATTCTTATGCGTGCGAAACCGACCGACGTCCGCTTAATGTTGATTGATCCTAAGCGCGTTGAATTGTCCGTGTATAATGGCGTGCCACATTTACTGACGCCGGTTGTCACTGAGGCAAAAAAGGCGCTGAGTGCGTTGAATAAAATTCTGACCGCCATGGATGAACGGTATCAACGATTTGCCGCGGCCGGTGTCCGTAATATGAAGGAATTTAATCAAAAAGTCGCAGCCGATCCGGCCAGCGGTCAGACAAAAATGCCCTACATTGTTGTCATTATCGATGAATTAAGCGATTTGATGATGGTTGCCGGTCACGAGATTGAAACGGCCATTGTCCGGCTTGCCCAGATGGCGCGTGCAGCTGGGATTCATGTCATCATTGCGACCCAGCGCCCGTCGGTAGACGTGATCACTGGGCTCATGAAGGCTAACATCCCATCCCGTATTGCGTTTGCCACATCTAGCGGGATTGATTCGCGCACGATTTTGGATAGTAACGGCGCTGAAAAGTTACTTGGTCGCGGCGACATGCTATTTTCGCCAATCGGTGCATCAAAGCCATTACGAATTCAAGGCGCCTTTATTCCATCGGTTGATGTAGAGCGGGTCGTTAAAGCAATTACGGATCAGGTTTCGCCGGCCTATGTTGAAAGCATGGCACCGACGGAAAGTGTTGAAACCGAGCAGCAAGGTGATTCCGAAGACGAGTTATACGATGATGCCAAGGCTTTTGTCATTTCACAGCAGAGTGCTTCGACTTCCATGCTGCAACGGCGTTTTCGTATCGGCTATAATCGGGCGGCGCGACTTATCGATGATCTAGAGGCTAACCAAATCGTTGGCCCAAGTGAAGGCAGTAAACCGCGAAAAGTTTTTGCCACACCAGAATCGGCAACCAATGCTAATCAGTCATGAGGGAGATTATGCAAAAAGAAATCAAGCCGGGAGTTTGGCTCATTGTTTTGCCAACGACTCAATTCAAAACAACTCGTATTAATGTTCAATTTCTGACGCCATTGCGGCGCGCAACGATCACCAAGCGCACTTTGCTGACCAGCTTATTGGAAACAAACAGTAAGCAATATCCGACGCAAGCGGCAATGGCGGCTCATTTAGAGGCACTGTATGGCGCTAACTTTAGTATCGGCGTTGCGCGGGAAGGCCGATTGCACCGAATCGGCGTCACAATGAGCACTGTCGATGATCGGTTTACGGATCAACCATTGTTACCGCAAGCGGTTGCCTTTTTGCGGTCGGTTCTTTTTGCACCGAATTTTCACAACGATCAATTTGATCAGGTGACCTTTGATCGCGAAAAAGAAAATCTGGATCATTATCTGGCTAGTTTGGATGATGATCGGCAGACGCAAGCCGCGTTGGGTGTACAACGCTTGTATTTTGGCGTTGATCCCGATCAAGCCATCCCTAGTTTTGGCACGCGGGAAGATTTAGCACCGCTGACGGCGGTAGATTTGACGGACTATTATCATCAGCTGATGAGTCAAGATCAAGTGATGATCACGGTTCTGGGGGACGTGCAGGAACAGCAGGTGGAAGCGCTGTTTGCTGATTGGCCGCTGGCAGCGCGTTCCCGGACGATGCCGGCAATCGCTTTTGATCTGCCTCCGCACCCTGAAGTGTTGACTCAGACAAAAATGGTTGTCGCACAACAAGCTAAATTTGACTTGGCTTATCATGTGACAACGGATTTGATGGGTCCCGAGTACACCGCTGCGTTAGTAGCCGAGGAATTATTCGGCGGATCCAGTTTGTCGCTTTTATTCACCAATGTGCGGGAAAAGGCTAGCTTAGCTTATTACGCCAGCTCAATGTTAGACGCGTTTCGTGGCTTGATGTTGGTTCAAACCGGGATTGAAGGTAAAGCGCACGACCAGGTTGCCGACTTAATTCAGCAGCAACTGGCGGCAGTCGTGAACGGCGAGTTTTCCGATAAGCTTTTGCAGTCCATTAAAGACGGCATTTTGGATCATCAACGGGCAGCGTATGACAGCCCGCGGTTTTTAACCAATCAGGCACTGTATCAGCTGTTGGTTCCGGATGCGCCTCAAGATTTTGAAAGTTTTGCGCGCCGCATTCAGAAGGTGGATCGTCAGGCGGTTCAGAAAGCGGCAGCCGGCATGCAACTTCAAGCGACGTATTTTCTGACTGGAGAGGACAGCGAATGAAGACGCAATATTTTAACGATGTTGATGAAAATTTGGTCACAACAACGTTGCCCAATGGTTTGCGGCTCCAAGTCGTACCGCGCCAGGCGTATCACAAAAGCTATGCGATTATGACCACAGACTATGGCGCGATCGATACTCGGTTTGCCCCAGATGGCAAGAAGATGGTCACTTATCCGGCTGGGATTGCCCATTTTCTGGAACACAAACTTTTTGAAAAAGAAGACCATGATGCGTTTGACTTATTCGGTGAGACCGGTGCTTCAGCCAATGCATTTACTAGTGCAACCAAAACTAGTTTCCTGTTTTCGGCAACGACGCAGCTAACCAAGAATCTGCAGATTTTGCTGGATTTTGTGCAAGAACCGTTTTTCTCAGAGAGTTCGGTTGCCAAAGAGCAAGGGATTATTGGCTCGGAAATTCAGATGTATCAAGACGATCCCGGTTGGCGTGTTTATGCCGGGCTGTTGGAAAATCTTTTTCCAAATCATCCGGCGCACGTCGATGTGGCAGGAACTGCAGACAGCATCGCGCAGATCACCCCGGAAATGTTGTATACTATTCACCGGATTTTTTACCAACCTAGCAACATGACATTGGTGATCGTCGGTAATATTGATGCTGCCGAAATCATTGACTTTGTTGCCGATAATCAGGCCAAGAAGCATTTCCCGGCACCGCAGCCCATTGTTCGCGGCGTTGAAGCGGATTTACAAACAGCCGACATTATCCCTTACCGTGAGTTGAAAATGCCGGTTAGCCGCCCTAAAACCTTAGTGGGCTTCAAAGGCCAGGTAGCAATTCCGCAGACAACAAGGGGGTGGCGGTATCAGCTGACCATTAGGCTGTTACTGGAAGTTTTATTCGGCGATTCGTCCCAGCTCTACCAGAATTGGTATGATCAGGGGCTGATTGATGATTCATTTGATTTTGACTTTACCAATCAGCGTAGTTTCAGCTATGGACTTGTTGGCGGCGATACGGATGATCCTCAAGCGTTGAGTGCCGCCATTAAACGGGTTTTGCTGCATGCAACGGCGCAGTCTGATTTGACGAGTGAGCGAGTAGAATTGATTAAGCGTGCTTCGTTAGGCAAGTATTATGCGGGTCTGAATGGCCTGAACGGGGTTGCCAATCAATTGAGTGCCTTGCGTTTTGGTCAGGCGCAGCTGTTTGAATTTCCCGAGGTTTTGAACAGCATTGGTTTTGATGATGTCAAGCAGTTGATTTCCCAAATTTTCCAATCTGATGCCTTAACGGTTTTGACAATGCTTCCGGAGGGTCAATCATGAGATCTGCATTGATTATTGGCGCATCCGGTGATATTGGCCAGGCAGTCGCCGCAAAACTGGCAGCAGATGGCTGGTCGCTTTATCTTCACTATTATCGTCACGAGAAAATCGTAACGGATCAGGTCAAAACTTTTCAGGCGGCTTACCCGTATCAGGATTTTATTCCGCTTCAGTATGATTTGACCGATGATCAGCATCTAGACGAATTAACCGCGCAACTATTTAGCCTTGATGCGGTTGTTTTTGCTGCGGGGATGACTTACTATCATCTTTTCAAAGAGACGACTGTGCCTGAAATGACGGCCTTGATGCGGGTGCACTTATTGACGCCGATGGTGCTGTTAACCAAAGTGGAACATAAGCTGGCACAATCAGGTCATGGCCGGGTGATTTTTATCGGTTCGGTTTATGGTGGAACCGGTTCGGCGATGGAAGTGGCTTATAGCACAGTAAAAGGAGCGCAAAGTGCGTTTGTTAAAGCTTATGCGCAAGAGGTGGCAAGCCTTGGTATCACGGTTAATGTTGTGGCTCCTGGTGCGGTGGCGACTAAAATGAATACGCAGATGTTTGATCCGTCATCGTTAGCCAAGGTCCGTGCCGAAATTCCTGCTGCCAGGTTTGCGACCCCACAGGATATTAGTTACTATGTCACTATGCTGATTGCCGAAGATGCCGCTTACCTGACAGGTCAGACCCTTTATGTCACAGGTGGCTGGCGCATCTAGCAAACAAAGGATTTCTTAAGGCTTACAGATGGTTTTTCATGCTATACTAAATATGGTTAATAAAAAATAGCGGGTGAAGAAAACATATGGATGAAATTGGGCAAAAATTACGTGACGCCCGGATCGAAAAGGGTTATACCATTGATGATCTGCAACAGATCACCAAAATCCAAAAACGCTATCTGATCGCCATCGAAGAAGGACATTTCGATGCGCTGCCAGGTGATTTTTACGTGCGTGCCTTCATCAAACAATATGCCGATACGGTTGGTCTTGACGGTGATGAGCTTTTGACGCAGTTTCAGCAGGACATTCCGGAACCGCAGCCAAAAGAGTATGCTGCTCAATCAGTTGAAAATAAGACGCGCGCAACCCGCGCTGAAGAAGCCAGTCCAGTCAACCGGTTGCGGCGTTACTTACCGCAGATTGCGGTGGCAGGTATTGTGGTTGTAGCGGTTATTGTCATTTATGCTGTGATGTTGATGTCGCAATCTGGACCGAAGCAGACGATACCGGCGGATTCTGAAAGCGTTGCTGTTTCGTCTAAACGCAGTAGTGCAAAGTCCAGCAAGGCATCCGCTTCAAGCAGTTCAAAGCCATCTGAAAAAGCGTCTAAAGAGAAGAAAGAAGAGAGCGGTAAACTCGATATTTCCGTTGCCGCAGCAAATGGCGCAACGCAGGCAGTTACACTCAAGAATCTGCCGGCTACCGGCAACAAGCTTACGTTGGGTGCTAAAGGAGCAACGGCGTGGGTTTCAGTGATTGTCAATGGTACGACCACTTGGCAAGGCTCCTTAACATCTGGTGATACGCAAGAAGTCTCACTACCGGATAACGTATCAACCTTCCAAGTCCGTTCTGGTAATGCAACGGTAACAACCATCAAACTGAATGGCAAAGACGTTGATATTTCAAACGGAACCAGTATCGTGCGGACAATCACCTTCACAAACACTACCCGTGAAAGCGAGGGATCCCAAGAATGAATCTTCCAAACAAGTTGACGTTGATTCGGATTTTCTTAATTCCGGTTTTTACGTTATTGCTTGCGTTTAATTGGCCAGCAGGTTATCTGACCATTGCAGGAACCAAGGTGGCATTAAGCTGGTTCATTGCCTTAATTATTTTCATCGTCGCGTCACTTACCGATTTCGCGGACGGTCATATTGCCCGCAGTCAACACCTAGTGACGAATTTCGGCAAGTTTGCAGACCCATTAGCGGATAAGTTGTTAGTCATGACGGCCTTTATCTTTTTAACCGCTGATGGCCAGATTCCGGCATGGGGAACAGCGATCATTCTCTGGCGGGAGTTGGCAGTGACCGGCTTACGGCTCCTGCTTTCCAATAAAGGCGAAGTCCTCGCAGCAGCTTGGCCTGGTAAGATTAAAACCAACACCCAGATGTTTGCGATTATTTTTCTGATGTTAAACAATGCGTGGTTTAATAACATCAATGTGCCATTTGCGTTGATTCTCTTTTACGTTGCTGTGTTCTTCACCATTTATTCAGGTGTGGAATACTTCTACAAAAATCGCGCCGTCTTCGCCGATTCGTTTGGTTCGAGTCATGAATAAGTGGCTCTGCGTCAACTGGTGTTGAAGAATAAATTTATCATTTGAGGCGGTTCTCCATTTGGGGAGCCGTCTTTGTCATGTTATGCCGTGATTTGGTAGATTCGTTTGAAGAAGTTCAGCTGATTCTTGAAGCCAAAACAGGATCGTTTGAGTGACTTGATGAGGCGGTTAACCCCTTCGATCGGACCGTTGGAATAAGGGCTGGTGACAGCGGCGAGAACAGCGACTTTGTGT
>NZ_MSSM01000012.1 GCF_004123795.1 Lacticaseibacillus chiayiensis | reverse complement strand
AATGTTGTTCTCCTTTTCTAAACAATGCCCTGCTGCTGATAAGCACTAATGACATTTTGCGTCTCCCGATACAGAGAGTCCTCTTTGGTCGGCATCTTAGCAGGTAGTCTAGTCGGACCAACCGTAATCCCCGCAATATTAAGCGCCGTCTTAAGTGATACAGGCGAAGTTGCCTTGTGCAATACCGTCCTGAGAGGTTCGATATGATCTTGGTATTTCTTTGCTGCATCAATGTCAGCATTAACAAAAGCTTGATAAAGTGCCACATTATTAGCTGTTAAGAGATTAGCGGTGCTGGCAATAGCAGCGTCACCACCATGCTGCAAACTTTCAAGAATCCGTCCATCCGAGCCCATGATGACGGAAAATGGTCGATTTGGCCGATTTTTCAAGTAACCATCAAAGTTATCCCATTCTCCCGAACTATCCTTTATGCCAATCAAATTCTTATACTTTGATAGTTGCTTCATGGATGAAGGTTCAATGTTGATCCCTGTTTTTGCCGGCATGTTATAAAGTAAGACCGGCACGTCAACGGCTTGAATGACGGCTGCAAAGTGATCGATAAGTTCCTGTTGCGAAGGTGCAACAAACGAAGGAGCAACCAAAGTGATCGCATCGGGATGCATTAAGGCCACTTTTTGACTAAAACGCACTGTTTCAGCTGTACCGTTTAATCCTGTTCCAACTAATATTTTGGTTCTTCCATGAACATAACCTATGACATGAGCAGTAAACGCCAGCTTCTCTTCCTCATTCAAAACGTATGCTTCTCCATTTGTTCCTAAGATAAAGATCCCGGCAATGGCTTCAGTTAACAGATGGTCTAAGAGTCGGTCAGTTCTCTCAAAACTGATTTTTTGATCATAGGTTAATGGTGTAACCATCGCAACTAAAATTCCTGACAAAGGTGCCATGACTGTAACTCCCTCTTTTAATTTTTAGGTGACCACCAAGCATCATTAATGAAACAGTCCCAAGATACTGTTTAAGAGTGAGCCAACAACGTTATAGTCAACATTCGGGAACATTGCAGTTGACACGCCCATACTTGAAATGACTGGATACAACAGCACTGGTAAGAAAACAAGCAGCAAACCGACGACAAAGGATCCGAAAACTGCGCCTCTCCAGCCACCAGTTGAATTGCCGAAAATTGCTGCAGTTCCGCCCGAGAAGAAGCAGATATGCGCAGCTGGGATGATAACCATATCAAAATGAAAAATGATCATGATAAGGACGCCAATAAGTCCAGCAGCGTATGAACTTAAGAATCCAACAAGGACAGCGGTAGGTGCAAATGGAAAGATTGTTGGCACGTCAAGCGCTGGTCGGGATCCTGGAATGAATTTCTCGGCAAAAGCATTAAATGCAGCAGTTATCTCTGCTAAGAACATCCGAACACCTGTCATTAAGACCGAAATACCAGCCGTACATGTCAAAGCCTGAATCAGTGGGAAAACTAGCCAATCAACCCCGCCAGAAATCTTCATGACAGCTGACTTACCCGCGGCAATTGCTGCTAAATAAAAGAGAATCAGCATGACAAATGCAAAGCCCATTAAGAAATCCTTGAAAAATGATAGCGCTTTAGGAAACTTAATATTTTCCGTTGTGTCATCGGCATGTTTCTTAAACGCGTTACCAAGTAGTCCTGAAAGTGCGTAGCCAAGCATGTTGAAGTGACCAATTGCCTGAAAGTCACCACCAGTAATTTTCCGCATAAACGGCTGACAAAGTTGTGGTAGTGCTGCCGAACAAAAGCCCAAAATTGTTCCACCCACAATAATGGTCCAAGTATTGTTAAAACCGTGTGCCTTCATAACCAAGGCAAGAACACACGCAAAAAATAGACTATGGCCTCCAGTGAAGAAGACATTTTTAAACGGTGTTATTCGCGCAAATACTAAGTTCATAATGAATCCAATAATTAAGGTCATGGACACTGCAAAGCCAAACTTGTTTTGAGCAAGTGCCGTGGCTGCTTCTGGTGATGCGATCACACCATTGATGTGGAATCCTTCCGTAAACAGCTTGTTAAAGTTCTGCAGCGTGCCCGTCATCGTTGTCGCACCAATTCCAAATATCAAAAACCCAATTGCTGTTTTAGCCGTTCCAGTAAAAACTTCCGTTGGACTTTTTCGTTGCGAAATTAGCCCTATTAAAGACACAACCGCTAAAAGTATTGCCGGATTGGAAAGCAGACTAACTAAAAACTTCATGATTAATCCCCCATCTTGCTCTTGTCAGTTGACGCCAATATCCTGTAAAGCTTTTGCTACTTTCGTATAAATTTCCTTTTTATCCAGTAAATTCCTAATCCCGACAATTTCCTTTTTGACACCTTCTTCTTTTAGCTCATCAGCAACGTCGCTCAGCGTAACAACAATCGGGCCATCAAAGCTACTTAGTTCATCTAAAGAGGAATGGATCACTTCCATATTCCACTTGTGTTCAGCAATAACCTCATTTAATTTGATCTTTAACATAAGGCTTGACCCAACACCTGCACGACATGCAACTAATACCTTAACCATTACAATCACTCCTGTTCGTTGATACAGTTGACTCAATATACGCCATAATCTCCTGACCGGATGTAGCTCGATCAAGGACATCATAAAAGCCATCCATTGAAAGCAATCTGACAAACTCTTGCATCGCTTTAAGATGCGAATCCGCATCCGGCGCGCTTAGTGTAAACACGTATCGAACTGGATCATTCGCCTCATTATGAAAATCTATTGGCGGATCCAGAGTCGTTATGCCCATTGCCAGTGTGTTGGCGCCGGCTTGACGAGGGGCATGCGCCAGCGCAACATGTGGTGCAATCACGAAATAAGGGCCGAACTTTTCTGCTGAACGAATAATTTCATCAACATAATTTGGAGTTACATCCCCGTCTTCGACTAAAACGCTTCCCGCTTTTTGAATGGCGTCACGCCAATCTGTCGCTTTTACCTTCAACTGGATTAATGGTTCTGTGATAATTTTCTCAATCATTCAACATCACCTTCTTCGTTTCTACAAGCTCAATGTAAGCGCTATCTGAATATCGATCAATGCTTTCTGGTAACAGGTTTTGTTTGTGTGCTCACAATTTCAACAAAGAGCAACGCGTCCCGCGAGAATAAATCCCTTGGTTATGCGCATTTCTTCTCGCAAAAAGAACTATGTTTTCGAAATATGTTTGCTTCCCAACAAAACAACACATCATCGATGATTGTCATTACTGCTGTGGCAGTCAACAATGAAGGTGGAATAAGGAGGTTATCCACATGATCGAAAACAAAATGTCCTTAATACACACATACATGCAGAGGGAAATTTCAGCTATGCAGTTGATCGCGTCACACGTTGATGAATCACAATATGAATCTCTGATTGATAAGATTATGAAGTTAAAGGGTCGGTTAGTTTTTATGGGTGTCGGTAAAACGGGACATATTGGTGTTAAACTTGCAGCTACTTTTGCGAGTCTTGGCACCCCATCAATCTTTGTGCACGCAACTGAAGCAATGCACGGGGACTTAGGCATGATCACTTCAAAGGACCTAGTTATTATTATCTCGAATAGTGGCGAGACAAAAGAGACGCTTGCACCAATACCTTCTCTGAACTTAATTGGTGCAGAAACGGTAGCATTAACTGGGAATGAATCTTCGCAGTTGGCTAAAGCTTGCAAAAACGTGCTAACCATCCCTGTCAAGAATGAAGCAGACGATTTGGGATTAGCGCCAACAAACAGCTCAACGGCAGCGTTGATGGTCGGTGACGCGATCGCTTGCACAGTTTCAAAATTGAAAGGTTTCACAGCTTCCGACTTTGCAATATTCCATCCAGGCGGTGCTCTCGGACAAAAGCTGTTAAAAGAAGGAAGCCTGAAATAATAGCAGCTAAATAGACCTTCTCGAAATCTGCAAATTTAATCTAGCTATTTCTGGAGTGAAGTAGTTTGCCTGAATATTAACAATACAGACAAGCAAAAATTAAAAAGCCCAAATTCGTTGTCCTTAACGCACGAATTTGGGCTCTTTAGCTTATTTGCTACAACAGTTCTTATGTGTTGCTGCCTGACATCTCGCACGATTGCTGAATCAATGACCGAAACTCCTTAGCAACTGGTGAAAGCATTTGATACTTAAGCCATGCACAGTACACATCTCGATGACGTGCTTCTGCTAGTGGCAATATTTTGACTTCAAAATGATCCAGTAAATATATCCGTGGTATAACCGCAATGCCGACACCGGATGCCACCAAAGCAGCCATCATCGCAGGATCGTCAACTTGCATCGCAATGTCCAATTGTTCCATGTCAACATTTAAGATGTTTGCAACATCATAATAGGCACCACTGCGCGTACTAAACGTCACCATTGGATATTTCAGAATATCTGCAACCGAAACTGACGTCTGCCTGACAAGTTCATGATTCACAGGCGTAATAACAACGTAAGGTTCACGTTTAATGGCAGAAAACTCGACGAACTCATTACGCCGCCAATAAGAACAGATACCCAAATCGATTTCGTGATTACTTAATCGTTGGATGAGTTGCTCCGTGTTTCCCTGTACTAATCGCACAGTCAGTTGATTTTGCGGATGATATTTGCGGTACAGATTGATGACTTGAGGAACAATGGTCACACCAAACGAGCCAGATACGCCAATCGTCACACTGCCAAGATTGCCATCCAGATATTGCGCTATCTTTTCCTTGCTTTCCGCTACGTCCGCAAGAATTTTTTGCGCTTCGTTCCGCAAAACTTCTCCAGCTCCAGTTAGGTAACTGATTCTTTTCTCGCTATAAAACAGCGGTGTATTCAGTTCTTGCTCAAGATTGATCATTGATTGACTTAACGTCGACTGAGCTATGTCCAACTGAAAAGCTGCTTCACTATATGAGCCAACTTCTGCCAGTACTAAGAAATAGCGCAGCTGATTGAGATTCATAATCGTTCTCCCTTTGAAAAAGTATCATCGCTTTTATCGATAGAAACAGTATACAGAATCGATTGTACAAATGAAAGCGATGCCTTATTCTGCCTTTAGTGAAGAGTTGAACATATCTGATTTTAAAACTAAAGGAGGACAAATTAATGGATTTTGACTTAATGGTTATTGGTGGCGGTACTGGTGGCGTTTTGGCCGCAATAAAGGCAGCATCTAAAGGTATTCGTGTTGCGATTATTGAACAGCAAAATGTTTGCGGTGGTAATGCCACACTGTCTGGTTTAGCGGAGTTTAATGCAGCAACATTTTTAAAACAGCCACTTTATCATGGCTTTGAGCAAATGATTTTTGACCGACTTGTAGAGCGTCAAGCCGGCCAATATTATTACCAACTCCCAATGTCATCTGATAAAGAGATCAAGGTTGACCGCCTTCGTTACAATCCTGAAGTGTTGAAGCTAATTTTGGAAGAGATGTTAGCCGAAAACCACGTTCAGGTTTTCTATAACACTTATTTCCAAGCAGCTAAGAGGGAAGCAAATGGTTTTACGGTTCAGGTAACTAATTTTGGAACGCCTTACCGGTTCTCAACAAAATACTTGATAGACGGTACAAGTAACTCATTGGTCGCAACAAGCCTTCGTTGCCACACACAACGACTTGCTGCTGAGGATATCGCTGTCTCAACGCAATTATTTAGATTGTCTAACGTTGATCTGCCAACACTACAGGCCTTTATTGCGAGTGGAAAGCTTTCAGACGTTATCAGTGAAGCCTTCGAAAACAATATTATCCATGGTCGAATCCTCGCCTTTGCACCTATTCCTGGCACAAATGACACCAGTGTCAATGTAACTCGAACAAATGTTGATTATCGTGACCCTAAACAACTTTCACAAGGGCTGCACGAGACCCGAAGTCAAATCAATCGAATTGCTTCGTTTATTAAAGAAAAAATTCCTGGGTGCCAAAACGCTTATCTGTCCAATATTGCCCCAATTTTAGGTGTTCGCGCAAGTGTCAAACTCAATGGGCGAGCCACCCTTCGTCTTGATGACATTAAACAAATGCGCCAGTTTGAAGACTGCATCGGGGTTGGTTGCTATCCAGTCGATATTCATGATCCCGTCACGAAAAAGGTTCACTTCTTGAAAATTGATGGTGTTTATCAAATTCCTCTGGGCGTTTGTCTCCCCAAAGAAGATCTCAATTTAGCAGTTATTGGCAAGGCGATTTCTACTGATATGGAAACATTTGCTGCAACCCGGGTAATGCCGATTGTGATGAACGTTGGCGAATCAATCGGTGCCATCTTCGCCTACGCTATCAAGAATCACAAAGATGTTTATGCGTTAACCCCAGCTGAAGTTAAAAAAATAATGATGCACGAAGAACTGGTCAACCAAACTTGTGAGGTAAACTAAAATGCAAACGACAGTCAAACAAGCGAATAGTCATGCCATCCTCGGCCATTTCAATCTTAATAAACTGATGCAAGTTGTCTCTTTTGCGTTCATCTTTCTGTCCCGTTTTATCCCAGCACCTTCCGGATTAACTGCTGACAGTATGCAAATGATCGGCATTTTTGTCGGGATGCTTCTACTCTGGAACTTCGCTGGCATTGGTTGGACAAGCTTACTTTGTATGAGCGTCATCGTTTTATTTCAAATCATGACGCAAGCAGAAGTATTTGCTAGTGGTTTGGGCAACTGGGTCAATTCATTTCTTTATGCATTCTTCATGATCAGTTATGTGATGACCCAGACTGGCCTTTCGAAACGAATTGCTATTTGGTCTGTTTCAAACAAATTAGCAAGTCGCGGACCATGGACCTTCATCGTCGTCTTCCTGTTTGCATCGGTTTTTCTTTCAGCTTTTATGTCGCAAACTGCGGCATTGCTTGTCTTTATCCCAATTGCTGAAGAGTTGTTCAAAGAACTTGGTTTAAAAAAAGGTGACCGCTTGCCTCAAATGATTATCTTAGGACTGGCAATGTGTGTTGGTATTGGCTCTTCCATGACACCTATTGGCCATGCAATTGTCCTCATCCCGCTTACCTTTTTGGCCCGCGATGCTCACATCAACATTGATGTGCTCTCTTACAGCATTGTCGGCATTGCAACAGGCGTGCTGGTCTTTATCGTGTTCATGTTAATCTATAAATTTTTCTACCGCCCCGACGTTAAACCTTTACGAAGTTTTGACGCTCAAAAACTACGGGCTGAATTGCCACCAATATCGCGGCAGGAAAAGATCACTGCCTCTGTCTTTGTTGCTGTTATCATTATTTGGATCATTCAAGGAACCATTGGCAACATTCTCCCAGAAATTGGCGCTTATCTATCTTCGATTGGAAACGCCATCCCTGCCTTCATTGGCGTCATCCTATTGTGTCTTATCAATGTCGACGGTAAGCCAGTCATGGATTTCAAAAAAGCATCAACCCAAGGCGTGCCGTGGAATACTTTGATTTTTAATGCGGCTGTTTTGGTTCTTTCTGCAGCACTCGTTCAGGACAAACTTGGCATCACCAAATACTTCACTAAAATTGTCCGCCCAGTTGTCAGTGACTTTTCCAGTTTTCTATTCATACTGGTTGCCATGTTCTTGCTGGTCATGCTCAAGCAGTTTATTTCAAGTACCATCATGGCCACCGTCTTTTACTCCTTGCTGATCCCGTTAGCATTGACTTTAGGTAACATTAACGTTGCAGCATTAACCGTTCTAATCGCAGCCGGCGCTTCCTATGCTTGGTCAACGCCACCTTCAACAATTCCAATGGCACTTGCTGGCGGATCAGGCTGGGTCGACTTAAAAGTCATGCTCCGCTATGGTTTGGCACTCGCATTAGCAGGCGTTCTAATTCTCTCGTTTGTTGGCTATCCATTGGCTTCAATGATCCTTAAATAATATATCCTACAAGGTTAAGCAAAAAAGATTCAAGGGCCTCGAAATTTGAGCTCCTGAATCTTTTTTCTGTAGTGAAGCAGCACTAATGGACAGAAATAACCGAATTGGGATACCGCCATAACAAATGCCTATTCATGGCATTGCAACCTTCTCTTTGCACAACTTAATGAAAGTTTCAAATTCTGTCACTCGTGCCAATCGGTTAACAAAGCTAGTCGAGTCTAGTACTTTCACGAGTTCACCAAATAAATCCTCAAAGTCACTATTACGTTCAGCCGTAAGAGCCAACAAGAGCACTAATCTGACCTTCTTACCGTTCCAATCAATCGCCCGCGGCAAGGAACAAACTGCAATGGCACTGTTCCTTGCCACCCGCTGGATGGCATGCGGGATGGCATGATTATTTTCATAAGCCGTACTGGAAAGACGTTCCCGCTCCAGAACTAAGTTGACGTAGTTCGCATCTACATCACCATTATCAGCCAATTTTTGACACAAAAATCGAATGACAGCTTCTGGATGGGTCAAATTTCTACCTGGGAAAAACAAACGTGGATCCATAAACTTCTCCATCACAAGTTGGTGTGTTGTTTTCTCTCCCTCTTGCAGAAGTCGGGAAATCCCGTCCACATCCTCATTAGAGAGCAGTCCGTGGTAATTGAAAATTGGAACTCCGAGATTGACGTGGATTAGCTCGGCCGTGAGAACCAGATCTACATTACGTGTTTGATGAATAACACGCTGGGCATCTTTAACTGTTGGTGTGTTTTTGACATTGATCTCAAAATTTTCAATTTGATTTAACTTGACCTGAATTAATCTTTGATTCCCCAACCCATATGGCGTAATTAAGAGGATGTTCTTAGTTCGTTCCGATTGAATCGTGTCGTAAGAAGCAAGAAAGTGAAGAGCAATATAAGCAATCTCATCGTCAGGGATTTGGAACTTAAGTTTCTTTTGAAAGAGAACAGCTGCAAAAACGCTTAAGTTGTAGATGAATGGATACTGAGTTTTAATATCACTGGTCAATGGATTGATCAGAAAATGATTAGTCTGTGCCCGTTGATACAGACTTTCCATGTGATTCCGAAGGTAGGATGCTAAGTCTATATCGCGGGAAAAGTCAACATAAAAAGCCTCGCGGATAGCCGTTAAAACCTGATGAATGACTTGATCTAACTTAGTTTGATTCACAGGTTCGACAGTCTGAAATTGCCCTAAATATAGATGATAAATGTATGCTAACTCTTGGTCAGGTAACGCAATTTGAAACTTCTTTTCTAGCAATCGTTTTAAAGCTTCGGCGTACTCGCGGCAACGATCATGATCTAAGTCCGTTTGTTTTTGGTAAACATAATTACCTTCATGGACACGCTCCAGCAAAACCGAAATATGCAATACAAAGGAAATCGCTGCGAATCCGTTCATCTTGATGTGTTCTTGCTCGTGCAACGTATTAATCAAAGAATAGAGCTCTCGCAAATCACTGAAGGCAAAATAGGAAGCGTACTTATCTAGTGGTAAATTTTTCTCTCGGATCTCCTGTGCCAGAAATAAATTGAACACGTGCCTCCTCTGCCCTTCAGTTCCACTGATAAGCAGATCATTATTAACGCGTCTGATTTGCAAACTAGGATCCGCCTGAGCAATAACATTATTTAAATTGCTGACCATCGTCATTAAGGCGCTATCGCTAATAAAAAGCTTGTCTGCCAGTTCATATAAATTAACTTGTGGCGAATCAATCACCGCTTTCAGTACTTCATACTGAAAATTTTCTTCATTTTGATGGGTCATGATGTGAGTCTTAGAATTATCGGCAATAAAATACCCCACGCCCCGCTTAGAATCAATAATCACACCTTTTCCTATATGGTTCAAAACTCGAATATCATTACGAACGGTTTTGGGCGAAACACCTAAATGCGCGGCTAAGTCTTCACTGGTTAAGGGCTGACCGGCCTGTGCTAAATATTCCAACAGGGTGTTCTGTCTGACTGTGATCGGCATCCTGCACACTTCCCCCTTCACATGCACAAAAAGGCTAGTCACCTAGCCATTTTCTCTATTTTGTTTCCTTATTAGTTCCGTCATCTGGTATCGTTTCTAACTTAACAAGATTGCGTTCATAAACCTTGAAGAACGGGTAATACATTATGCCGTCCAACACGATCAGGATCAAGACTAACACCACTGCCCGCCAATCCATCGTTGACAGGAATGATCCAATCGGGGCGGGCATTTGCCACGAAAAGACCGCAAATGTTTTCCCTACAATCCCAAATTGCATACACAAATAGGTTACGATCCCGTTAAAAGTCGAGGTAAAAATAAATGGGAAGAAGAACACGGGATTTAACATCAAAGGCGTCCCAAAGATCAAAGGCTCAGATATGCCAAAGAAAGAAGGGATAAGGCCAACTTTACCGACCGTACTTAATTGCTTCGACCTAGATCGCATCATCAAGAAAGCTAAAGCCAGAACCGATCCGGAGCCACCAATAATAACAAAGTAAGTCCAGTAAGGAGTCGTAAAGATTCGTGACAATGGTTGTCCTGCCATCTTCTCTGCGGCATTGATTGAAAGGTTTCCATCACGGATCGGGCCTAAAATCCCTGCTAACGCTGCATCATGCAACCCAAAGAACCAGAACACATGGACTAAAACAATCAGTAAGATGGCAATTGGCAAACTATCAGCAGCTTTAAAACTCGGTGCTAAAACGGTATAAATAAATGCCACCATCG
Organism: Lacticaseibacillus chiayiensis; assembly: GCF_004123795.1. Classification (GTDB taxonomy): domain Bacteria; phylum Bacillota; class Bacilli; order Lactobacillales; family Lactobacillaceae; genus Lacticaseibacillus; species Lacticaseibacillus chiayiensis. The sequence goes on along the minus strand of NZ_MSSM01000012.1, from coordinate 35,644 downwards.
TTGTATTCATAGCATGGAAAATGATGAAGAGTAACGTGTATCCGGTTAAGATCACCATGGAAGGAACCAACATAGCAAAGGTCTCAGAGAGTGACGCTGGCACGCTATCTGGCATTGAGATACGGCCGATGTTGTGTTGCCTCATCCAGTGATAGCTTTCAACCGTCAGTATTGAAATCAGTAATGCGATAATGATCCCTCGACCATCCCAATAACTGATATCAACAATGTTCCCTTCCCATCCCAACTTCTGTGGGTCCAACACAAGCATCAAAAAACCAATTGTTGAGAATAACATGGGGTGTAACGGATTTTCGTTATAGTGTTTGCATAAATAATAGGCGACCCCGATACAGATCGCTAACGACATGGCGTTCAAAGTCACCGCACTAATCCACGTCAGCGTCATGGCATTTGTCTTGGCAAAGCCTGCCCACGCAAGTAAAAAGCCGTTTGTCGTGTGCTTATCTACTGGAGGTGCAGCCGCTAAGATGACTGGTATGGAGCCAAACAAGGTAATAGGCAAGATTGACATAAAAGTATCCCGAATCGCTCTCAAATGACGTTGCTTTGATAACTTTGCAGCTAACGGCGTAATATGTCGTTCCATATAGGTCGTAATGGCATCAAAGTGCATGATTTAACCCCCGATCTCATTCACAATGTCCTGATAGATTCCTTTACCATCCATCATGCCGTACTTTTGTGGAGCGATAGTCTTGACGGTCTTGTGCGATTTTGCCGCAATATCGTCGGCTAAAAAACGAATCTGCGGACTGACTAAAATCAAATCGACGCCATCCAAGTAGTCTTCGTACTCAGCTTCAGCATAAGCATGAACCTTAATCGTGTCATTAGATGCTGCTTGGATCTTCTTCGCCAAAATTCCTGTCGACATACCTGCATTGCAAATTAACATGATATTTTTCATGATTCTCCTCCTTGAGTTATTAATACGCTTGCCGCTTAATCGCGTCCCCATTTGAATCTGCTACTGTCTTAAACCAGTCAAAAGAAGCTTTTGGCAGCCGCTCTAAATGATGATCGAAATCAACCGCGACTAGCCCATAGCGTTTTTCTACGCCGTTTTTCCAAGAATAAAGATCCATAGTCGACCATGCAAAGTATCCGCGAATGTCACAACCATCATCAACCGCATTCATAATGGCATTGATATGATCATTCATATAAATGATGCGCCAATCATCTTGAACTTTTGGCACAGACACATCCTCACGTACGCCGACACCGTTTTCTGTGACATAAATTGGTATATTGTATTTGGCATAAGCTTTCTTCAAGCCATCATACAAGCCACGCGGATAGATTTCCGTATCCCATTCTGTAAATTCACTTTTAGGATCCATGACCTGCTCGAACCAATCTTTTAGCACAATCTTGGTCGATCCCGGTTTACCAGTATTATTGAATTGTAATTGCGTTTCGCCACGAGTATAAGGCTTAACTAGTGAGCGAGCATAATAATTAAGCCCCAAGAAGTCCACCGTATTATCTTTAATAATTTTGAGCTCGTCAGGTTTCATCAAGCTGATGTCATAGTCATGGGAAAGCCGCGTTACGAGATCAATCGGAAATTCGCCAAGGGCCGCAGTATCAAGTACCCAATTATTGCTGTAATTATCGGCATTGCGTACTGCAATCTGGGTCTGAATCGTGTTATCCACACCATCAACGGGGGTATAACTATGGACGATGCCAATCTTGCCTTGATAGTTTCCTTGTCGGAAGGTGCGTACAGCCAAAGCACTCGCAAACATCATGTTATAAGCTGCATCCATTGTATGTTGTACGTCATGTTCGCCAGGCGGGTAGTTACCGATCAGATAGCCATTGACTAAACACCATTTTGGTTCATTAAACGTTGCCCAGTAATTCACACGATCACCAAAGTTGTCAAAACAAACTTTAGCATATTGATCATAAGCTGCGCAGACATTGTGATCCAACCATCCGCCTGTCTCTTGCCAGTATTGCGGTAGATCCCAGTGATAGATGGTCACAAACGGTGTAATATCATTTTCCAGGCAACAGTCGATCACACGGTTATAGAAATCAACGCCTAAAGGATTGATCGTCCCTTCGCGATCTGAGATGATTCGCGGCCAAGATAGCGAAAAGCGATAAGCATTTTGACCACCCGCCTTCATCATCTTGATATCTTCTTCATAATGATGGTAAAAGTCACTGGCAACGTCACCATTTTCCAAATGATGTTCGTGCAAGTAGCGATCCCATATTGATTCGACCCGACCGTCTTCATTCCAAGCTCCTTCACATTGGTAAGAAGCGGTCGCACTTCCCCATAGAAAATCTTTACGCATTCTCTAATTCCCCTTTCCACTTCAAGATCTCACCGATTTCACCAATCAACTGAACTGCGATATCTGTGGATGATAAATGCCCTTCAGCATGGACTAAAAGTAGATCAACGTCTTTCATTCGATTCGCGTTAGCCAAATCGCGCAACAAAACCGCATGGGCTTTTTCAGCTAAAACCAGTTCAGACTTCGCTGTTTGATAGTTCTTTCTGTAGCTCTCAATGTGGCCAAGCTTGACTTCTTTCAATGCTTCAAATGCACTACTTTTAGCATTCCCCGCGTGCAGAATAATCTGCATTGAACCTTCATCGGTATTAATTTCTTTCTCCACAACGGATCCTCCTTGTTTCTCAGCTAACTTGTAAACCTAGTATAGCCAAGAAAGTAAGCGCTTTAAGTTTTTCTTTTGCCATAACACTTATGGCAATTGTGCTTTCCGTAAACTTCCGGAAAATAGCTTTCTCGGACGAAGCTTCGCAGGAATTTACATGACAAAAAAGCCCGACGATCAAATGACCATCGAACTTTTTATAAACCACGAAAACAGACTGCTACTCGTGAACCCCAGCTAACGTTTCCAACGCTTCTTCTTTTTCGGCTTTTTGTGTTTCTTTTGCTTGCGATGCGGTTGGAAAGTGGTTTTCTTAAATGGACTATTCCGCTGCAATAAATGACCCTCAGCATCGACAAACGTTTCCATCAACTGTTCTTCTCGCTCTTGTGTCATTCTTCCGGTCTTCAACAAATACACGATCAGGTACGTCCCGCCAGCAAGGATTCTTTGGAAGTCGATTAACGGTCGATGGTCCACAACATGTTCGAGATACATATAGAAATTGTCAGCGTGCCATGTCTCGGGGGTCTCTAAATATTCCGCATACATCGCATCCCCCATGGTTACAAGGGCATCAACAATATCGGACTGTGCCCACGCGCCACGCATATCTGCACTATCCTCATCGATCCAAAGCAAGCGAGCATACTTGATCATTTGATGATGAACCTGTGTCGCTGTTGCTAACTGCCATTGCTGGCCATCAAATGTATCAACATGTGGTAGCGTGTGATACGCATCGTCAGGTTGGTAGACATCCTCCTCATGATATGGCAAACCTTGAACCGCCCGCCGTACTTGTTCAACCTCATGATAATCATTTAAAAATTCATCTGCCGCGACCGGATCGGCTGGGTCAAGGCCGGCAGTCAGCATCGCCATGCCCACAGTTTTAGCTGGCCCATAATTGTCTGAATCTTGGGCCAAAGCAATCATTTTTGGTGCCGCCTCTTTGATACCACGTTGAACACGTTTGCCAACAACTGGCCGAATATAATTTTTTGACACCATAAAATCGACAAAAGCGGTCAAAATTGGATCGATCGTCGTATAGGCTTCTGCAGTAATAAGAAGATTGGAAACAAAGTAGCCCGTCATGACATGTTCGACAGCTTCTTTCGTCCAAGCTTTTGGGGTTTTGCGAAACTGATCGTATATTCTCATAGTCAGCGTTGAGACGAGCATTTTTACATGGGCCAGCGATGTTTTTTCCGGCAACGCTTGCCGGACCGTTTTATCGTCAAAAAACCGGTCAACTAGTGATTCGATTTCTGCTTTAATGCGATTAGCTGTTGCCTCGCGCCATTGAGGAAGCGACGAATCAAATCTGCCCTGCCTTGCTTCACTTGCAAACGCTAATGCAAGGTTGTTCACTTGATCATCAGCTTGATCATCGTCGTTACCCAAAGAAAATTTTTCAGGAGCAAATTCAGAGTTAGCCTGCGTCATGACATCAAGCATCACGTGATCAACATCGGCCTGAGGCAAGGGCAGTTGATGCGTCGCCAGTAGCCAATCCAAGAATTGTTGAATGGTCAATAATCCCGTTGTCGCTATAATCGCGCCATAAACATCTTGGGGAGCTGCATTAACAAGCGCCTCGACACTCTCACGAATATTATCAACTCGCCACTGACTTAGCGCCAACTCACCGAGATCAGCCATCGAGCCGAGAAACTGCTGAACCACCGCTGCTGGCACATCCTTAAAATCCTTTCCCACCTTTAAGTTTTGGTATTGTTCACTGTCCACAAACTTTGGCCAGTATTGATTAAATTGAGCTGCTACTTCAGGGGATACCTGATTATCGAACATCAAATGCTGCTCCTCCTACGTCTCACCGAAACGGATTATAAAACCGTCCACCATTCACCTTAAACAGCACCAAACCAACCAAAATAATCACCACAACGCCCACCAGCACCAACCAATCCGGCGTCCGCAACGGTTGATCCATATACCACGTCCGGCGTTTACCTGTGCCAAAACGCCGGAGCTCCATCGCCTGGCTAATCTGATCAATGCGATCAAGACTGGTAAAAATCAATGGCATCAAAATCTGCCCCATGCCTTTTAAACGCTGGAACAGTTTGGCTTTGCGTGACAGTTCGTAACCACGGGCCTGTTGCGCGAGGCTGATCTGCCGAAAGTTGGCTTGCACATCCGGGATGTAGCGGAGTGCCAACGCAACCGAGTAACTGATGCGATACGAAACGTGCAACTTGTTGAGGCTGGCCGCGAATTCGCTGGGGTTGGTGGTAATCAAGAAGATCAAGGCAAGCGGCACGGTCACGATGTATTTCAACGCCAAATTTAGTTCATAGAATAATTGCTCTTGCGTGATCGTGAAGTAGCCGGCGTTCAGCAAAACATGCTTGCTGCCGTATAGCCCGACGCCATATTGTGGCGAAAAGACGAACACCAGCAACAGATTCACCACCGCAAAAATCGTAATGATCTTCACGACGAGGCTAATTTGGTGCCAGCGGATTTTGGCTTGGGCAAACAAAATAATCGACGCCAGCATCACGGCGCACACAAAGCGCGTGTCGTAACTCGCCATCACAATCACCGAGATGCCGAGAAACGCCAGCATTTTGGTGGCACCGGTCAAGCGATGCAGCCAGGTGTCTTTCGGGTCGTACCCAAAAAGTGAGTTCATTGGCGGACCCTCCGTTCTTGATCGATGACGGCTTGCGTGAAGGCCAGCGGATCGAGTCCCAGGCGTTTGGCTAACCGGTAAAGGCTCGGTTGCGCCAATGACGCATGTTGGATTACCGCTGGATCAGTCAAAACGGTCGCCGGCGTGGCATCCATCAACACGCCGCCATCGCCGAGCACAATCGCCCGCTGCGCATATTCCAGCATCAGATGCATGTCATGGGTAATCAGCATCATCGTAATCCCTTGCGCATTCAGCTTCGTCAAAAAACGCATCATGTCGGTAAAATGCCGCCAGTCTTGACCGGCAGTCGGTTCATCGAGAATCATCAACGCCGGCTCCAAAACCAGAATCGCTGCAATGGTCACGCGTTTTTTCTGGCCATAGCTCAGCGCATTGATCGGCCAGGAGCGGAATGGGTACAGTCCGCAGACTTTGAGTGCTTCCAAAACAGCCTCGTTGACGCGCGCTTCGTCCCAACCACGCAACCGCGGTCCAAGCGCCACTTCATCAAAAATCAGGTGCTTGCTGATCATCTGGTTCGGATCTTGCAAAATATAACCGATTTGATCCGCCCGCTCTTTCACCGACCAATCAGCCAAATCTTTGCCTTCCAACGAAATCTGACCGGCATCCGGCGTCAAAAATCCGGCAATTAAATGGCTCAACGTTGACTTGCCAACGCCATTCCGTCCAACCAGCGCCACCATCTCGCCATGATGAAGCTCCAAGTTCAAATCGGTAAAAATCTGGCGGCCCTTTGGATACGCAAATTGTAAGGAATCAACTGTTAACAGCGGGGCTTGCGGTTTCTCCGCGACCACAGTGGGTGCATCTTCCGTAAACGCTGCAAGTTTCGAACCCAGCTCCGGCGCGTCAAACGCTTCAGCATCTGACAAATGCGCTGCCTGCTTCAAGTCAATCCCCGCGAACTCAGCCGCTTCCAAATACAGTGGCTCGCGCAAGCCGATTTTTTGCAATAATTGACCGCGCAACAAGTGCTCCGGCGTGTCATCCGCCAAAATGCGTCCATCCGCCATCACGACCAAGCGATCAACCGGCCGTCGCAAAACGTCCTCCAAGCGATGTTCAATGATGACTTCGGTAACGTGATACGCCTGATGCAGCTCGTCAATCAGCGCCACAGATGCTTCACCGGTTGCCGGATCAAGGCTCGCCAACGGTTCATCAAACAACAGCACGTCGCCTTCATCAATCAAGACGCCTGCCATCGCCACCCGCTGCTTTTGGCCGCCAGAAAGTGATTGCGGCGCCTGCCCTAACAAATCGCCAATCTTCAAGCGGTCCGCCCATTTTTTAACACGCGCATGCATCTCGCTCGGCGCCACTGCACTATTTTCCAAGGCAAACGCAATGTCTTCGCCAGCTGTCAGCGCGACAAATTGAGCGTCAGGATCCTGCAAAACCGTCCCGACGTTCACAGACAAGGCGGCTAAACTCTGATCTTTCACCTCGGCACCGTTAACCTTGACTGACCCGCTTAATTTCCCGGGAAAAGCATGCGGAATCAAGCCGTTAATCAAGTTGCCAAGCGTTGATTTTCCCGATCCTGATGGCCCGACAATCAGCACCTTTTCGCCAGGCTGAATCGTCAGGTTAACATCGTGCAGCGTCGGCTCGGCCTGACTGTCGTACTGAAAGGTCACATGTTCAAGTTGAATTGCTGGTACCGTCATATCAAGACTCTTTCTTCAAACTGCCAGAACGCGTCCGAGTTGCCGCATACGCCACCAGCAAAATCGTGCCAATCACGCCGGTCGCAATACTGTTGGAAATCGCCGAAACAATCCCCTGCACATAAACCTTATTCGCCGGTTCACTGTAAATAATGATATCCAGTGTCGGCGCAATCAAACTCCAACTCACCACATTGGTAATCACTTGCAAAACATTGAACGCGATAATCTTTTTCGTGCCAAAATTGCCGGCTTCAATGTTGAATCGTTTCCAGAACAAGCCAATCACCATACCAACTAGTCCGGTCGTAAACACCCATGTCCACCACGGCTGGCCATACTGGGTAAAGTCATTCAAAGCGTGACCCAAGAAGCCGATGAAAAAGCCGGCGACTGGGCCAAAAAGCGTGGCAATGAAACCGAGAAAGCCATAGGAAATATCAATGTTCGTGTTCGCGATGCCTGTTGGAATAACTGCAAAACGCTTCAAAATAAATAAAATAGCCGTGCCAATACCAATCGCAACAACTGTCCGCACACTCAAAACTTTGTGATCTCGCATAACCGAATCCTCCTATAAGAATGAACGCTATTTTTCCACTGTTAGGTTGGATAAAACGTCCCATCAACACGGATCGCGTCAAATCGACATGATCCGCGCAACGAGTCCATTATACCGAAAGCCGCTTCACGGTGATATGCCAATCGACCCCAGTGCCAATATGATACAGCTTCGAGAACGAATCCTGATTAATCGCCACACCCAGATTCAGCAAGGAGTTCACATACACCAGTGGCTCGCCAACCCGCACCGCCGCAAACGTCCGCGTAAATGGCATCTGGTTTTGGTAACGCATCTGATCCCGATAATAAATCGACACCTGCACCAACTCGCCCGGTTCCACACCAAGCTTTTTAAACGTCTCCAGTGGAATATTCGTCCACAGCGAGCCAAAGCGAATATCCAAAATATCAATCGTACCAGCAATCTGGTTATCGCCTTCCGTCACCTCGCCCAGCGGCAGCATCACCACATCCTCAGGCGCAAGCGGTTGGCCGAGATCTTCAAACGCAATCTGACCACTCGCCAACTTCGCACCGTTATACGCATAAACATCCCGGCCATGGAACGTATGACTCTCCTGACTCCCAGGCAACGCATGCGACGCCTCGTCAATCACGCTCACACGCTTTAACCCAACAAACTTCGCCAAATGCGTCAACGTCCCATTATCCGGCGTGATGACAAAATGATGATCCGCCGTCTCTGCGATGATGCTCCGCCGATCGCTGCCAACGCCCGGATCCACCACCGACACAAAAACTGTTCCTTCAGGCCAATAATTCGTTGTCTGATACAACCGATAAGACGCCGCAAAAATATCATAAGGCGGAATCTCATGCGTCAAATCATGAATCGACAAGTCGCCATCCACCCCATAAGCGACCCCATACATCGCCGCCACGGCTCCATCAACCAAGCCAAAATCCGTCTGTAACACTAACTTCGCCATTTTCTGTCCCCCCTGTGCATCCGTATGAAAGCCGAAAATTGGCAAACATACTGAATGCGTGTGTTTATTTCGGTTATTTCAGATGATACGCCTTTTCTGCGCGGCTGTTACACAGAATGTTTGGGCCCGTATTACCTGAATGTATTTTGAGTTTATCGGAGAAATGTTCGGGTGTAAAGGCGGAACGGGGAATAATTTGATGCCAAGCGTTATGAGAAAAGAAAAAAAGCCGTTTTATACCCCCTCGATCAAGCTTGCGAAGCATAAGCGACTTTTCGTTAAATTGTTCAAATGTCTTAGGATCAGTGCATCTTCTTAAGCATAAAGAATTTTGTCTTTCGGAAGTCATAAAAAATTTTTGAAAACGCAAACAATTTTCCCGAACTTAAATACGAATCATCCCGAACAACGAGACTGGGACTGCCGTCTGGAACATGAAAGAATTTCGCAGGCAGTCCGGATACCATCTCGCACTCGATGACAGAGTCAATAAAACCCACTTTCAATCCTGGCTTTTTGTTGACGAATGCGAACAATGAGCCTTTAAGTGCCTCATCAGGAATTTCGCCTATGATAGATTTTAAATAATAAGAATGTTCTACTAAAAATGGCTCATCATCTAACGTTCGTTGGCGAATCACCGAGATAAGCTCAGTGGATTTATCCAGTTTCTGATTTTCAGGAACAAATGCTGCTTCTGCCAGCGGAACAACTTCCTGACTGATGTGAGTCGTTTTAACGACTTTCCCTTGTCTCGCCATTTCTTCAGTCAGTCCAACATTGTTTTGAAGCGAAATAGCGCCTTCCACGTGGTGCGGACGCGCAAAGGTACCACTACCATGAGCCTGATAAATATAACCGAGATTGGCGAGACTCTTTAAGGCCTGTCTCAGTGTATATCGCGTGACATGATACTGATCCATGAGTTCGGGTTCGGTTGGAAGCTGACCTTCCGCATCTTGAATGACCCCTTGTTGAATATCTTTTAGGAGCTGATTCACAAGTCCTTTTGTATCATATTTACTTTCTCGCTGTGACAACCTTTTTCTCTCCCCTAGTGATTCGCCAGTTAATACGCTTAAGCAAAGTCTTAGGTTGAATTATAACGCCATTTAAACTTGTGAACTAGCGCTTATTCGTGTTTGATGCCATATAAAAACGCCTTTGCTTATGGGGCAAAGGCGCTTCGGCAAAATCTCTGGGCATATGATCAGGTGAGATCTTCTCCATTACTTTGAATCACCTTGCGGAACCAGTTGAATGAATCTTTCTTACTTCTAGCCAGCGTTCCTTTTCCCTGATCGTTCTTGTCAACATAGATAACACCATAACGTTTTTCCATCTGGCCTGTTCCCGCAGACACAAGGTCAATGATGCCCCATGGTGTGTAACCCATGAGTTGGACGCCATCAATTTCAACAGCTAACCGCATCTGCTCGATATGCTGGCGTAGATAGTCAATGCGATAGTCATCATGAATACTGCCATCTTTTTCAACCTTGTCGAAGGCGCCCAATCCATTTTCGACAATGAATAGCGGTACATCATAGCGATCACTAAACCAATTAAGCGCATACCGGAGACCTACAGGATCAATCTCCCAACCCCAATCTGAGCGCTGAAGGGTTTCGTTTTTAACTTCTTGATTGTGACCCAGTGTGATAAAGTCAGCAGGTTCGTCACTCGCCGCTTTCACAACATGCGATGCGTAATAAGAGAATCCAATATAGTCTACTTTACCGGCTAACAGAACGTCACGATCTTCCAACGTGATGTCTAAATCAAATTGGCGCCGATCAAAATAATGTTTCAGGAATCTTGGATAACAACCTTTTACCTGAACGTCAGCCAAATAATAGTTCATTTGCATCAGTCGTTCTGCTTTAAACACATCATTGGGACTCGGTGTTGCTGGATAAACCGGGCCCATCGCAACCATACAGCCGATCTTAAAATCGGGATTAATGTCATGTCCAACTTGAACTGCCAGAGCACTTGCGACTGCTTCGTAATGCGCCGCTTGAAACATGATTTGTTCCTTATTCTCGCCAGGTTGAATAACTAGTCCTGAGTTTGTGAACAAGGACCATTCGTTCATCATACTAACTTGATTATTAATTTCATTAAACGTCATCCAGTATTTAACTTTATCTTTATACCGATCAAAGACAACTTTTGCAAATCTAACAAAGAAATCAATCAGCTTGCGATTACGCCAACCACCGTATGCCTTTACTAAGTGATATGGCATTTCAAAATGCGATAGCGTAATGACAGGTTCAATATGGTGGGCTAAAAGGTCATCAAACAGATCGTCATAGAACTTCAAACCCTTCTCGTTAGGTTGGTCTTCATCCCCATTTGGGAAAATGCGACTCCAAGCAATGCTCGTCCGGAAACAATTCAAGCCTAGTTCCGAAAAAAGTTCAACGTCTTTTTTATAACGATGGTAGAAATCAATAGCTTCATGATTCGGATAATTTTCATTTGGTTTGACGCCGTCCGTTATCTGTCGCTTGTTTTGGTTGTCTCCGGCAGTCATAACGTCAGCAATGCTAACACCTTTACCGCCTGAATCCCATCCGCCTTCAAATTGATGAGCAGCAACTGCGCCACCCCATAAAAAACCCTTAGAGAATGCTGACAAGATTTTCCCTCCTCTTCAACGTAACACAACTAACAATTTTCACTCATTAAGCAGCAGCTTCTTCTGCACCTTTGACTTGTTCATCTTTATATAACTTACCATCATAAAATTTAATGAATGGGAACCAGATTAGAAAAGCGACAAATGCACAGATGAATGCAAGAATGATGGCCCGCCAATCCCCTGCAGTGCCGATAAATGCAGATAAGCCAATCGGAGTCGGCCATGCCGGCTGAGCAATCATCGGCTTAACCAGATGAAAATCAATGGCAAAATAAGCGATGGTCATGGAAGCCATAGGTGCTAAGAAAAATGGAATCGCGGTGTACGGGTTATAGACAACCGGCATACCAAACAAAATCGGCTCGTTAATATTGAAGAAAGCAGGAACAATTGAGGCTTTACCTAAAGCGCCTAATTGAGCTGACTTTGCGAAAAAGGCAATGAAAATAACCATACCGAGTGTCGCACCAGATCCACCGATTGTGACAAAGCAGTTATTAAATTCTCCCGCGAACGGTATGTTGGCACCTTTTTGATTCAACTGCATATTTGAAAGCACGATTGGTGTTAAGAAGGACGTTACAATCGTCGCTCCGTGAATGCCGACAATCCATAAGGCATGCATGATGAAGTACACAACTAATAGCCCCACCCACGTACTTGTCAGATTCGTCACAAAACCAAATGGAATCGCCACAATTTTATAAATATCAGTATTGAAGGCCATCAAAATGCCATTGATGACAATAACCGTTAACGCGATAGCTGCGGTTGGAATTAAAGCAGTAAATGAACGCGAAACCCCTGTCGGAACCGTATCAGGCATCCGAACAACAATATTCTTTTTGACAAACCACGCGTATAACTTCACTGCAATGATTGACATGATGATGGCTGTGAAAATGCCCGTCGTACCAAGTCGGGTAACGCCGCCAGAAATCGCGTAACCGTCAATAATCTTGCTATCTTTTGTGATTTGTGTGATTAAAGTTGCTGTTCCACCTTTAAAGACTAATTCCGGAATGCACATGAAGAAAGCCATCATGGAAAGCAGTGCACCGTTTAGTGGGTTGACATCAATCTTCTCTTCTTGTGCCTGAATCCGCGTGTATTCATATCCGAAGACCAGACAAAAGTAGAGTGCTAAAATACCCATTGTGGCTCCATTTGCCAACATGTAAAGATTGGAAATTTTGTCAAACGAAACTTTCCAGATGCCTGCCAGAGCAGGAAAACTTTGTGGCAACACATTAATAATCAAGAACATTGATCCGACAATCGTAAAAGGAATCGATGCCATCCCTGCCGCCATAACGCCACGAACAATTCTAAATGAGGCGAGTTTCCCCATCGGTCCCATTAAATGGGCATTCATAAACTTAAATAATTTGTTGTTGCTTGAATCCATCTTATTCTCCCCATTTCGGTTTATTGAAGACTTTGAGCAAAGCGCTGAATCTGTTTCAGATAACGATCACGGTCTGTCTCAATCAAGTGAACTCGAGCCAAAATGTAGAAGCATCCTCCCATGCCAATGAGTAGGACTGTTGTCATGAGCGATACCCCCTTTGGTCCGAAAAACGGAAATATCTTTGTCCCATAACCCATTACAATGAGTACTAATGCAACAAAATTACTGATCAGTTGCACAAGGTAGCCTGTTTTCGTCACCGGCAGTTTATGATCACGTCGCCAATATTTGCTGACTTGTTCAATAGCTACTGCTGTGGTAACGATCAGTAAAATCATTGGCCACCACTTAATAAATCCTCCAGAACTAAAGCTCAAAATGAACCAGTATAAATTGGCAAAGAAGAAAACAGCGGTTGTATACCGAATCAATAGATAGCGATTAAAGTACATACTTGTTAAGCTCAGCTCTTGACGGTTTTGATTATGCGTCGCTTTACTTTGTGATGGCATTGCGTTCTCATCCTTTCGCCTATTTCGATTTGTCTAAAATTTTACGGTAAAGATCGACAACTTCTCCTGCCAAATCACGGAAAGTAATCGCGTTCATGACGTGATCCTGCCCGTGAACCATTAACAACGAAACCGGTTGATGATGGCCCTGAGCCTCATCTGTCAGCATTCCAGTTTGCGCATTATGGGCGTCTGCCAAGAACTTGTCGGCTTCCTTGAGCTTAGCTTCCGCAGTGTTGAAATCACCGACTTTAGCAGCTTTAATCGCTTCAAAAGCAGATCCTTTGGCATTACCGCCTGCCATGATTAGTTGCATCACCATCAACTGTTGTTTTTCGTCCATGAAAGTCCCCTACTTCTTTTTATCAATCAAATCAAGAGCAGTCTTAAGAACCTTATCGCCCTTCATCAATCCATAATCTTGCATGTTGATAACTTCTACCGGAATATTTAAATCCTTCTTGAAGTCGTTTTCTAAATACCGCACTTGCGGTCCTAACATCAAAACGTCAGGCTTTTCGGAATCCAGTTTATCGTGAGCATCTGCAGTAGAAGTTGCGAAAATCTTCGCATCAACGCCTTCTTTAGCTGCAGCATCCTCCATCTTTTTAACCAACATGCTGGTTGACATACCAGCAGCACACACAAGCATGATTGTCCTCTTGCTCATAGCAAACTTATCTCCTTACTTTTATTTTTTCCTTGCAAATGTCACAAACACAAACGACGCGCGTTGTTGTAAAATCATTCGAATGAATATTCGTTCGAATGACTTTATATTAACAGGTCACATCCGTTTTGTAAACGTTTTCGGCTCATTTTTTTGTGGTTGCTGCGTTTATATATTTTCAATTTGGTGGCCAAGTTTTTAAATAAATTCAACCAATAAAAACTCCCCAAGCCTGACTGGCAGGCTTGGGGATGATATTCTGGGTCAATCTACAACGGCTATGTTCCGTTGCAAATATTCCTTAATGGTGTGCGGCATTTTAATGTGTCAGCCTCTGTTGCCATGGCTTTAAAAAGCCTGAAGCATCAACGTCTTCAGGCTTTTCTCTGTGACAACTTCCTGTAATCCCCGAACAACAGGAAACGAGAGATCTTTCGGCGATCTGCCACTCAGTCTGCTTAACAAAAAGCGCTCATAATCTAGTTTGTACCCACGCCCTTTCTCAGAAGTGATCACGTTGTTGCCATAGGCTCGATTGATGCGACTCACAACTCGCTGAATCGTTTTGTAAGAAACCTGAAGCTTTCCGGCCAGCTCATTAGAAGTCATGAAACCCTGTTGGTCTTGAAGTAGATGAATCACTGACTGCGCAAGATCGGTGGTCATCTGGTCTCATCTCCTTCCATCATCATTATCGCAAGTTGTTTGATAAGCGCTTACAGAATTCTGTCCTTTGGAGGGGACACAAAAGTTGCGCTTCTCAACCAAATTCAACATTTCCACTATACGGTGTTCATTCCACTAGTGAAAAGCAATCTTACTTTCAAAAGACTGCAACGAAGCGATATCTTCAGCGGAGATTCCAACCAATCCAAGTCGTCTCGCCAACGTTGAATGGACACATACCCTCCTTAAAAACCACCAAAAAAACAGCGCCACACCACCCTTCGCCGTGTAAGCGCTTGCCCCTAAATAAAACGCGCGCTATATTAAAACCGTTAGATTGTGCAAAATTTAATGGTGCAGCAGTGTTTGTCAACAATGAGGAGTGAAGTTGAAAATGCCCAATGATCGTTCAACCATTGCAGCTGGGCTTGCCGTCGTGAAGGTTTTGGAAGCGTGGCAGGTGGATCATTTATACGGGATTCCGGGTGGCTCGTTTAATTCAATCATGGATGCTTTGTCTGCTGAGAAGGAAAACATCCATTATATTCAGGTTCGGCATGAGGAGGTCGGGGCGATGGCTGCCGCGGCTGATGCCAAGCTGACGGGTAAAATCGGCGTCTGCTTTGGCTCGGCTGGACCGGGTGGCACGCATTTGATGAACGGGTTGTATGACGCGCGTGAAGACCACGTGCCGGTGTTGGCATTGATTGGCCAATTCGGCACGACCGGTATGAATATGGATACTTTTCAGGAAATGAATGAGAATCCGATTTATGCTGACGTGGCTACTTATAATGTAACGGCTGTTAGCGCGCGAACCTTGCCGCACGTGATTGATGAAGCGATTCGCCGCGCTTATGCCAACCAAGGCGTGTCTGTGGTGCAAATTCCGGTTGATCTGCCATGGCAGGAAATCCCGCAAAATAGTTGGTATGCTTCCGCCATCAACCACCAAAAGCCACTTTTACCCGTTCCTGATCCCGACTTGGTGAAAAGACTGACACAGGAGCTGGTCGATGCCAAACGCCCGGTCATCTATTACGGCATTGGTGCGTACACGGCTGGCAAGGAGCTGCAACAACTCAGCGAACTCCTGAAGATTCCATTAATGAGTACTTATCCTGCAAAAGGCATTGTTCCTGACCGTTACCCTGCATACTTAGGTTCCGCTAACCGAGTCGCGCAAAAACCTGCCAATGAAGCATTGGCGCAGGCCGACACTGTTTTATTCATCGGGAACAACTATCCATTTGCGGAAGTCTCGAATGCGTTTAAAAATACGCAGCACTTCCTCCAGATTGACGTTGATCCGGCTAAGTTAGGCAAACGTCATCAAGCAGAGGTTGCCATTTTAGCTGATGCCAAAGCCACCTTGCAACAGGTGCTTGAACAAGTCAGCGAACGCGAGGAAACCCCGTGGTGGAAAGCCAACCTAGCCAACCGACAAAATTGGCGTGACTACCTCACAAAACTGGAAAATAAGCAATCCGGCGAACTCCAAGCTTATCAGGTTCTCAAGGCTGTTAATGACATTGCCGACGAAGATGCCATTTTCTCGATTGACGTTGGCGACATCAACCTAAACGCCAACCGCAATCTGAATTTAACGCCGAAGCATCGCCACTTCACATCCAACCTGTTTGCGACGATGGGCGTCGGCATCCCCGGTGCAATTGCGGCCAAGCTGGACTTCCCGGATCGGCAAATCTTCAACCTGTCCGGAGACGGCGGCGCGGCAATGACCATGCAGGATCTCGTCACCCAAGTTCAATATCACCTGCCAGCCATCAACGTCATTTTCACCAACAAGCAATATGCCTTCATCAAAGACGAGCAGGAAGACACCAACAAAAACGACTTCATCGGTGTCGAATTCGATGACATTGACTTTAGTTTGGTCGCCAAAGCCGTCAATATGAAAGGCTTCCGCGTCACTAAAATCGAGGAATTGGCGCCAACTTTTGCCAAGGCAAAGAAAATCGCCAAGACAGAACCAGTTTTGATCGATGCGGTGATCTCAGGGGATCGGCCGATGCCAGTTGAGAAATTGAAACTGGATCCGGCCAAGTTCTCCAAAGAAGAGATCAATGCTTTTGTTAAGCGTTATGAGGCGCAAGGGTTGCGTCCGTTTGCGGATTTCTTGAAGGAAGCGGGATTGTCTGTGCGTAAGGCTGGTAACAGTGAAGGCGGGTTTTAGTTAGTGGGTGGCTACTGCAGTTCTCCGGCCACTTCATCTTGTTTCATTGTTAGTACATGAGAAAGCCGCCTCGATTTTCGAAAAGGAAAATCGAGGCGGCTTTTTGTTGTGGGACTTTTACAGGAACAGTCAGCTGATCAAAGCTCAACTTTCGTCCCCACCTGCTTCTTCTCCGCCGCCTGCAAAATTCTCTCAGCCACGACGACATCTAACACCGCTGTCCCAACAGCCTTAAACAGCGTCACTTGATCATGATTCTTCCGGCCTTTAATCTTGCCATTAATCAACTGCCCAAGTTCACCGGCATAATGCGCTTTGGTGACCAGCCCTTCTTTCAGCGGCGTGATCATATCGCCGGCTTCGGCCAAAACACCGTCCATCGTGTCAAAAACGACCACATCTGCTTGCTTGACGAGTTCAACCGGAATTTCATGCATTTGCGGGGTGTAGGCGCCAATGCCGTTAACGTGGGTGCCGGACTGAACATCGGCCGCATCAAACGTGGCCTGCTTCGATGTCGTAACGGATGTGATGATATCGGACGCGCGAATCGCCTTCGAAAGATCATTGACTGGCAGGATGTCGACATGAAACTGCTTGCCGAAACGTGCGGTCATGTCTTGAGCAAATTTGGTTGCGCGCTCGTGGTCAATATCTGAAACATACACGCGCGTTAACTGACGAACATTGAGCATCGCCTCTAGTTGTGTTGCTGCCTGACCGCCAGTCCCGATTAGCGTGGCAACTTTGGCATCGGGATTCGCCAGCAAGTCAGTGGCAGCACCTTGCAGCGCACCAGTTCGCAGCTGGGTCAAGTAAGTACCGTCAATGATCGCCGACACGATACCGGTTTTCGGATCCAAACTGACCATCGTTGCGGGAACACTCGGCAGGCCTTTATCAATATTATCAGGATAAACCGAAACGATTTTAACGCCGAGCGCCGGTTGTTCGCCTGCTGCATAGCCCGGCATGTAAAGGCTTTGTCCATTTTCTGCTTTAACGTCAATATTCGTTCGCAAAGGTGCGGTCGCATCGCCTTTGGAATACGCTGCCAAGGCAACTTTGTCATCGGCGATCGCATCTTTCATGCTATAAACTGCCTGTACATCTTTTTTCGTTAAAATCCGCATCCTAAAACCTCCCAATACTTAATCCAATGCTCATGCTTCTTCTTTTTGCCGCAACGACAAGGCCATGCTGATGGCGGAATAGAGCAACACGATGATAACCAACCACTGCAGCATGCTGGTGTCGAGACTTTTCACGAAGAAAACCGCGCCTAAAACGCCAAAAGTCGACGTGAACAAGGTGATTTTCCGGCTGTAATCCGCCAACTTAACGAACTGAATGGAACTCGTCGAAACCGAGAACGTTGCCGCGCCCATCATGATCGGAAAATCCGCCGGCGGATTGAGTCCCATCGCATACACAGTGGCCATCGTCAGAGCATACGAGCCGATACCGATATTGTTCAGTGCGCCGTAAACAAACAATAAAATAGCCGTCATAATCAACTTCCAGCCAGACAAACTCGTCGCCGTTCCGTTAGCGGGAATCCAGTTGAACTTTCCGGCCAGAATCATCAGCGCTGCAATCAGCAAGCCCGCCATCACAAACTTCTTAATCGTGTCAGCCGGAAGCTTCACCACAAACCGCGGACCGATGTAAGCACCGATCACCGCTGCAATGATGCAAATGGCCAACGTTTTAATATCAACGGTAATAGCAGTAATGTCCGAAAGCGCCATGGCCGCCACCGGAATCACACATTGCGTATTCAGGGTACCCGGGAGCTTCTTGATCGACACCCATTTCGCCTTGGGACAAAGTGCGGTGCTAATGGCAAAGTCGGAAATACCAAAAGTCGATAGCAGGAAAATAAAAAACGAACTAAACGGCAACGCCCAAGTAGCTGCCGGCTCCGTCATGACCTCCGCGCGATGCCGCAGCAAATCCCGAACAAAGTAAAACAAAAAGCCCAGATTGATAAGGACAATTAACCCCAATAAGATCTTAACCATGATCGGCTTCTCCTTTTCGATCCAACATGTAAATGTCTCGGACGCCTTCAAGATCAGGGCCAAACGCTTTCTTGGCGACGGTGTTTAAAGTTTCCAGTGTTCTCAGGTTGTAGGCGTCGTGAATGACGTACTCTTGCGCGATGAAGACAAATGCGTGGTTGCGGGTGTAAATGATGTCACCGTGTTTCGCTTTCAGTAACTACTGTAAGTGAATTTTTTCACTAGTCAAGGTCGTTTCAAAATAAAGTTTAATTATTTAACAATCAAGTATTCTCATAGGGAAGAATTGTTTTTGAGTCTTGATAATTCCTTCATGCCTTAATATGTTGACCGTTAAATGATTAACAGAGCAATCTCTTTTTATGACCATCCAAAATAAAGCACATCAAAAAGCGACGATTAATTCCAATGGTTGGCAAAGTCTTGCCGGAATTAATCGTCGCTTTCGTTCAATATGTCGCTGCTATTACAACACTACATATTAGTCATCGGGGTAGCTGAACTCAGGCCATTCTTCGGGAACGTACATTGATCCTTTATCTTTACCTGCATACGGATCCTTAAGTTTAGGAATCAATGTATACTTCGGCTCGTTGTCGTCCAATGGTACAAGAAGCCAGGTTTGCCCTTTTTCAAATTCCTTGTCATCAGGCAGTATCAATGCTAACGACTTACCATATTGAACCGTTTCTGCCTTAAGCGCAGCACTCATCCCTTCCTTATAACAACCAATTTAACATTATCAGATCACTGAACGACAACATCTTACGATTCAGCGCGTCTCTTTGTTTAAAGTTTCCAATGCTTATAGTTCGTCCTTATTGACTGTATACGTGTTAATCTATAAACTAAAATCACGACTTAGGAAGAGGACTAATTACCCTCACTTCTTGGTCTAGCGGATTGGAGATGACATACACCCCTCAATATTTTTAAATCGTGGAGGTGAAGTCATGCCAAATTTGGAAGACGAGAGGAGTAGCGACGCTGGAAGTAGCGTCAATTATCGTAGCAACGGCTATGCTGATCAAAAGCATGGCCAGCGCATATGCGATAATCAAAAAAGCTAACCGTAAGGGCTAGCTTTTCACTCAAATCGTCATCTAAACCGTGCTTGAGGTCATCGGGGGGCATCCCGGTGGCCTCTATTCAATATCTGAATTGTACGTTAGAAATGACTGATTCGTCAAGTTTTTGTTGTACGCGGCACATAAATTTTTCTACCCTTAGGACGCCACAACATAAATCAAGACTTATCTCCCCCAATTTTTGTTTCCTGCATTTCATTCTTATTGACGACATATGGTATACCCTGTACACTAAATACAGACTAAGGAAGAGGAGTAATTACCCTCGTCACTTAGGTTAGCGAATTAGCAAGGCATACACCCCTCAATATATTTAACTCCCGGAGGTGACGGCCATGCTAAATGGAAGGATTGGAGGACTTGGCCACGCTAGAAATAGCGTTGTCTATCTTGATCGTTGCTAAGGCGTATTACATCTACGCCCTAGCAACCAAGATAATAAAAGAAGCTAACCGTCTCGGCTAGCTTCATCCAACGTCTTTCTAACTCGCGTCGAGGTCATCGGGGTGCCTCCCGGTGGCCTCTTTTCAATATCTGAATTATACGTTAGAGATGGCTGATTCGTCAACTTACAATTAGTTGAAAAATCAAGCATGTCGGGGGAGTTGATCAACCCAAGCCCGATAGTTTTGAATAACAAAATCAGTTGGGTTAGGCGTAACTGGCACTTTAGCCTTACGGGTATGACCAAACTCAAAAGCAATTCGATGTGTTCTTGGTGTATCTTTGATGACGATTTTTCCAAAGCTTTTCGTGTGGTCATGGGATGGGTGAAGACCAAGGCTTAGGTGCAAGTCTCGCGTCAATTTATGGAGTGCTTCAAATGCATCTACCAATTCGTGACTCTTTGGATCAGCTACCTCGACATGAATGGCGTCTGGATCAATGCCACTATCCTCAATTTTCTGTTCAAAAGCCATCTCGGCAAACATTGGCGCATATTCGTCAACTAATTCTTGCATGCGTTCCTCTGACTCGATCTTGAAGTTTCCAGGATCAATGCAGATATGGATTTGTTCGCGGTAGCGATCGAAAATGCGCTGTTGGACAGCAGCTTGGGCCTCGTTACCAACTAATGGATAAGCAAAATGTGTCATAGCAATTACCTCGTGCAGTCGGCGATACCGATTGGGTGCTGAAGTACGTTGATAATATTCTCGACGTCCTTTGTCGAAGTTAGCGTAAGGTCTGAGCTTGCGATTGAATGGCTCTTGGTCTTTCTTCCAGTTCGTTGCTGAATGACCAAATCAAGATAACTGGCTGCGTCTTCTCCGCGTAATGGAAATTGATAGTCCTCTAATTTTGCAATCATAATATTCACCTCAGGGCCATTATCGAACATGCGTTTGCTAAGTGCAAGAGGAAATCTTAATAAACTTTCAAGCCATTTATCCAACACGCGCTGCCTTCAAAAGTTCCTTCAATTGCGACACCAGCACCTGATAATCCACCTTCGCATAATCATTGACATCCACCCTAATCAACCTGCCAATCTGGAAATTCCGATACCCGCGATCCTTTACCCGATTGCTGAACACTTCAAACGAAGGCATGCCATCGGGTTTTTCGTCAATATTTGCAAGTGTGTCGCCGCGATGATAATGATTCATGAGGTGACCAAGGTGGCGGGGATCAGACAAATCGCGTTGACGCTGGCGCTGGTAGAGCACTTTGATATCAGCTTCCAATCGAATGGTAATGACTGGGTAATGATGTGTCGCGGCTAATTTTTCAAGCGCTGGCTTTTGTAGTCGACTGAACGGGTAGTCACCCAGAATCATTTTGTGCTCGTTCATCAGGATATCAATTCCGCGATAGTAACGGTTTCTTGCCTCGGCATCAAGGATTTGTTTTTCCCGAGGATTATCGAAGCCCAGTTCATCATAGAGATGTTCTTTGAAAAGATCGAGTGGTAGTGACACGAACTCGGGGACTGCCTGCATGATTTTATTAGCGGCATACGTTTTACCTGTGCCAGGTGCGCCTGCTAACAAAACTAGAACCTGTGCATCCATAGTCATCGTGTCATTCCCCCTTATCGTTTATGCATTTACCGGAACTTCCGCGTCTTTATTCAGAAAAAGCCCAATCTTGTGTTTGACGATATCATAGACGACTTGATTACATGGCTCGATGTTGTTGCGCAGCGAATTGTTGACTTCGGTTTGTGCAAACATTTCTTTGGCTTTGCGGGTCCAACCTACCAATAGCTCTGTGCCAACGTTGAACTTACGGAATCCATTTTCGGTTAAGCGGTGATAGTCAGCTTCATTGACGCCGGTGCCACCATGAATGACCATTGGCTTGCTGATTTCTTGATGGAGTTCTTCGATTAAAGGCCAGTTTAAGTTGGTTTTTGATTTGAACTGGCCGTGATGCGTGCCAACGCCGACTGCCAGTGCTTCGACTTCAACGTGCTTCAAGAAGGCAATGGCTTGTTGAGGATCCGTGTAGCGGCCTTCTTTAACGGTCACGCCTTCTTCAGTTCCGCCAATGGTGCCAATCTCACACTCTACAGAAACACCATGTTCGTGAGCATAGTCGGCTACGCGTCGTGCACGCTCCATGTTTTCCTTGTTCGGTAAAGCCGAACCATCAAACATCACCGATGAATAACCCGCATCAATTGCCTCTTTAATGGCATCAAACGATTTGGCATGATCAAGGTGCAAATCGACATCGACCAGCAAGTCTTGCGCCATTGACTTACATATAGCAACAAAGTTCTTCATACCAACATATTGAGCGGTTGCCACACTTGTTTGAATGATAATGGGAGAGCCTGTATCTTTGGCTGCCATGATCATCGGTGGCACCATTTCTAAATTGTGTGCGTTGAAAGCACCAACTGTATAATCGAGTGCCTGCGCTTCATTCATTAACTGTTTTAGATTTTTGTACATAATATGAATGCCTCCCAGTAGTTTAATACCCAAATCCAGACCGCATGACACGTTTGGACATATCAAGCAACGCGTCTGTTTTACTAACCCATTTTTGAATGTCATCGTCGTTCTTTGCTTTTGCCGCTTGCTTCCGTTGCGCCTCATATAGATTCAATAAGGCGTTGTAAGCATCACCAAATTCTTCTTTGTCTTGAATACTCGCTTCGTAAGCAGTAATCGCCGCTGCATCGTTGCCAAGTTTGACTTGGACAGCGCCGAGTTGATTGTATAAAAGATGCCGTTTCTCTTTGTCGTCGGATGCCTGCTTAATTTGTACCGTTATACTGGCAACCTTTTTCTCCAGCGCAGCAGTATCGGTTGGCGAAATTGCTTGATCACCCTTTTCAGACGGTGTGACTGTGTTTTTCTGCGTGTCTTTCTTTTTAAACAAACTGCCAAACATATCTGTGCTCCTTTCTAAACTGCTTTAAGAATCGGCGTCAGGATCCAGGCGTATATCAACATGGCAACGATGGTATCGGAATCAGTCGCCGATGCATTCACGAAGCCAAACGAGGTCAAGGCTGTGACCAGCAAGGCCGGTAATAATGTGATGAACAAGCCGTGAATGATGCCGCCAATGATAGCGCCGCGCCGACCACCGACAACGTTACCGAAGATACCAGCAGTCCCACCGGCAAAGAAGTTGGTCAGCATTCCTGGCAAGATAACCGCCAAACCGAAGACCGGCATCAAAAACATGCCAATGACAGTCCCAATGGTTGTCGTAATGAAGCCCAAGATGACCGCGTTAGGCGAGAACGGGAAGAGTACCGGGCAATCCAACGCGGGTTTTGCATTAGGTACCAGCTTCATCGCAATGCCACGGAAAGCTGGAACGATTTCACCAAGTAAGAGCCGAACGCCAGCGAGCAAAACATAGACACCGACGACGAACTGAATCCCCATCATGAAGGCATTCATGATGTAGTTCATGCTCGTGCCGTTCCCCGCATACTTAGGGCCTGCAAACGCCGCCGTAATCATGAACAATGGCACCATGACAACGGCAACCGAAAGATACGTGTCTTGCAAAAATTCCATGTACTTCGGTAATTTAATATCTTCAATCGAATGTTTCTTTTCGCCACGTTCGCCAAAAAACCAGGCTGCACCAGCTTCTACCATGTAGCCAATCGTACAAAAGTGCCCGAGCGCAATCGCATCACCTTTCGTAATCTTCCGTACAAAGGGCTGTGCAATGGCCGGCATCGCGACGGCAAAAATACCGCCAATAACACTGCCGACAACAATGGTCCAAACAGAGCTAAGTCCAGCCATTTTGCCACCGATAACCGTCATCGTTGACATCCACAAAAGCGCTTGTCCGGTCAAAAAGATATACTTCCATGGCGAAAATCTGGCAATCAAGATATTGACAATGAAAATGCCTAAGAAGGTCAAAGCAATTTCATTCCCCAATCCCAGCGTGTTCATCGCCTGGCCGTTAATTGCCTCAATGCTAGGAACAACCCCTTGTAAATGAAAGCCATGTTGGAAAATCTTACCGAAATAAGTTAATGCCGTGACAATAATGGCCGAACCAGCAGAAAGAACTTGAAAACCCAGAAGCGTCTTGAATGTTCCGGTTAAAACCGCTCCAAACGATTTGCGCTGCAAGAGCAAACCCAGCATCGCGATTAACGCAATGGTGATGGCAGCCTGGGTTAGAATATTTTGAATAATAAAGTTAACCACAACCATGATTGATTCCCCCTAACATGGTGAGAGCGTGAACTGGCGCGGTTAGGAACCGGAGTGTAAGCGGGCTTGGTCGCAATGGCCCGGGCTTAGGCCATTGCGACCAAGGTCCTTACACGCAGTTCCTGCGCCAGTGAACGCGTTTTTGCCAACTCAACTGGCCTTCGCTGATAACTCTTTAATCACTGGCACCAACTTGGCCTCAATTTCACTAGGATCTACAATATTGTGCAAAAACACGAATTTGATGGCTGGATCAAGATCATACTGCTTGAATTGCGGTGCAAAGTTTTCTGCCGACACAATAATGTCCGCGTGCAAACCAGGAGTCGAAGAGATCGCTTCGTGTTCGAGATTTTCATCTAAACCCAAGCGATTTAGAACATCTTCTGCTGTCATTTGGCAAGCTAAGGAAGACCCCAAACCAGCCCCACAGATGAAATAGATCGTTAATTTCTCACTCATTTAAATCGTCTCCTTTGACGTTTTTTCGTTGAACAAAATCGCTTTAAATTCCTGGATATCCGTTTGATGAGCCAGTTGATCAACCTTTTGCTGGTCATTAATGAGTTGAACAATTGCTTTCATGACATTAAGGTGCGAATAATTGTCAATGGCAGCCAAGCAGAAAATGATTTTTACTGGATCGTTGTCAGGATTGCCAAAATTGATTGGCTTTGCCAGCGTCGTAATGCTAACGCCGAGCTTCTTTGCCCCATCTTCCGGACGTGCATGGGCTAAGGCAATGGAAGGTCCAATGACAATATACGGACCGAATTTCTTCACTGAATCAATCATTGCTTGGACGTAATGCTCGGTAATGTAATCCTCGTCAAGCAATGGTTTTGCCGAAAGACGGATCGCATTTTCCCAATCATCAGCTTTCTGTTGAAGCAGGATCTGGTGATCGTCGATTAAATCTTTCAACATAGGCTGAACCTCCCTTTCATTAATTTCGACATGGTTATCTTTAAAAGCTGTCTGTAAATCGGCTAACAAGCGTTTATCAACCGTGATTCGGCGGGTTTTTAAAACATCCAGAATCTTTTGAAACAGCTTTGTAGGATCTAACGTACGGCCTTCGTATTTAGTCAGCGCCGCATATTTTTTTAAAAATGCGGCAACGCGCTGCAAGTCAACTTCTGAAGGAATCGGGTTAACTTTCAGGCTTGGAATCTCCGCAATTGGCATGTCGACCGTTTTAAAAACCAAACTAACCGGCAGCTTTCGGAGAATTTCCACTTCTGACGTACTCAGAACTGCAAGAACATCAATGTTAAAGCGCTCTTCAAGTTTGGCAGCCAAAACCCTGCCTGTTGCGGTGCCAAAGTTGCAGACCACAGCCGCTTGATATTGATAGTCCTGACGTTGCCGATCTTCCGCTTGAGTAGCCGAAAAATACATGGCGAGAAAAGCTTTTTCGTCATCGGACATCGCGAGTTGATAACGGCCTGTCGCAAAGAATCGATTGATCGCGTCATAGATTTGGCTATAACCCTGTTGAATTGTCTTTCTCAAGGGATTAACCACCTTCATATTTCGTGACAAGCGTTTGAATAAAGCGGTCATGTGGTTGTACAGCTCTTCAAAAAGCTTTTCATTTTTGGAAAAAGGAAAGCCAATCGCTGTTTCCATATAGTCCATTAACGCAACACTGAAGATCTGTGCCTTTACCCAGTCGTCAAGATCAATCGCACCACGCCGATTAAAACTGTTAATCAAAAAGCCGACATAACCTAGCTCGCTGCTAACATCAATCTTTAGGTCATAATGCTGGATCAGCTCATTCAAAAAGTTGGCATTCTCTTTGTTAAGATCAACTGCAGCTTCATCGTCCTTAACGTAATGTCCTCTGCGAACCCGATGCAGCCAGATGATGAGCAGCACCGTCACTTGCTGGCGATACATGTCGTTTGCAGACAAAGCACCATTTGGAAAACACCGCAGCAGAAGCTTGTTAATGTATGTCACATCTTTTTGGCTAAAAACTTCCTTCATTTTGTTGACATACATGCCACTGGCAATCAATTGTTGAGCAATTAACGTTACTAGCGCATGTTGGCGTGTCAGGACATCTCCAAACATGGTGCGAATCGATCGTTCATTACCTTCAATCTGCGCACCCAACTTTGGGCTTGTCGTAAGAGTCAAACTGTACTTTGCGAGGTCAGCCCGCAAGTTGCGTAAATCGGCATCCATCGTACTTTTGCTAATCTGCATGGCCGCTTGTTCATCCACGAGATAAACGGGAGAGTTCGCCTGAAGCAAATCCAGCAATAGATAAACCTTTCGTTGTTCAGGGGTTAACGCGCCCTGGCTGATACTGTTAAAGTCAAGGACGTCAGACAGTGAGCGTTGCTGTTGCGGTGAGATATGGTTATACGCGACACCTCTTTTGATATCGAATAAGGGCAACTCTTTTTCTGCCAAAACTTCATTTAGAACTTGAATCTCATTGCGAATCGTCTTTGTCGTGACCTTGAACTGTTGACCCAAATCTGCTATCGAACTTTCTGAACTGTCCAACAATGTACGCAGAAGATTCGTCAATCCTTCTCGCATTGTCTTACCCCCCTTACAGCTTTCATATTAGGCAAGCGCTTACAATTGGAAAAGTAGAACCTGTTTCTTGTGTTTCGGAAATGAAGTACACCTCACGAGGTATATGTATTTAATCGGACGCAAAAAAGCAACTTCCCCGCAATAAGGAAGCTGCTTCTGTCTGAACAATCTGCCGAACTATAAATCCTCACCATTACTTTCAATGACCTTTTTATACCAGTAGAAGCTGTCTTTGCGAATTCGTTTTCCGCTACCGTTACCTTTGTCATCCAAGTCCACGTAGACATACCCATAACGCTTGCTCATTTCCGCTTGCGAGTAACTTACGATGTCAATTGGACCCCATGACGCATAGCCAAAAATGTTCACACCATCTTTGATTGCTTCATGCATCTGTTCAATATGGGCACGGAGATAATCGATACGGTATTGATCATGCACCTTGCCGTCTTCGACTTTATCCAATGCTCCCAACCCATTTTCCGCTACAAACAACGGCAAGTGATATCGATCCCATAAAAAGTCAAATCCATATCTAAAGCCAGTTGGGTCGATCGACCAATCCCAGATCGACTTTTCGATGTTTGGATTAAGTTGACGCTTATCTGGTTGGTCAGCGCTTGCGATGGTGCTGAAATAATAGCTGAACGAAACATAGTCGACCGTGTTTTCTTTGATCAACTTCAGATCGTCTGATTTAACGTCCACTTTAATGTTGTGATCATGGAAATACCGAATCATATAACCCGGATATTCACCTTCAACCAATACATCTGAGAAGAAAAGGTCTTCTCGACGCCATAGGTTGTAAGCTGTCATCGTGTCTTCAGGTTTGCTAGTAGCTGGATAGACTGGTGTTAATCCCAGCATGACCCCCATTTGCAGATCGGAGTTCACCTCATGTGCATACTTAACCACTTTGGCATTAGCAACGAATTGATGATGAACACCTTGGTATCGTGCCGTAAGTTGGTCAGGATATTCGCCTTTCAAAATACCTAAACCTGCATATTCGCCCCACTCAGTAACATCGTTAATCTGGTTAAAAATGATCCAGTATTTGACTTTCTTGCTGTAACGGTCGATCAAAACCTTTGAGAAACGAACAAAAAAGTCGATGAGTTTCGGGTTAGCCCAACCGCCGTACTTTGTGATCAAAGTAACCGGCATTTCATAGTGTGAGATCGTCATGACAGGCTCCATACCGAGTTCCAGCATCTTATCTATCAATCGATCGTAGAATGCCATTCCTTTTTCATTCGGCTTTTCCTCATCTCCATTTGGGAAAATTCTGCTCCAGCTGAATGAGGTGCGGAAACACTTGAAGCCCATTTCGTGCATTAATTCTAAATCTTCAGGGTAAGTGTGGTAGAAATCAATGCCGCGGCGCCGTGGATAGTTTCCTTTGGTATCTTTTAGTGCTGCTTCTATATCCGACTTATGCATATCCGTACTGAGTGAGACAGTTCTAGAATATTTGTCCGGCAGCAACATGGTGTCAGCTTGGCTGGGCCCACGACCATCAACATCCCATGCTCCCTCAGCTTGGTTGGCAGCAATGGCGCCGCCCCATAGAAAGTTCTTAGGAAACTTATCGGTGTACTTTAGTTTAGACATTTGTATCATATCCACCTTTCAGTATTTGAATTAATACGCTTAGAAAGTCTTCATAACGATCAACTTTTAGAATTTGATCCACGTTCTCCTTAACTGACAAAATATTGATCAGGTTCTGAAGAACAATGCTAAACACTTTTTGATTTGCTTTGCTTGTCGCAATAAAACAAGCAATGTTGACTTTTGTGGAAGGATTCCACTTGATACCGTCATGATCGATGACAACAAAGATCCCTGTCCTGTTAGCCTTCATGTTGAGTGGATGTGGTATTGCGATGTTCCCAAAGCTGGTCGATGAGAGTTGTTCCCGTTCACTCAGCTCATCATAGTATTCTGGAGAAACAAAGCCCCTCTCAGTCAGCAACTTTGTCACATATTTGAAGAGGGTATCTCTTTCACTGATTTGAGGATCAATCAAAAAATTGTCTGCCGACGTATATTGCATAAAATAAGCAACAATTTCGTCTACGCGATTTGCCCGACGGATAACACTGATGGTTCGTTCGATTTTTTCATGATCCTGAGAGGTCATAAACGGATGAATCTTAACAACATAGTTAGACTTATCGAACGGAATATTAGTGTCGATAGTGGCGATGACCAGTTTAGACCGTAACTTCTTTAACGCTTCGATTTGCAATGCATTGTAGACTGCAGAGATTTGAATGTCCTGACTGAAATCTCTAGAAATATCAGTTTGCAGGCCATTTCCAATATCGTAATAAGAAGGAGAGATCAGAACAGTGTTAATGCGGTCGACATTGTCGCTGTTAAGATACGCGCCTAAATGCAGGATGATATAAGTCAACTCCTGGGCGTTCATCGTCAAATTCAGACTGTTTTGCAGTTGCTTGCCAATGTACAAAGCTAGATCGTAGTACAGCGGATATTCCTGCTTTAGAAAACTAAATTGATCCACGTCCTGCTGGTCCGAGTCATGATATGTCGCTCGATCGCGAGCATTATTAACATGAATGATGAACTTAACACTGAAGCTAGGGTTCTGCAGATTAAACCCGTATTCCTCATCTGCTTTTTCCAGTGCCTGTTGTGTCACATCAATAACGCGCTGCGGAACAAAACGGCTCAGGTTTCCCATATGCATTGAAGCAAAGTTCTTGATGATTGTTTTGCCGATAAGTGCTAGTGTTAAGCCATCAATTTCAGCTTCGGAAAACTTAATGTGATACCGTTTCTCTAATTTTGCCGTGATTCGTAAGGTTAGTCGGTATTCATTACGTTCAGCTAACTCTTCATGGGTTGCGGAAAGATGATGCATTGCTTTTCCGTTTTGGATTCGGTTAACTGAAATCGCATAGTGCATCAACAGATCAAACAACTGGTATTGATTGATGGTAAGTGAATCCTGGTTAACCGTCTCATTGACTATTTTTTCCATATCTAACAAAGGAATATTCGGTATCAACTTTTGAATTTTCTGAATATTAACTTCTGGAACGGACGCGACTTTGTTAGCGTGCAACGATGACTTGAATAGTCTTCTTTTATCGCTTTCTTCCCCGATCAACCTTAGCTGCCGCTTTTTCTCCACAATCTGAACCTTATCCGGGGCATGATGCTTGTTGAATTCACGGATAATCTCGCGAGCACTCGATTCAGAAAGATAATGGTTCGCAAGAAAGTCATCCAAGGACACACTGCTTCCATGACTATCTAATAATTCATACAAAAGTTTCTGTTCTGTATTTTTCTCGTGCTCATCAGCTTTTTCTTGCCTACCATGAAGTAGCAGTTTTGCCTTATAACCCAATGGGCCAGAAAGCACAACAAGGTCATCGGTATTGATAGATTGAATGTGATTCCTTATCGTTCTAGCCGAAACGCCAAATTGATGAGCAAGTGTTTCCGCGGTGACCCAACTTGATTGTTTACGTAGGAATTCGACTATATCAGTATCGTTGACCTTCAATGCACAGGCACCTCCTCAAATCGACCTAATTAGCTCCCGGTACAGGTTCACCACTGACACTGTCTTCAGCGCTTGCGGCACTCTCTTCTTTCTCCTCACTATTTTCTTCATCGTCATCTTCAGCAGCCTCGTTTTTGACTTCTTGCCGATCATAGGCTTTAAAGAATGGGTAATAGACCAGCCAAGAAATAACAAACATGACTGTCGTGAAAATGACCCCTGCGATTGAGTCCGTGACAATATAACCTAAAATTGGAAATGGCGCGTACCATAGCTGGAAGACCGAATGTGGAATAGGAACAAGTCCCCATGAAAGTGCAAACCAAGTAACAATTGGACCAATCAAGCCCATGATCCACATCGGGACCATTAGTAACGGGTTAAATGCAACTGGCGCTCCAAAAATGATCGGTTCATTGATGTTAAAGATAGACGGGATCAAACCGGCACGGCCAACCACCTTCAGACGTGCCGACCTTGCCATGAAGGCCATCATGATGCAAAGCGCCAGTGTAGAGCCCCCGCCACCAATGATGTAAAGATCGACAGCTTCATTCGTGTAAATATTGGTTGCTGCTGCCCCAGCGGCAAAGTTCTTCGCGTTTTCCGCAATAGCCGGCAAAGCAATCGCCGACTGAATCGGATAAATCACCCACGTAGAAATCCCAAAAGTATATAGGAAACTGAAGCCGATGAAGTTGATGATTACAAAACCCCAGAATCCGCCGCCAAGTGCCAATAAAGGTTTAAACAAGTCATTGATTCCGTTGTAAAGGTTAAAGTGCAGTTGGAAGGTGAACAACCAGCCAACGAATAAAATGACGATAATCGGAATCAACGTGTTGAACCACATTGCAACAAAATCCGGTAAGGCTGAATCTTCTCCAAAGATCTGCATTTTGGCAAAGATGTTCATGACAAAACCAACAAAAATGCCAGCCACCAAAGCTGCAATCATGCCACCAGTACCGAGACTGTTAACATCAAACGAAATGATGCCTTTAGCAGTGATGGATGGGTAGATCAGCAATAAGAAGAATGCGATGCCAGCAAGTCCTGCCTGCCGTGACACATCTTTATGCTTCTTGCGGCTCATGATAGCTTCTGGAACTAAATATGACAGAAACAAGGAAAAGAGTCCAAAACTGAATGTGCTGATATAGCTAATATCGGGAATTGCCGGCCAATAGTTACGCAAAATGCCAATAATAGTGGCAAAAGATCCAATGAAGATCATCGGCATTGCCGCCAAAATGCCATCTTGCACCGCTGCAATCCAAGGATTCTTTGCGAGTTTATTCACCTTTGGGGCAAACGAATCGGTCATCCAATCCATAAAATGTTGCATGAGTTATTCCCCCTTTTTTATCAACCGTTGCGCAATGATCGGACGATCTTGATCATTTTCTCGGTCATTAAAAGTTCACTTTGAATCGTCATTAATGTGTCCTGTGAGTGAACGAATAGAACAGAATACGGAATGAATTCGCCTTCCGCTTCCTTTTGGATCATCGCAGTCTGCTTTGAGTGAGCTTCATTCAACTCTTTTTTAGCTTTGTTGAAATCGGCTTCGATCGTCGCTTGGTCAAACACGGGATCCGCTAACTTGTCTAAAATATTCAGCAGTTGCTCGCGGGCATTACCAGCGTGAAGGATTACTTGCATCGATATTTCATTTAAGTCATCCCGATTGAGCTTTTCCTGTTCTTCATTCACCTTTTCTCCCATTTTATTTCCATCCCTTCTTTTACTTGCTAAGTTCTTCTTCGGCAAACTTGACCAAACCCGCACCGTCAAGAGACCCGTAAACCTTTTGTGGAATAATGGCAACTTTAACCCCAAACGGAGCTGCTTCTTTGGCCGCATCTTTCAACATGTACTTTAGGTGCGGCGCAATCAACAAAAGGTCGTTTTCCTTCAGATAATCATCTAATTCCGAATCAGAACGGGCTTTGAATTCGAGATCAGCTTTAGCTTTCTTTGCTGCTTTCCGCCCTGCTGCTGCCATAAAACCCGAAGAGGCACCTGAGCCGCAGATCAACAATACTTTTTTCATTTTGTTCCACCTCACTGGTTTATTTGTTTACATCTTTATCCTAACTTCAGCTTTTGTTTACGCTTACACTTTTGCTTCCTACCCCCGGAAATAATTTGTAGGCGACCTCGTTCAAAAGCTCTAAGGACATAAATAAAAAGCGCCCCTCCTCACGAGAAGCGCCTTTCACCCTTTTCACTCAAATCACTGCTGCGCCTTCACATAAGCCGCAGACTGTGTTCCCGCTTGCCGACCAAAGATCACGATGTCAGCTACGGAATTCCCACCAATCCGGTTGTTCCCATGCAGCCCACCAGTAACTTCGCCTGCTGCATAAAGCCCCGGAATTGGCTGCTGTTGCTTAGTCAACACCTCGGTTTTCGTGTTAATCTTCACGCCGCCCATTGTGTAGTGGATACCCGGTGCAATTTTGAAAGCGTAGAACGGGCCGGTGGTGAGTCCGTGATCCATGCCAGTTGTCCGCCCAAATTCCGCGTCCTTTTTGGCGGCGACTGCCTTATTCCAAGTAGTGACGGTTTTAGTCAAGGTGGCGGCTGGCACCTTCATTTTCTTGGCGAGCTCGTTGAGGGTTTTGCCTTCAACATCAAGCTTATCTTTAATATAAAAATCAATCGCGCTTGAACGTTGCCGCACACCTGAGTCGATGACTACCCATGCATATTTGCCTTTTTGCTTGTTGATGGCGGCGGATACCTTGTCGCGCGTGTTCATTTCATTATAGAAACGTTTTCCGCTTTGGTTGACCAAAATGCCGCCTTCACCACGGGTTGCCTCACCGATAAGAATGTGTTTGCTTTGGTTAACGGTTGGATGGATCTGGATTTTGTTCATATCAATCGCGTAACCACCGGCTTTTTCGATCATCTTAATGCCATCGCCGGTTGCCCCGGCTTGATTGGTCGTCACGTAATGGGCCAGATCCGGGCGATATTTTTTGATCATCTGCTTACTTGCGCCGAAACCACCAGTCGTGACAACCACGGCTTTCGCTGCGATTTTTCGCGTCTTATCCTGATTAATCTTAACTGTCACGCCACTAATCCTGCCATCAGTTTTGTTCAATTTGGTGACATCGGTATTAACAAACAGCGGAATCTTTTCCTTCTTGACTTCCTTTACCAGTCCGTCAACCAGATAGCCGCCGACAGCCGAACCATCATGTGGCCGATGCGTTCGTTTCACGGACATGCCGCCAGAAATGGTCAGCTTATCCAGCTTAATGCCGATAGAATCGAGCCAATCAATGGCACTGGCAGAGTTGTCGACAAAATAACGGAGCAGCGCCTTGTCATTCGTGCCGCCACCGCCTTTTAACGTTTCTTCATAGAAAAGATCATTACTATCCTTAACGCCTTGAGCAGTTTCAACTTTCGTCTGGCTGGCATTCATACCGCTCGAAGCCTTCAGGGTGTTCCCGCCAGCAACCGGCATCTTTTCAAAAATAACCGGATTCATCCCTTGTTGCTTAGCTTCAATCGCGGCCGTCA
Organism: Lacticaseibacillus chiayiensis; assembly: GCF_004123795.1. Lineage (GTDB taxonomy): Bacteria > Bacillota > Bacilli > Lactobacillales > Lactobacillaceae > Lacticaseibacillus > Lacticaseibacillus chiayiensis. Next base: position 1,582 of record NZ_MSSM01000012.1, on the reverse strand, counting down.
TCCCCGCACCACCGGCTCCGACGATGACAATATCATACTTGTCCTTCATCGTTTTCGGATCCGTGTACGTCTGTTGCGAGGCGCCACTTGTGACTTTTGTACTAGCCGCCTTGCTCGATTTCGAGCTTGACGAACTGGATTTTGAACTGGCCGAACTGCTACAGCCAACCAAAATAGCGCTCAGCAATACCAGTATCCCCGTAATTTTAGCCCACTTTTTCAAAATAAGTCCTCCTCCGTGAATGCGCTTGCCAATATACGTGAATAGATTAACAAAGTTAGGAGCTTTTCTCAACTTTTGGAAAAGTTAGGTTAGATACTGCAGATTGTGGTCGACGTGGTAAGTTATGCAGAGGTTTGGTGCTGACTACACTGGATCCTTTTTGCAAAAAAAACGGCTCCCCTTGTGAGAAAGCCGCCACCGTCACTGCCGCGCAATAGTCATAGCGCGGTAGCTAAGTATGCTTACAAATACGCTGTAAGGCGTCTACGTATTCGAACAATATGCGGTTGATAGGGTGGGTGATTTGTCGAGTACTAGCATTTGGTAGAATCTTGATTCTGTTAGCCAAATTTGACTATGAGCTTTTTACCTAGTGCATGGGCAAGAGACTGAAGCTTCTCAAATGAGACGTTATCTCCTCGTTCAATCTTCGCAATAGTCGCTTGTGTCGTGTCGGCTCTTTCAGCTAACTCGGCTTGAGTCAAACCAGCAGCCTCTCTTGCATGATAAAGTGCGACCGCAGTGGCAAGCTTTTCGCCCTCCGCTTCGTATGCCTTGTTGAATTCTGGGTTTTTACGTTTTTCCTTAATCATGTCATCAATTTTCATGAGCGTACCATTCTTTCCTCAGCTCTTCAGCATGTTTCTTTTCTGCTGTAGGAGTCTGGTTTGTCTTCTTAGTGAAGCCATGCGTAATAATGTAGCGATTATCTGTGACGTGAAAATAAAGGGTCCGTTGAATTTTAGATGCTACGTTGTTTCTAATTTCATACAAGTTTGAGCTAATTTTCTTAGCCCAGTTTAAACGCTGTGCGACAAGCATTCCGTTTTTTTCGGTTTCTTCAATCACTCGCAGAAGTTTTGCAGCATCTTTTTCTGGAAGTGCATAAAGCCATTCCTTGAATTCATCGTGTCCGTTGGGTCGCTTATAAGATTCGAATTTTGGATTATTCATCGCGTCTAAATTATATCGTATATTTTTCTTCGATCAATTTATGCATATATTTGTTTTGCGAAAATATGCGCATTGGACACATCCCACGAAAGCACTCTGTATTATTTGACACTTACTACTTTTTGACCAGCCTTGTTTCACTACCCCAACTCGCTTATGATAACGACATACAGCCCAATCACAACGGTCGTGAAACGCAGCTACAGCGATAGAAAGGCAAAACCAATGTCGCAAGCAGAACTCAACAGTATTCAAGACACCATCAACACTTTTGTCAGTTCACCTATCCCAAACGCAACGTTGTACTTTACTGACATCGAAACGATCACGGCAACCTTGCAAACGTTTGGTACAACGATGTATATGCAAACGCCGAAACGGTGGACGCCTGAAGCCTTTGAAACA
>NZ_MSSM01000011.1 GCF_004123795.1 Lacticaseibacillus chiayiensis | reverse complement strand
GTCCTACAGCGGGTCATCAACTCAAAGGGCGCTAAGTGGTTTCATTCAATCACCTTTGATAACGGCTCTGAGTTTGCCTTGCTCGACCGCGTCAAAGGAACGCAAATCTACTATTGTCATCCTTACACGCCGAGCGAACGCGGCAGTAATGAGAACGCGAATGGCCTCATCCGTGAGCTCATACCCAAGGGCATCTCGCTCCACCACTTCAGTAAGACGTATATTCACGAAGCTCAGAAGGTTCTTAATGGCAGGCTGCGTAAAAGCTTGGGTTACAGGAGTGCTGCCGACGTCTTCCAGCAATTCAGCCAACCACGGCGAACTGTCCAAACACCGGTCGCAACATTTTGACGAAATTTTCCGGGGGTCCTCTCCCCCAGGACCCCCGGAGGAGAGGCCAACCCCCAAACCCTAAGTTCAAAACCCTAAGTTCAAAACCTATAGACCGCTTCTTTCTTCTTGGTCTTCACTGTTGCACTTCATTTGACAATTCGGGTATAATTTTTGTCCGTGAGAAACCGCTATTCTTGAATTGCCGAAATGGCAGAATTAAATTGCCGGCCGCACTCACTTGGTTCCAATATGCGTGTCAAGTTGGACATGAGTTCCAGTTAATTTGTTTACAATGAGATTACGTGCCTTTTTGATGATATGCTCATTCTCCATGAAAATAACGGGACACTCAACATACGTTTTTTTGTTGGCCAAAAGCCATGTATCCATTAGCAATTCTGCAAGAAATCCCATTACTCGAGTTTCATTGCCCTGTAACTTGGAAAAATTGATTTTTGCCTCAACTGCAAAAAGAATGGAAAACAACCAAGAGGAATATGCCATGAACTCTTGTCGTCGCATGATGAACATATTGAACATATGCGCATGTTTTGAATGCATGACTTTGGCGAAACTGTCACGATAGGCTTCAGGTTGTTCAGCGATTACCTCATACAAAGCATCAATACCGATCGCGCTATGACTGTGGCGGTAGTGCGATTCGATCGTCTCAATATAATAATTTCGCGGTTTCGGAACGATGATGCTGGAACTCTTTAACAGTTCTTCAATTTCGCGTTTGTTTAAAATTGATGAAAAGTCCTTCTTTGGGAAAAGAGATTTTTTGGAAAAATAGCGGCGATAGTGAACTAACCCAATTGCATCTGCATTTAGATTATTAGCAGCCCAGTATATCGCTGTCACTTCGTTATAATGCGGATTCTTGATTGATATATTAATACCTTGATCATCACGCTGGTACCCCCTTGGAATTTCATCATGAAGGCTGCTACCCACGAACATCGGCATGTACGCGGGGTCTGAAGGCATATGATATGGTTTATGTGTTGCAACAAGAACATTAATATACATTTTATAACGCTCCTTAAATTGGTGGGCAAGTCACTTTGAGTCTGACAAACAAGTATCACATGTCAAATCAAGAATTTCAATATTAAGTATCCTTTAGCTTATTAAGAAAAATCAAAAAGATATTTCTCAAGACGCTTAAAATAAGATTTGGGATAAAAGTCGACAATAGTATTTGGCAACTTCTGATGATTGAATGCCTTCTCATTGTCAATAACAGACTTCATCTTAGCTGTCAATGTCTGCACATCACCAGGCGGATAGAGGTACCCATTACTATCATTCACAATATCATCTGGCCCAGTGGGACAATCTGAACTAATTACGGGTACTCCTCTAGCAATTGCCTCGCCAAGGACCAAAACAAATCCTTCATATCTAGAGGTGAGAAGCAAACAATCTGCACTCTCTATTCGATCAAAGGGATGTTTTACCCAACCATGGAAAATCACTTGACGAGCAATTCCTTTTTTAGCAATCAATTTCTTGAACTCGGCCATATCTGGTCCGTCACCAAATACATCCAACGTCCAACGTGTCGTACTTTTATTTAGAGAGCTCAGCCCAGCAACAAGTTCTCTTAAATTCTTTTGTCCATCAATAAAAATCCTTCCAATATAGATAAACTTAAAAGGACTATTTGTAGCTTCCGGTATTACGTTAAGGGAGGGGGCAATAGGATTCCAAACAACACCAATATTTGAATCATTGATGCCGATATCATGCATTTGTCTCTGGATTCCCGAACTAATAGCCAAGTGATAATCTGCTTTCTTAAGATCATTTAGATTTATATCTTGACCATGAAGCAAAGAGAAATGAATCCATGAAACTATTTTAAATTTCTTTCGAAATGTCTTTCTTAAAAAGGCAACCTCATAAATCAGTTTTGTGCTTAAACAAACTACCTCATCAGCTGAAGTAAATAGAATCCCAAACATAAGCCAGATTGCGCCAAGCGCATTGCGCACAGGTCGTACATTTTTGAAAACTTGGGCAAATCTAAAAACTTTAATACTCCGAGAATCTGGATACCAATGATCGCGCATAGATCCCTGCGGCAAAAGATACTTTACCTCAAGATTGGAGGAATTTTCAAAATGGGATATCCATTCATTAACAACTGTTTCCGTGCCTCCCTCTCCAGACAAGAAAGGTAAGATTACAAGTATTTTAATTTTTCTTTGGTTGCGCATACCTACACACTCCCTTCCCTCATTAACAATCCCTTAAACAATTGTTGCAGAGTAGCTGCAGAGGATTCAATTGAATATCCCGCATTATCGATCATCTTTGTGTTTCTATCCCCAACTGCTTTGCGCTCCAACGGCAATTCATCTAAGTATGATATTATGTTTTTAACCCATGTCTCTGGATCATCTAAGGTCAATTCTGTAATACTATTTGTTAACATCACATCAGATGGAATCTGGTCAGAGGCAATAACACGAAGTCCAGAGACTTGCGCTTCAAGAGGAACAAAACCAAATCCTTCAAATAATGATGGAAAGATCAAAACGTCAAACGCTGCATACCATTCATTTATAATGTTAGTATGGCTTATAAAAGAAACTGACTTCTCCAGATCTTTTTTATGGACTTCTTGTTGAAGCGCATTTCGCAGATTACCACTGCCAATAATGACAAGATGGCTATCTGAATGCATTGCATGAAGAGCCTCAAATATTTTTAAAGAAAAAAATGGGTTTTTGCGTTCCGTTAGGACTCCAACCACACCAATAACCCACGTAGTTCGGTTCACCTTAATTGATTGACGTAACAATGAGCGCCAATTCTCGGAGAAGGAAAACTTAGAAAGATCAATGCCATTTTTCAAAACAATCCCGCCTTGATCACTGCCAAACATCCATTTTAAGCTTTCGTCTGACACGCCAAGTTTTAGATCACTAATCCTAGAAAAAATGTGTTTACCTGTTTTATTTGCAATATTTAAAACAGCTCTAAAATATCTTGGTTTGATCGGCTTACTATAATCAGTGTTGTGAGATTGTACTACCAATTTTGCTTTCGTAAAACGATGTGCGCATACAACTGGAAGGAAATTCCAAGATGAAGAATAATTAAAATGAATGATGTCATATGCGTTCTTTTGTTTTTTACAAAAACGCACCCAGTCATTCCAATGCTTTATCGGATTCTTGCCTACCCGAGTCACATAATGCATCGGCCATCCCAAAGCGGCTGTTTCTTTTTCAAAGTCATGTTTACCCGAATAACTCAGGCATTCCACAATAACGCCCTGCTTCGAAAGTTGTTTGTATGTATTCATCATATAAACAGTCATACCGCTACCGTATTGAAAATCTCCCACCAGCAGAACTTTCAATATAATTACCCCTCTCTACCGAGCTCCTTTGGTTAAACTTACGCGAGCGCATCTTTAATTGCCCTTATAAAATGGACACCCTGCCTCAACTGCAGTGCAAAAGTTCGAACGTTAACGGCAAGTTCAGCGTATTGCTCGTCAGTTAAGTCTCGTATAATCAACTCTGCTTCTTTGAGTGAACTAACAGTTATGCCAAGATGTTGTTGCCTAACAAAATCAGCTATGGCTGCCTGTTCCCAGACAACAATAGGTAGTCCACTAGACAAAAACATGGATGCTTTAAAAGGACTATTGTAACGCAAATATTCTCCCATTACACCAGAAATACCGTTAGACGAGAAACCATCCCAAACTAAACCAAAACCGCCTTTGAATTGACCGGCTAACTCGTTAGAAGCAAAAGCGCCCCGATAGTCAAGATTTTTTGGCAAATCAAAACTGGAAGGTTTTTTCCCATATATTTCGTAATGAAAATCGGAATTACCAAGTTCCTCTAAAAAGCCAGCCTTGTTCAAGTTCCCAGCAAATATCATCGTTTGTTTCTTTTTAAATCTTGGGATCTCAAGAGAGTCAGTCAAATGTTCATATAAACCAAAAACAATTATGTTTGCTGACACTTTATTCGTATTCTTGAGAAATTCTCGCATAGCCTCTGTTGGCACTAAAATGTCCGAGGCAAGTTTAAGTATTCTAAGCTCGTTTTTTAGTGAACGTCCGCCGTCATTTGTATGTCCCATTCCTCGTAACCCTATCGTCGGATCAATACGTAGGGAGTTAAGGTCGTGAACAATGAATATGAGTTTACAATGCTTAATGATTCGCAGATAATAGATGACCTGTAGAAAAGCAGGATAAGAAATATATAAAGGGTATTGAACAAATATTGTATCCCCTAATTTGACACGACTAAAATAATTCCTCAAAGCTCTATACGAAATTAATTTCTTGCTTAGAAAATTTGGCAATGAATCAATTGATCCCATGTCAATTGACCCCACTCTCGACAAAGTCTTAATGGTATCAGCAATCGGTTTACTTACGGCAACTGATTGACCTCCGGCAGTATCGTTAATTGACTGAATATTAAAGCAACTCATAATTTCCCACTTTCTTTATGAACCTGTGTACGTATAATATTTATCTACTCTTTGATTTGCGAAATCCCGTCTCAAAGATAAAGAAATTCAAAAAAACCCAGAAGAGGATTACAAGAACAAATGAGCGTCCAACTATCTGCTCGAAGAATTTGTTTGAAAAGAATGATAGTACAAGGGCGCTAACAATATTAGAATAAATTAAAATGCTATACGGAACATGATTGGGATTTTTAGTTGCAAGAATTCGCTCGAAAAATAATTGACTAACCCCTGCCATTACAGGAACCAAAGTGAATACACCCCAAAGGCCAAAATCATACAGATAAGCATAATACGTCGTATAAACGTTACCGAGATAAACTCCATTGACCGTCTGAAATGGCAAAATTAAACCTTCCGGAGGCAAAGTGAAGTTAAAGATTTTGGCAAACCAAGGAAGTATGTTTACAAAAGTCTGGCTTCCCCACACTGAACCCGATACAGGAATCGTTGTAGTTCGCAAAAATGTATCTAGGTTCTTAATTTCCGCACCTATATAAACCGATAAATAATCGAGACTGTTTGCCCCAGCATCATTTTCTCGCCCCAAAAGCTTTGCAATCTCTGGGAAAACAAGTAAGACTACGATCCCCACGGTAATGACACCTGCGATGAATTTTTTATTCTTTGGCCTCGACCAGTTTTTCCTGGTTCGTGATAAGCAGTAATAGTAACAGAAGACCGCAATCAGAACAACGATCATCTCAGTCCTATCACCCATCAACAATGTCGTCACAATTGCCAACAAAACTATTACGATATTCGCAGGTGATAACGTATGAAAATAAACACGCTCGCGAGCTAAGAGATACCCAAAAAAGAAGCCGCAACTCAAAGAAAAATTTCTAATGATACTTACTGAACGCGGTAGGGTATTGCCATTAACTGTGAAGATCGTCTGAACTCTAACATAGTAAATGGCATCACCCAAAGACATGTCTCCAGCAACTTTCTTAATCTCATAGATCGTGTAGACAATACCAATTAACAATACAACGACAATAAGTACAGTTTTCCATGTAGCGATGTTCCACGGTACAATCGTGTTGCTCTCAACATCTGCTTTCTTATTGTCTAATGCATTTTTTTTATTCTGTGCGTTTACTAATTGCTGTGACCGTACTGTACTGAAAAAGAGATGAATGAACCAAGAAACGAAAACAAACTCTAGGCCACCACCAACTAAAACTAGAGTGGTTAACGAGGAAGGGTCTAAGAACCATTTTCCTGCATAGGCTAAAGCCCACAATCCACTAAATGCAAATGAACCTGAATACAACACGGCTGGGGACATTAATTCCCTATTATTTAAAAAGTACGCTGATATAAAAATCAGAACTAAAGTAAAGGCTAATGGGAGCATTCTTTCTCCTTACGTTTCTGTACTTGTTTTTTTCATTATAGTTTGGTTGTAGGTGGAATCACTATAGAAAAATAGTCAGTGAAATTTTTTTAAAGAGGCCAACATCTCCAGGAGTATGATCGGACGGAGCATGAATAATGCCACTATATAAATAACAGTACCATAAATGATGGCACCAAATAAAGTTACCAGACTAACTACTGATAATACGCCAATAAAGATCCGGACGCTCACACTCATAATCAAAGCGGCCACCAGATATTTCCAAACCTCATGAAAAATCATATGGAGCCTAAGCTGACTTTTAACTTTTTCAAGTTGATAAACAGTCACCAACAACTCTGACAAGACTGTCGCTATCATGGCCCCATTACTTCCTAAAAATAAAATAAACGGAACATTCAAGATGATATTCGAAATTGCACCCAAAACAACTGAAATCGTAAAGGGCTTTAGCTGATTTGTCGGAAGTAAATACTGAACACCGGTTGCGTTGCTAATACCAATAAGGACAATAACGATCGACTCAATAATCAACAAGTCAGAGACAGGACCAAATCCAGCTCCAAAAAAGATCTTTGTAAATACCGGCGCTACTCCAGCTAATCCCGCTGCAAGTGGAAATGCAATAACCAAAATGAAATGCATTGACTTGTCTAGCGATGCTTCAACTTCATCATGCTTCCCTTGGGCAAAGCTGTGCGCAGTGTGGGGCAACAAAACCGTTCCCGTCGCTGTCACAATGGCTAAAATGATCTTCACAATCTTATCAGAGTTGTCATAAAAGCCAGAAGCTTGCACGCCTACTAAAGCACCTAGCATAGTCTTGTTAAGTTGCAAATAAACCTGTGTCGCAATCTGCGGTATGAACATCTGCAATGTTGGCCTCAAGTGATCGATTATTCTCAAATCTCTTAAGTGTGGAACCCTGACATACCTTTTTAAATACGGCAATAACGTCATGTTCCCAAACACCTGAGAGCCCGTTAGAATTAAAATATACAGTCCAAGATCATTTTTGGTTCTAACCAATGCAAAGATCAATATTAAGGAAATTATCTTAACTAGGGTATTTCTTAAGACGGTAATCCGGAACTCTTCCAATCCTTGGAAAAACCATGAAACGTCAATAGCCGTTGCAATTAACAAAAGGCCCTGGATCAGATAAAAAGTCTGATATTCGCCCACTATCAAAATAAAGCCAATGTAAAGTATCGTGGCGATGCCAGTTGTTACTACACGAAGAACCGTTAATTCCCAAAACAGGCTTGAAAGTCTCTTCGGATCATCGCGTCGGTAAGCTACTTCGCGATTACCATACATCGTTAGTCCAAGCGTTCCAAATAACACAAAATATTGAACAATCGAATTTGTGAAAGCATTGATACCGATGCCGGTTGGTCCAAGAATACGTGAAACATATGGGATGGTTATGATCGGCAACAAAAGAATGAAAACCTGATAGCCCATGTTCCACAGGAGATTCTTGACAACTTTCGTGACCGTCCACCTCTTTTCTACGTATTATCAATGAATCAGGAGACTAATTATCCTTAAAAAAATCTCCTTGAAGAAATTGCAGAGCCGCTGCAATAACCTGATCCATATTGTAATAACGATAGAGGCCTAAACGCCCACCGAAAGCAACTTGGGGTGTCTCCTTGGCAGCTAACTCGCGATAACTTGTAAACAAGTGATTGTTTTCCGAGTTATTGACTGGATAATATGGTTCATCGCCCTTCGACCAGCTGGCCGGATACTCATGTGTAATAACCGTTTTTTTCGGGTTGCTCTTACCAAACTCGAAGTGCTTATGTTCAATAATTCGCGTGAAGGGCGTTTCAGCATCGGTATAATTAACAACAGCGTTCCCTTGAAAATTATCGATATCCAATACCTCTGTCTCAAACCGCAAGCTTCGATATTCAAGCGTCCCCAGCTGATAATCAAAGAACTGGTCAATCATTCCGGTATAAATTACCTTGTCATACCGGCTTAAATATTCCTGCTTATGATCCAAAAAGTCGGTATTAAGTTCAACGTGAATGTTAGGCCGGTCAAGCATTTTCTCAACAATCTGAGTATATCCGCCTTCAGGGATGCCTTGATACCGATCATTGAAGTAGTTATTGTCATACGTAAACCGAACTGGTAGACGGCGAATAATAAAGGCGGGAAGTTCTTTTGGATCACGTCCCCACTGTTTAGCCGTATAATCTTTGATCAGCTTCCGATAGATATCGGTCCCCACTAGAGAAATAGCTTGTTCCTCTAGGTTCGTTGGTTTCTTTCCAGCCATAGCTGATCTTTGTTCAATGATTTTAGCTTCTGCCTCGGCTGGTGTAATAACACCCCACATTTTATTGAACGTGTTCATATTAAATGGCAGGTTATAAATCTCACCTTTGTAATTTGCGATGACCTCGTTTGTATAACGATTAAACGTCGCAAACTGATTGATATAGTCCCAAACCGCTTGATTGCTAGTATGAAAAATATGTGCACCATATTTATGGACTTGAATGCCTTCAATATTTTCGGTATAAATGTTACCCGCAATATGCGGACGCTTTTCAATTACATTGACCTCATCGCCCAGTAACGCGCGTTCTCGTGCTACCGTGGCTCCAAACAAGCCGGCGCCGACAATTAGTAGTTTCATAGTGTCGCTAATCCCCCAAATTAAGCTTTTGCGTCATCAATTTAAACTTTGAAAATACTTTTTGGCAATTTTCATTTGCCAAAAGTTACACGTTACTTTGATAACCGTATCCGTAACCATACCCGTAACCTCGATCACCATGCCGAGATCTCACACGTTCGACTGATCCAAGAATATGGGCTTTTGCCAGCTTTAAGACTTCCACAGTTCGCTGCAAGTCACCCTTTAACGTTTTGCCAAGGTTAGAAACAATGACAACCCCATCTGTCCTTGGTACTAACACTTGTACATCGGATACAGCTAAGACCGGTGGCGCATCTAGAACAATGATGTCGAAATTCTCGCGGGCCCAGTTCAACAAATCACCCATCCGCTTGGAATTTAGTAATTCAGAAGGATTGGGCGGAATCGGGCCTGAGGAAATAATGCTTAAATTGTCAACAAACGTTTCTTCTACAACTTCACTGGGCTTTGTTTTGCCAGTTAATATTGTCGTAACCCCATCAAGATTAAGCTTCCTAAAAGTCGCGTGAACGGTCGGTCGGCGAAGATCGGCATCAATGAGCAAAACTTTTTTCCCGGCTTGGGCCCATGTTACTGCAACATTCGCGGAGACCGTTGACTTCCCTTCAGACATCGTAGAAGAAGTAAACATGACAACCTGACACTTGTCTAAAGCAGCAGATGCGAATTCAATATTGGTACGAACGGTACGATATTGTTCAGAAATAACATGTTTGGGTTCGGCGTACGTAACTAACATAACCCCATTTTTTTGGGATTCTTGATCTTCTTGATTTCGTTTAAAACCAAACTTAAATGGCCAGTTCATGATTAGCTTCCTCCTCAAACCCGACGCCGACTTCGCTGTGGAAAATCAGACTGCTCAAAACTGTCTACGTCATCATCGTATTTTGCTTTTTTTGCTTGGATAACTTGGTCAATATCCTTCATCCGTTGAATATAGTTCACTGCACCGAGATTGACCAAACCAAGTGTGTCGGTAATAAAATCAATGTCCTTAACGGTTTGATCAGTCAGTTCACGGATAAGCCCCCACATGAAGGCAACCAAAACACCCACTGCCAGTCCAACAAACGAAATTAATTTCAGACGCGGTGAAACTGGTGAGCGGTTTGTTGTGGCTTTCGAAACAACCGAAACATTTGAAATGCTCATGATCTTAACAATCTTTTTTTCAAACACCTTAGCAACTTCATTTGCAATATCCCGTGCTCGGACCGGATCGGTGTCTTTGACATTGACTGTAAACACTTGCGAGTTCTGCTGTGTCGATACCGAAACCATCTTAGCCAGATCATCAGCCGTCAAGTTCGTATACTTCGCTGGCTTTAGTTTGTACTGAGCCGGTTTTGCGTCTTCAACAACGTAGCGTTCTCGCACGCCTGTTGCCGCATTATATCGCGTGCCATAAACTGCTTTCTCTGCTTTCTTAGTCATCACACGCTGCGGGCTGGTTAAATCATCAGCCACCGCTTGCAAAACAACCGGTCGTGTAATGATATCTTTGTATGTATTGATGATCTGCACATCAGCTTGCTGTGCATTCAATTGCATATTCGGATCATTATCCTGCTTCCGGTTGACCAGCAGCGACGTGTCAGCCTCGTATTTTGGCGCTATTAACGTTTTTGCACCAAAATACGCTACCGCCATCCCCAAAATGCCGAGGATGACCATTGCTAGGAAGCTGCGTTTGATGATTTGCCACAACTGTGAAAGGTCGATCTGTTTGTTCATGAACTCTTTCCCCACCTAATTCCAAGATTAAAAACAAATTCTTAAATACGTAACAATGCTACCCGCACTGATGGCAAAATTTAAAAAGCCACTCCAAAGCATAATACATTAGCAAGCAGCATCAAGTCCACCTATTTAAAAAAAACGAGACTCTCTTTGGAATGAGCCGGCTGTCATCATGTCGGAAAAAGACAAGCCATTTGCCCATTATAGTAATCCTTGATAACGATTGTGTTACAGTCTCTTTACATTTCTTACGGCAAGTGTCAAAACCATTACGCGATTTAATTATTTCAGTCTAAGTTCTGACTGAAAAACTAGCACGAATATCTGAATTAGCGCAGCTGTATGCTACTCATTAAGCGTTGTTTTGCTTTGCTCGAGAACTAACACTCACCCATTTTGTCTTTGATGGGCAATTCTTAAGCTTTTTTAAAGCTTCTCTTTATCCAAAAGTGGTTGCCACCAAGTACGATGAGTTGTATACCAATTAACCGTATTACGTAAGCCTGTATCAAATGGGGTGGTCGGCTGCCACCCTAAATTGCGATTGATCTTTGTTGAGTCGAGTGCATATCGTTGGTCGTGGCCAAGGCGATCTTTAACATACTCAATGCGATCCTCTGATAAGTCAAGTTGGTCGATAATTGCGTGGACAATCGCATTGTTACTTCGCTCATTGTGCCCTCCGACGTTATAAATCTCGCCCGGCTTACCTTTTCGAAGAACCAAATCGATCGCGCGACAATTGTCCTCGACGTATAGCCAATCACGAATATTTTCGCCATCACCATATATTGGCAACTGTTTTCCAGTTAATCCATGGGTGACCATTAATGGGATTAACTTCTCTGGAAATTGATATGGACCATAGTTGTTCGAGCTGCGGGTTATGTTGACATCAACCTTATAAGTCTCATAAAATGCACGCACACTTAAGTCTGCTGATGCTTTACTGGCAGCATATGGCGAATTCGGTTGCAACTTCGAGTCTTCGGTGAAATATCCACGTTGATCCAGTGACCCGTATACCTCGTCAGTCGAAATCTGTAAAAATTTTAAATGCCTCCTTTTAGCTTCAGACAAAAGCGCCAATGTCCCTTTAACATTTGTCTCATAAAAGATTGCTGGATGCTTGATACTGCGGTCGACATGCGACTCTGCGGCAAAATTGACGATGGCATCGATGTGATATTGTTCAATCAAATATGCCACCAACTCTCGGTTTCCAATGTTTCCACGAACAAAGATATGCTGTTTATCCTTTCTTAGATCAGCTAAGTTCTGCATATTCCCTGCGTAGGTTAATTGGTCAAGATTGACAACAAGATCTTCGGGGTAATTTTGCCGTTGAAATCTGACAAAATTACTGCCTATAAAGCCTGCGCCACCAGTGACTAGTAAATTCATTTGCATGGGTTCTCCTTTTAGAGGTCCTAAGTATTTCATGTATCGGGTCAACTAGTCAGTCGGGTCAATTTTACACGTAATTGGCTTTCACGAGTTTTAGATGAATCGTTGGATAAAGGTGAGTGTTGCCCTTGAAAACAAGAAGCTTCTTCGCAATTCAATTATGACAATCTCATTACATTTTCCCACAAACCACCCACATTGACCCTAACTTGTAACTAGCCTTGTCCGAATTTTAGTTTAAAATAAAAGCAACGTAACTTTGGGGGGCTTACTATTCATGAGAAAACACACGCTGCGTTTGCGTGACTGGCTATTATGTATCGCATTGGGTTTGATCATCGCTGGAGTTGGCGGCTTCTTCTTCATGCGTCACTACCAGTCCGAGCAAGCGATTGCTGTCGATCAGCAGACACGTGAACGCATTCAAAGAGATTCCAAAGCTAAGGTAAAAAAAGAAAAAGTGCTGAGTCAGTATCGACTTTTTGGTTTAACGGCGAGTGATATCAATGCAGCTAAGAATTTACCAGTGACTGCCATTGGTGATTCGGTCATGCTAGGTAGTTCGGCGTATCTCAAGGTTCTGTTTCCAAAAATGTCGATTGATGCCGAAGTTGGCCGCCAAGTGCAGGCAGCGCCAGCAATTATTAATCGACTTAAATCTGAGGGTCAGCTAAAGGATACCGTGGTCATCAGTCTTGGTACAAACGGTCCGATGACAGAATCGGATATCAATGGCATTCTGGATCAGCTTGGTAGCAATCGCCAGGTTTTCTGGGTAACGGCGTATGCGCCTGGTAAAGCGTGGATTGATCCCGTGAATAAGCTGATTCATGCGGCAGCCAAAACGCATAACAATCTGCATGTGATTGACTGGTATTATCTGGCTGGCGGCAATGACGATTGGTTTGCCGCTGATGGTGTGCACCCTAACAGTACCGGTCGCGTGCACTATTACACGTTGATTGCCAAGGATGTCATGCAGACGCTTAAGAAGAAATAGCGTGACAGTTCCGTTGTTCCCGTTCAAGCGTGCTTCGTCTAAGCCATCGTATTAAAAATAACACCGAGATGACGGAAATCTTCTCGGTGTTATTTTTAATTGAATCTTGAATCTGCTGGCGACGGTGTGACCATTTTGCTTCACATCGCTTGGCAACAGTTTTCTGCTAGATTTATTTGTCCAAGTCCACATACCGTGTCAGGACCATCATCACAACGCCGCCAACTGCCATTGAGACGGCCTCTCCTAGAGCAATTGTGGCATAGGAGGCCCAGAATGGCACCTTGCTCATGATGGTGAGCTCACCGGCAATTGTGAACATTGAGAAGGTGAAGAGCACGCCCATGATCGCGAATTTGGCCCATTTTTGGTGGACAAATTTGGCTGCCCAGCGACTGATGAGGATGAAGACGAGGGTGGCTAGCGTGCCGACCGGGACATCAAGCAGTGCAGTCGGCGAGGCTAAATTGGCCAAAAAAACACCCAACGTAACCGCCCAGACGTACCGACGATTGAAGAGCGCCGTGTAGTTGAGCATCTCGGAAAACCGGATTTGCACGACCCCAAAGCTTAGCGGGCTGAGCATCAGGGTCATGACCACATAGATAGCGGCCACTATCGCGGTTTTGGTGAGACTGACGATTGAACGATGAGACATTGATGTTGTTTGCATATTGTTCTCCTTTGTGGCTTTGCCAGTAATAACGACGATCAAAGGAAATAAGTATCGTCGTGGAAGCGTTGTGCGCTTCCGATTCAATTGACATCATCTTGCAATGTTTCAAGTTTACTTTTCTAACCAACCGCCGTCAATAGGAATGACGGTGCCATGAATGTAATCTGCGGCATCGCTGGCTAAAAAGAGAGACAACTGGGCAACTTCTTCCGGTTTGGCCCAGCGCTTGGCCGGCGTCTCCTTGGCCACCCACGCCGCCATCTTACCATCACCAGCGAAATCAGCGGCATTCATGGGGGTA
This sequence comes from Lacticaseibacillus chiayiensis, assembly GCF_004123795.1. GTDB lineage: Bacteria > Bacillota > Bacilli > Lactobacillales > Lactobacillaceae > Lacticaseibacillus > Lacticaseibacillus chiayiensis. Next base: position 157,810 of record NZ_MSSM01000011.1, on the reverse strand, counting down.
TCAATGGCGCCTGGCGCTAAGGCATTGGCGCGAATGCCTCTTGCGGCGTAGTCAAGGTCTAATTGCTTGGTGAGCCCGATAACGGCGTGCTTGGCGGCTGTGTAAGCCATACCGCCACCGCCACCGACTAATCCGGCGATGGAGCTCATGTTGATAAAAATGCCGTGGCCACGCTTGAGCATCCCTGGCAACAGCGCCTTGATCATCAGGAACTGGCTGGTGAGATCGACGTCAAGAATATGTTGCCAAGCTGCCAGATCAGTGGCGGCGACGTTTCGGTAGCCGTCCAAAATTCCGGCCGTGTTGCAGACAATATCAGGTGCATAGTCGCGGGCAATGGTTTCTGCTGTTGCAGGCTTACTGACATCTGCCTGAATAGCAACGTCTAGCCCGGTCATCGGCTGAAGATCAACGCCAACAACCCGCGCGCCAGCTGTCGTAAATGCTGCCGCCTGCGCCGCGCCGATGCCCGACGCTGCACCAGTGACGACCACCGTTTTGCTGCTGAAATCGAATGCTATCATGCGTCAACAAGTTGCCAGTCTTCAGCAAGAATGTCACAGTCGGTCGGTGACCACAAACTGAAAGCTTCATCCGCGGTTTTGATCAGAAAATACGGATTTAACGTGTTGCCTTCAAATTTACCTTCCGGAACCAGCTGAACATATAGCTCAGTGCCTTCCCAACCGGTACGAACGGCTTTTTTGCCTTTTTTCAGTGATGGTAATACTGCTTCAAATGTCATGAAATTATTTTCTCCCCTTTACTTGGCAAACAGCCTACCGCCTCTGTTCGGCTTAGCTAGCTGCTTTAGATGTGAATTCAGTGCACTAAGTATACGCGATTTTTTGATTAGCGAACAGCCCCCCAGCGCAAAATGCGTGACTACGGACAAGGCCATTAAAAGCTCTCCATCCCTTTTTCCATTGGCCACACTCTTAGATAAGGACAATCAAATCAAAAAATCGGTGCTAGCGACAGGGTCCGCCAGCACCGATTTCCTAATTATCCAGCTGTTTAAACGCAGCTGGCGTGTTCTCAAAGACCGCACTCAAAGATTAATCACCTGCATGAGTACTTCGGAAACGTGGGCTCGCTCGGTTTCCGGCAAGCCAGTCAAGTACTTCACCAACGCTAACGTATTGATGTCGCTCATTTCCGGTGCGATGAAGAAATCACCGACCTCCATATCCAGCGCTTGGGCAATATCTGTCAGCTTCTTAACGCTGATGTTGTTGACATCACCGCGTTCCATGCGTGATATCAAGCTAACTGACACCCCGGAACGCTCTGCCAATTTTTCAATCGTTAGGTTCAAACTGCGGCGTTGTTGATGTACTAATTTTCCGATATTATCTAACATCATGTCCCCCACCCTTAATGTACGGCGTTATGCTTTAACATTAAATGAAACGAACGGTCATCAAAAGATTTTATATTATTATTTAATAATCCAAAGACGGCCTATTCTCACACAACGCTGGTGTACGAACCCCACATTAATGCGCCAATACATCTCCACTACTATTGTAAGCGTTCGCAGGGCGGGAGCGCCAAATATTGGCTTGACAGATGGGAAAAAAAGCGACCATTCCTTTTAGGACAAGTGATTAGCTGATCTTTCGCATTCGATAACGCGTCGCAAAATAAAACAATGTCAAACTTTCTGACATTGTTATTTGTTGTGGATATCGTCCGGCACAAACGCCCACAAGGTTCCTCGGGTAAATTCTTCCCCATCATCGGTATCGATTTCGCTAATGCTATTATTCGGTGGCATGGTCATTTCATCGCGGGCACTGTTGAGGTCTGCACCAAGATAAGTGCTCAATAGCAACATCCCCAACAGGCCGTGGGCAACCACGAGCACTTTACCATCTGGATGTTGGTCATAAATTCGCGTGATCACGCGCCGTCCGCGAGTCAAGGCATGCTCAAACGACTCGGCGCCGATGCTTTTATAATCAAACGCCAACAGGTTATGATAATAATTTTCGATTTGTGGATCATCTTGAACCTTTGCCAAAGGGCGACCATCCCACTGACCCAAATCAACTTCACGTAAGTCTTCTTCGGTGATGATTGCTGGTTGCGTCACCTTACTTTGAGCCACAATCAGTTTTGCGGTCGTTTGTGCACGCGGCATCGGACTGGCATAGATACCAGCAAACCCGGTTGTTTCAAAAAATCGTCCCACTGCGATTGCCCCAGCACGGCCAGACGGTGTCAGCGGCGTATCGGTACGTCCACCGTTGAAGCGGCGCGCCAGATTCGTCTCGGTCTGTCCATGCCGTACAAAATAAAACTTGGTCATTCCTTGCACACTTCCTTTGAGGATAGTGTAGCAGACCCGCGGCCAGAAAGCGCCATCTTGAAGTCAAAATTCGATTCAGTCTCGGCAATATTTAGCGAATGTTAACAAGTGGTGGTTTGAGGTGCTAACGGGTTCACGGTCACGAATACATACGTCAACACCATGGCTAGAGCCCAGCCAATCGCGGTTTGAGGCCAAGATCGCCCTCTGAACTATAAGCGCTTTCATGCTTGTCGTACTAAAAAGCCAGCAACACTTTGACGTGCTCCCGGCTTTTGCAAATTAAACGTTAACCTAATAAGATTTGCCGCAGACGACGCTGCTGTCAGCGGAAATCTGTCTTTTAGTCTGTAGCTGTCCCGGCTGGCGTCTTATGGTTCTCTTCAGCTTCAGCCTTGTATGCCGCCACTTCATCGTCAGCGGCAAAGATGAAGTGACCGGGATAAACCTCGACCATTTTACGTTGCTTATTATCGCCTTCGACTTTGCTTGCGTCGTAAGGAATTGGGATGCGCTTGCGCTCGACATCCGGATCAGGGACTGGAATAGCTGACAGCAGACTCTTCGTATACGGATGCAGCGGATGGGAATAAACCTCGTCGGCACTAGACAATTCGACTAGGCGCCCATAGTGCATGACCGCAATGCGATCGGAAATATACTTCACCATCGACAGGTCATGGGCAATGAACAGGTAAGTCAGACCTTGGCGATCCTGAATGTCCTTCAGCAAGTTAACCACCTGAGCCTGAATCGACACGTCCAAGGCACTGATCGGCTCATCTGCAATAATAAACTTAGGCTGCACCGCCAACGCCCGAGCAATCCCGATTCGTTGACGTTGGCCGCCGGAAAATTCATGGGGATAACGGGTCGCATGATCGGCGTTCAGGCCAACTTCTTCTAGCAACTGCTCAACTTGGTGATCGCGATCCGCCTTGTCCTTGGCAAGGTGATGGATATCGATACCTTCCGCGATAATGTCTTTGACTTTCATCCGAGGATTCAGCGACGCATAAGGATCCTGGAAAATCATCTGCATATTCCGCCGAAAAGCCAACATCTGCTTTGAACCGTTCTTGAGCTTAGCGATGTCTTGACCATTGTAAAGAATCTCACCACTTGTTGGATCGTACAGGCGAATGATGGCGCGCCCAGTTGTGGTTTTCCCGGAGCCGGATTCCCCGACAAGACCAAGGGTTTCGCCTTCGTAAATATCAAACGAAATATCCTGAATCGCCCTAACTTCGTCTTTCTTGCCGGCGTTAAATGTCTGAACCAGATGTTTGACGGAAACAAGTGCTTTTTTCTTATTCACGGCCATGTCAGTTCACCACCTTTTCATCTGGATGTTTACTTGCCCACAAAGCATGGCGCCGAGCAATCTCAGGAGGCAACTCGACCTTTGGCGCACCAGGAGCTAACAACCAAGTCGCCGCTGAATGTGTCGGCGAAATTTTAAAGAAGGGCGGTTGCTGTTCAAGATCAATCGCCATTGCATACGGATTCCGCGGGGCAAAAGCGTCTCCCTTTGGTGGATCAAGTAAATCAGGTGGCGTCCCAGGAATGGCATACAGCCGATCGCTCTTCGTCTCCAACGTCGGCATTGCTTCCAACAAACCCCAAGTATAAGGATGCTGAGCATTATAAAAGATTTCGTCAACTGTGCCATATTCTACGATTTTACCAGCGTACATAACCGCAACACGATCAGCAATCCCAGCGACAACGCCCAGATCGTGGGTGATGAAAATAATCGACGTGTCAATCTTGGACTGGATTTCTTTTAACAGATGAATAATCTGTGCCTGAATGGTCACATCCAAAGCAGTGGTTGGTTCATCAGCCAGCAGAATCTGCGGGTGATTGATAATGGCAATCGCAATGACAATCCGTTGACGTTGACCACCAGAGAATTGATGCGGGTAATCCTTCAATCGACCACCGGCATCTTTGATCCCAACCAGTTTCAACACCCGTTCAGCCTCTTTCAAAGCATCAGCTTCACTAATTTTGTTATGCAGGATTAACGGTTCAGCCACCTGTTTACCAATGGTCATCGTCGGATCCAACGAGGTCATTGGATCCTGAAAAATCATGGCGACATCATTGCCACGCATATCATTGAGCTGCTTTTCGGACTTTTTGAGAATGTCGACGCCATCAAACAGTACTTCGCCATGCGTAATTTTGGCGTTAGGCGCCAGTAAGCCCATCACCGTGCGCACGGTAACGGATTTCCCGGAACCGGACTCACCAACAATGGCCAGCGTCTCACCTTTGTTCAGATCGAAGCTGACATCCCGAATGGCATGCACCGGGCCGGCATAGGTGGCAAAGTCGATTTGCAAATCTTTAACTTCAAGAATTTTAGTCATTTTGCCACCTCCTAATGTTCACTACGCGGATCGAACGCATCGCGCAAGCCATCAGCCAGCAGATTGAAGGCTAGCATCAAGACAACGATGACAATCGCCGGATACAGCAGTTGATACGGTAAAACTTGCAGGTTCTTCTGCCCGTCTGACAATAAGGTCCCGAGACTAGCAGTTGGAGCCGGCAACCCAATTCCGATGTAACTTAAGAAAGCTTCAAAGAAGATCGCCGTCGGAATCGTGAACATGGTCTGAATAATGATGATCGAGCTCAGGTTCGGAACCAGATGCTTAAACGCGATCTTGACACTCGACTCACCTAATGTTCGGGCAGCTAAGACGAACTCTTGGTCTTTCAACTGCAAGGTCTGCGCCCGAATAAGCCGAGCCATGGTGACCCAACCTGTGAACGCGATCGCTAAAATGATAGAAGTCATGCCTGGTTTGAATACCAACAACATCAGAATAACAACGACCAAATTCGGCACACTTGAGATGATTTCAATAACACGCTGCATCAACGTATCAGTCAAACCACCACGCCAGCCAGAGACGATGCCATAGACAACTCCAATCGTTAAATCAAAGAAAGTCGCAACAATCCCGATAAACAGCGAGACGCGGGTACCGACCATGATTCGAGACAACAAATCACGGCCTAGATAATCTGTCCCCAGGAGGAAATAAACGTGTTTGCCCATACCGGCGTATTTATTTTGACCATTCAGATAACCATTTAATCCTGGTAGATCAACACCTGGCCATTTCGGGGGTAGATTGGCATAATTTAAGTTCTGTTTATTAGGATTCGATGGTGAAAACCACAATGACAGGATTGAGATCACTGCAATAATAATTAGGATCCAAAGTGAAATAATCGCGGCTTTGTTTTTCTTTAATCGCCGCATCGCATCTTGTGAGAACGTCAGCGCAGGCGTGGCAATGCGTTCCTGTTCAGCCGTATTCACCTTGACATGCTTGAACGCGTCTGGACTTAATTTTGGTGTCGCCATTAGTTTGCCTCCCCGCTCAGTCGAATTCGTGGATCAATGAAGCCATAGAGAATATCTACAATAAGAATGATGACCGTCAGCATCGCGCTATAGAGAATCGTTAAACCCATGATAACCGGATAGTCGTTGGTCGTAATCGATTTAACAAATTGTTCACCGATGCCGGGAATGGCAAAAATATTCTCGACAACCAGTGAACCAACCATCAAGTCAACTGCCATCGGCCCGATGATCGTTACAATCGGAATCATGGAATTACGCAAAGCGTGCTTAGCCACCACTTGCCATCGTGACTCCCCCTTAGAACGTGCAAGTTCAATATAATCAGAACTCAGCACATCCACCATTTCGGTTCGCATAAACCGCGCTGTCTGAGCTAATGGTGCAATGGCAAGAGCAATTGTTGGTAAAATACTATAGCTAAATCCTCCCCAAAGCGCAACTGGAAAAGCACCGGTTTTGTATGCAAACAGTTGCAACAACGCGGCAAACACGAAGTTAGGAATAGACCGACCGAGAATAGCAAAAATTGTCGCGGTCGCATCTACCCAGGTGTTCTTCCGAATCGCCGCAATCGCACCGAGCACGATGCCAGCAAGTGTGCCAACAACCATGGCTTGCGCGCCAATTTGCAGTGATGGCCCGATTCGGGAAGCAATCAGACCAGACACGGTTTGACCCGGAAATTGATACGACATCCCAAAGTCACCGTGTGCGATGCCGACCATATACGTGATATATTGCATCCAAACCGGCTTATCCAGACCATACTGTTTCTTTAAAATTACCAACTGATCTGCAGGTATTTTCGGGTTATTAAATGGTGTCCCCGGCAGTAACTTCATGAGGAAAAAAGTAATGCTGGCAACAAGAAACAGTGTCAGGAGCAGAAAGCCGATCCGTTTTAAAATATATTTAGCCATGATTCACTCCTGTTTTTGATGTTTTACTCAAACGGCGTTGTCCCGCCGCAAAACACGTGACAACGCCGTTTGTGAAGAATTAGTAATTGAAAGACAACTCGCACCGCTAAAGACGGGTTTGAACTCATCTAGCTCCTACCGATTCTCACTTAACTGTTGCATTAACGAAGTCGTAAGAACCTGTTGGGTTGTATTTCAAATTGGAGATTGTCTTACGTTGCAATGTTGTTTCAACCCGTTGATACAGTGGCACAACCCCCTGTTCTTTGGTCAAGATTTCTTGGGCTTTCAACAACGTATTCCAACGAGCGGTCGGATTGGTAGCATCCGTCGTCTTGGATTGCTTGATTAAAGCATCATACTGGGCATTGGACCACTTGCCGTCGTTATACGCGTTATCCGTCGTGAACAGATCCAAGAAGGAAATCGCATCAGGGAAATCAGCGTTCCAACCAGAAAATACCATATCGAACTGACCATTTTGTGACCGACTCAAGCGTGTCTTGAATGGTACTGTCGAAATATTGACTTTAAATCCTGGCAATGCTTGTTCAAATGCACTCTGAAGATATTCTGCAGAACGCTTAGCACTAGTCGTATCATCAGTCAATAGTTCCAGAGTAGGTGCTGACTGGCCGGTTTCCTTCAATCCTTCTGTCCAAAGCTGCTTAGCCTTCGCCGGATCATACTTGGTAGCAGAACCATCGTTTTTGGCAGCTTCCTTGGCAAAGTCTTGGCCATCTTTGGTGAACAGGCCTTCTGGCGTTGCGTTAGCGGCAGGAATCGACGAATCATTGAGCACTTTCTTGATATATTCCTTACGATTGATTGATAAGGAAATCGCCTGACGAATTTTGGCATTCTTGAAAATCGGATCTTTCTTCTCGTTTAACTCAAGATAGAAAGTCCCATTTTGCTTAAGCCCTCGATAGTCTGGCATCGTTTTGGCTTGAGCAGCTTGCTGCCCGCTAATCTTAGTTGCAATATCCAATTTTTTGGATTGATATAAGTTTAAGGCTGTCTGTGAATCCTTGACCACTTGCCCGTTGATAGTATCGATGTGCACGTTCTTCGCATTCCAGTAGGTCTTGTTTTTCGTTTCCTTCCAAGTATTGCCGGTTCCGTTCCAGTTCTTCAACTCGTAAGGACCATTTGACAAGAGATACTTCGAAGCCGTCCCATATTTCTTACCGGCTTTTTCAACAAACTTCTGACTTTGGGGGAAGAAGGCAGGGTTGACGAGCATGGTCTTGAAGTAAGGAATTGGGTGTTCCAAGGTTACCTTCAGGGTCGTCTTGTTAACTGCTTGAACGCCTAAAGTGCTAGGCGCTTTCTTACCTGCAGTGATGTCATCAGCATTCTTCACACCAGAGAATAAGTAAGCATACTGTGACTTGGTCTTCGGTTCAACCGTGCGTCGCCATCCAAAAACAAAATCTTGAGCCGTAACTGGATCGCCGTTGCTCCACTTGGCATTGCGTAAGTTGAAAGTGTAGACTTTACCACCATCGGTCACTTTTGGTTCAGCCTTGGCAATTGCTGGTTTCAAATCCTTGCCTGAATAACGGTATAGCCCGTCCATCGTATCAATCAACGCTTGGCCACCAATGACGTCCGTGTTGGTCGAGGGATCCATCGTGGAAATAACATCAGACTCCATTCGCGTGATGGATTTACCGTTACTGCTTGCTGAATTAGAACCACAGGCTGCCAGCACTCCTGCGAGCGCAATTGTCGTGCCCGCAACCATTGTTTTTCTAAATTTCATCTTGTTCCCTCCTAAAATGATTGAACTTACCTTACATTAGAAACTCATTAATGTAAATAAGCAAACCCTCAATTTTGAATAAAAAAACCGCGATGTCAGAAAATATCTCTTAAAAAGGCCAAGCCCGATTTCAAATAACAAATCGTACACGACTTATACGAATGTTTTAGATAGCGCGTCAAAACCAGAAGTGGCAAAGTTTGTCTGGTCGGCGATGAATAAGATTACGAACTGGATGCATCATGAAGCGTAGCACCAGCCCAAATATTAAATAACACGAATTTCCAGCGCTATTTTCCCAGTTTTCATGAAATGGGTTATTTTCTTCGAATGATTTTCGCTTGTATCAAACGACTCGCTCGTCATGTGCTCACAAAAATAGCAAGAGCCAAGGCAGTTGCTCAGTTCTTGCTAATTATTTTCAAAGCGATCACTTATTCTTGGACCGTACCGTGACACTCTTGTAACTACGAATACTCCGGAATACCACAATCACTAGGCCGACAACGGAGACCAAAGTGGCTAACCAAAAGACCGTGGCCAGTGCGTGTAAAAATGGTTCCCCTGACTGCGGTGAAATGCGGGTCACGCCCGGTAGCTGGGCAAATAGCAAGGTGGCACCGAAACTGATGCCGATGGTCAACCCGACCGTGCGGGCCAATGAGTTCATGGAACCGGCAACACCGGAGAGACTACTATCCACGGCACCCATGGTTAAGGCGTTATTCGGTGATAAGAACAAAGCCATTCCGGCACCATTGGCGACAATTGGCCAGATGATCGGTGTCATGGCTATTTTGGCGGGATAACTGGCATACCCGATTTGTGAAACGATCAGGACGAATAGGCCGAGGATTGTCAGGTAATAGCGATTCCAGTGATCGGCCAGCCAACCAGCAAACGGCGTGATCATCAACATCGTCACGCTCTGCAACATCATCAGTAGGCCGCTGGCAAATGCCGAGATGCCGCCGTAACTCTGCAGGTAGAATGGAAGAAGAATGTTCGATACCGAATTGACCAGCATCACGATCAGCAAAACGCTCACTGAAATCAGATAGTCCGGATTGTGCATGATGCTCGGCGCAATCCACGGCGAGCGCGACCGTTGATCCTGAATAAATGCCAAAATCGTTAACAGGATGCCACCTGCCAAAATGCCCACGCCCAACCAAAGCTGTTTTGGCTGCTGCAGCCAGTAACCACTCACGAACATCAAAATCATCCCACCGGTGAACAGATTCTGCCCGGTCCAGTTGGCTTGTTGCCAGACGCGCTTGATCTCACCATGTGCTGGCCGCCGTAAAGGCAACAAACGCATCCCGGCCAGCACGATCAGAATGCCCACTGGCACATTAAACAGATAAATCCAACGCCAACTTGCCCACGTAATGAGGATACCGCCGAATGCCGGTCCGGAAATCGATCCCAACGATACGAACATCGAGATCACAGCAAGGGCTTCTGCTCGATTTGCGTCTGGAAAATATTGGCTAATAATGCCCATCGAATTGGCCATAATCATCGCCGAGCCAACTGCCTGAACCACTCGACCTGCCATAATGGTCAGATAGGTCGGTGCGATTCCCGTCAACAGCGAGCCAACGATGAACACCACTTCGCCAATCAGGAAGACCAGATTTTTGGAGACCAAATCGCCGATATGCCCAAACATCACCAACAAAACCGCCGTTGTAATCAGACCAATAGACACGATCCAGGTCGCCGCACTACTGGAAATCATCAAGTCTTCGGAAATTCTGGGCATGGCCAGATTCGTACTCGAACCAGACAACGCCGTTAATAACGACATCATCCCTAAAACAATCAGAATTTTAACGCGTTGCGCCCGCGACATCGCCATCATCCCCACACCCTTTCGAATGTATTCTATGCTCATTGTTATTTTGTAACAATTAATTAGCCCAGAGCGTGAACTGGGGCGGTTAGAAACCGGAGCGCAAGCGGATGGCTCAGTCATGCCTGTTGCAACCATGGTCCTTAACCCCAGACTTTTGCGCCAGACAAAACGTTTCGGGAAGCTTTTAGCCAGGTATGGACGTTCACAGCTATCTTTACCATTCATAATGCAAACAGACTTCTTCGGGCATAAAAAAAGCGCCCCTCTAACTGGACGCATCTTAAGTCTATTTACTTCTGGGCACGACCCTTATAAGTTCCGGTGTCGGTGGTAACCAAGATCTTTTCGCCGGCTTTAACAAAATCGGGAACCGTGACGACCAAGCCCGTTTCAAGCGTGGCTGGCTTGCCGCCTCCTGCCACCGTGCCGCCTTTAACCGCTGGCTGCGTGTCAGTGACTTCAAGCTCGACCGTTCCCGGCAGTTCAAGGCCAATCACTTCATCACCATAGAACTCAATTTCGACCGGCACATTTGGCAGCATGTACTTAAGCTCGCGCGCAATGCTGGCAGTCGGAACTTCATACTGTTCATAAGTATCGCTGTCCATGAAATATGCGGTGTCGTCTTGCGTATACAGATAGGTTGCCTTTTTACGATCCATGATGGCAATTTCGACCTTTTCACTTGGTCGCATGGTCGTAGTCACGTTGGCGCCGGAACGCACATCATACAGCTTCATCTGCATCACAGTATTACCTTTTCCTGGCTTGTGATGATTTGATTCCAAAACCTTAATCAACTTGCCGTCCTTAACAAAGACCATCCCGGCCTTCAAATCGATTGCTTCCGTCATATCGTTATCCCCTTCATTATGAGCAAACCGGCACTGGCAAAATACGTGAACGCGTTTACAATTTAAGCGCTCACTAAGCACCGGCACAAATTATTTCATCAGCAAGTATACCATATCTGTATGACCGGTCGCTTGACTGCAAAAAGTGGCACAAATCTCGCCACGCCAAAAAAACGGCCACAGAGATAACTGCTGTTCCCCCTGAGACCGTTCATTCAGGCATCTCGCATTTACGAGCTACCTGCTACATATCTTCAACCACCAAATAAGTCATATCGAGTGGCCCATGCACTCCAACAACCAAGGTCATTTCAATATCGCCCGAGTTCGATGGCCCAGTGATGAAGTTAATATTGCTAGTTTGCAGCTCACCGGCTTTAATGGCGGCATCGTAACGATCCATCGCTTGCCGTGACCGTGGCAAAATGTTGCTCTTTTTGACAATAGCGAGATAATGTGTTGGCAAAAAGTGAAAACCGCGTCCTTGACCAGGCGTTGTCGCGATGGTGATGGTACCAGATTCGGCCAACAAGTAATCGGCAAACCCGATCGCAACATCAGCCGCAGCTGCCTGCTTCAAGTTGAAGTCGCGCCCTTTTCCCGGTGTCCAATACATTGGCTTCGGTGCAACGGTTTTCGTCCAGTCACGCAGGCCGTAATCATCATACTGATCCGTTGTCGGCAAAATGAGCGTTTTCGGCGCGTCATGTTCAATGTAGGCATTCAAAGCATCGGCCAGTCCAGCCTTGTTCGTCGTTTCAAATGTCACATGCACGGCCTCGCTATTTTTCTTGGCAATTGCTTCCAGCTCATCTTGCGAATGGCCAGACAACGTGGTTTCCGGCAGATCATTCAGCGGCTCAAACGGATGATCCTGCAACTGGTGACGCGGGCGACCGGCTTTTTCGGCAATGGCATTTAAAAAGTCTTCGCGATTACTGTGATCAATCATGTTTTTGCGCCTCCAATGCTGCTTTGTGTTGTTTGAACCAGTGGCGGAAGTTCTCGTTCTTCTTCGGCGGCCGCGGCAAGTCACGCACATCGGTCCAACCGCGTGCCAGCTTTGGCATCATGCCGGTTTGTTTGATTCGGCCGCTGTTGTATTCATTTTCAACACTACCTTGGTCTTTCGTGGACAAAACGCCCATCATCGGATGATCCATGTCCAGCGCCATGTTGAACAAAACGGGCGCGCTGGTGCCGACACCGACCATTTTCATAATTTTGTCGCTAAAACTGTGATCCATCTTCAGCTTGTCCATCATGACTTCACGATGCTTGATCAGCAGCCGATGCAGCGGAATGCGGACAGGACAGGTCTCAGTGCAGGCGGCACAAAGGCTCGAAGCAAACGGCAAGTCGCCGAACTTTTCATAGCCGTCTAGCACTGGGGACAGGACTGCGCCGATCGGTCCGGGATAAATCGAGCCGTAGCCGTGGCCGCCGATGTGACGATAAACTGGGCAGACATTGAGGCAGGCACCGCAACGGATACACTGCAGCACCGGTTCAAACGGCGTGCCAAGCGCATTGCTACGGCCGTTGTCGACAATGACCACGTGAAAGTCTTCAGGGCCGTCTGCCTCACCCTCGACTTGCTTGCCGGAGAAGGAACAGTAACTGGTCAGCTTCTGACCGACCGCCGACCGCGACAGCATGTTGTCCAGCGTCTCGGCTTCTTTCAGGCTCGGTACAATCCGCTCCATCCCCATCACAACCACCTGCGTCTTCGGGATGGCCATGGTCAGGTCGGCGTTACCTTCATTGGTTACCAGATTAATCAGCCCGGAATCGGCGATGGCAAAATTACATCCGGTAATCCCAAAATCTGCCTGTAAGAAGTAACGGCGCAAATATTCACGGGCAAACCGCGCCAGATGCTCCGGATCGTTATCGCCTTCGTAACCGAGTTTGTCAAAAATCTCCTTGACTTGATCGCGGTTTTTAGCCAAAGCTGGAAAGACAATGTGCGTCGGCTCCGCCCAGTCGTCTTCTTGTAAAATAAATTCCGCCAAATCGGTTTCCATCAATTGGGTGCCCGGAATCTTCAATAATTCCTTGTCGAGGTTGATCTCCGTGGTCACCATTGACTTGGACTTCACAATTTTATGTGCCTGTTTTTCTTTGGCGAGGTTCGTAATGTACGCAGCCGCCTCTTTGTCGGTTTTGGCAAAATAAACATGACCGCCGCGCTTTTCGATATTATCGCTAAATTCTTCCAGATAATCCGGTAAGTACTTAATGACATGTTGGCGAATCTGTTCGCCTAGATCCCGCCATTGCGGCCAGTTGCCGAGTTCCTTACGCGAGGCTTCCCGCTTATCCCACTGGGCGTCTTGCGATTTGGCGACACTGGCTTGCATGAACTTGTCTTGCTCTGATTCCTTAACCCGCTCCAAGAACGGCTTGTCACTGGTTGAAATTGTCATGGCCGCACCTCCTGTTCGACCCCAAGCGGCTCATGGAACTTGATCCGCTCCGGATTGACATTGTGGTTCAAAACTTCTGCGATATGCATGATCTTGATCTTTTCATTTCGCCGCGAAAAACGGCCGGCAATGTTCATCAGGCATGACGGATCGGCTGAAATCAGCACTTGGGCGCCTGTACTCAATACATCGTCAACTTTTTCATCAACCATCTGCTTGGAAATTTCCGGTTCCTTGGCAGAAAACATCCCGCCAAAGCCGCAACAGTTTTCGATGTGCGGCAATGGTTCCATCTGTAAGTCCTTCACATGGTCTAGCAACTTAAACGGCGCCGTGCGCTCACCGAGTAATCGCGTCATGTGGCAGGAACGGTGATAGGTCGCCTTGGCATCCAATTCGGCCCCGGCATCGATGACATTCAAGACACGGTACAGAAATTGGGAAAATTCATACGTCTTGTCCGCAACCTGCTTAGCCTTTTCCGCATATTCGGGATCATCCTTCAGCAGAATCCGGTATTCGCGCAACATGTTCACGCAAGAACCGGCTGGCCCGACAATATAATCGGCGTCCACCGACAGCAACGCGTCAATTTCGTTGCGAAACACCTTCTGGCTGGCCTTCACATAGCCGGAATTATAGGTCGGCTGGCCACAACAAATCTGTTTGACCGGCATAAACGTTTCACACCCAAACCGCTCAAGCACCTCGGTCATCGCCGCCCCGACATTGGGGAAGAAAAGATCCACGATACAGGTGGAGAAAATAACGACTTTCATAATGCACCTCCCATATTACAATGATTCCAATTTAACTATACACCAGTGGCGCTAAACGCAACACCGAAAACGCTTCCAAAATGGCAAATTGTTATTTTGTGATCAAGTTTTCCTGCTGTGAAGATCAGTAGCGCCTTGACGACATCGCGTTTTTGTGACAAACGCTACTTAACTAAAAGCCTGATTGGGCCTAGCATTAAGCTGTTTTAATGGTACAACGCTAATGTCATCATAAGCAATGATAGGTTGTGACCAATTCAATGATATAAAATGACAATCGTTCAAATGGTGTTTCGCGTCTACGGTCTTCAGAAAGCTTTCAATACTTTAATTTTTGCAAAATTGATGCCCAGTTTTACTCTCATTAAAAAACTTAATTGCCTCGTCACACCGGTTTTAAAATCAAGACGGGGATAACAGGTTATTCGGATCGAGCCACATAAACACACTTGGCATGTTTGGTGTTAACGAATCATCTTGCATATTTACCTTGTTCCACATTGATGTATCACTGTTTCTCGAAGTTTCACGGTCTTGCTTTTTTGGCTGAAAAGACTAACATTAAAGGTGAGTTAGGGTTCCCTAAAATAACTTAAAAATAAATGGAGGCGGGTTTATGCGTAAACGATATCGGGCAACGTTGCGGGCACTTAACTCGGATTGCATTGGTCGCCAAGCGCACGGGTTTGCAAATTTTGAAGTCACCGACGATGATGCTTTGCAAATCCGGATCGAAATGTTCAACACGCCAGCGGATATGAATCACATGGCGGTATTGGAAAGTACTGGTTCGGATGCGCCGGTAGTGGCAGCGACTAGCGCCCAGGATCAGAATCATGACGGCGTGGTTGACGAAGAAGAAGCCGAGCAAGTTTCCGGCAAAGTTTTTGTGCCGCTCGACAACGCACCGGATAAGCTGAAACTAGTCGGCAGCAAATACCCTGAAGCCGATGACAATGGCTTTTACATTTATCAGCAACGCGTTGTCGTATCCGCGCTGCGCGACCAATTGCGCAAGCGTTATGGCCGCGATGTGTTCACGCTCGACAACACGGTTATTTATGTCAACGGTGTGCAAAGTGATGTCATTCTGCCAAAGACTGTTGCAAGTGATCTAGATAAAAGTAAGCCATACCTTACTTTGCCTATTGCAGTTGGGAAACTACGAAAAGTAATGGGTTGAGCGTGAGCAGGACCGGTTAGAAACCGGAGCATAAGTGGCCTCGGACCTAAATGGCTGGTCCTTGGCCATTTAGGCCCGAAGTCCTTATGTGCAGATTTCTGGGCCTGCGAACGCGTTATGGCAGTTTTCGGAGTTCTGCACCTGGAATCGAGTTATTGTGTCCCCACGTCATAATTAAAAGACTGGAACAACGCGCCTGATGTGTTCTCAGGTTCGCGTTGCCCCAGCCTTTTGCTAAAACAACAATTCGATTTAGGTGCGCTTGTTGCCTTTTAGATGATGCTTAATCCCCATCACAATGCTGTTTGCTAGTCAGTCACTGCGGTTACTTCCGCCAATCGTTGATGCACTGCCACAACTTCACCAGCTAAATCGCGAAACGTGATTGCATTCATTAAATGATCCTGGGCATGCACCATCAGCAACGAAACCGCCGCATGCTCGCCGCTCGCCTCAGCCGTTAGCAACCCAGTCTGCACGTTGTGGGCGGTCACCAATGCTTCATCGGCCAACTTTAGATGATGATCTGCTTCGCTGAAGTCGCCGGTTTTCGCTGCCTGAATGGCTTCAAAGGCCTCGCTTTTAGCGTTACCACCGGCCATAATCAAGCCCATAATGGTTTGTTCGTTTACTTCGTTCATGCGTCGTGTTCCCTCACTTTTCATGGTAGATGTGTTACCTTTTAATGTTAATTGTACGGGATATCCAGCAGATATGGATGTAAAAAACCAAACTCTGCCTTTACATAGACCTTCCAGACCCTCAGGTGGTGCACATCTGGCGGGCCATTTTTTTAAAGCGACGTTTACGAAACCAGCCGAGCAAAAAACCGCTGGCACGATTGTTGGCGGCACCACGCGTATTTTTGGCGACAATTGATTCTTCGTAAACGAGTCGACTTTTACCGCTTTCCAGTGGGGTTAACTGATAGCGAACTTTAAAATCGTCGCGCGGCGTTGCCAATTCATACGCGTAGACTGAATTAGGTTCAAACTCGGTGATCGTCAACCGCGCCGTGCGTCCATTCGGCCAATTTTTAGCGTAACTGAACCCGCGCAGACTTTTAGGCAGCGGTTCGCGCCCGGTGTGCTGGCGAATATCAGCTAAGGCGGATTGTTGCAATTGATTGAAAAAGACGTTCGGTGCCACCGGTAAATTCATAATAATTTTCATCTTGGCCTCCTTTGGCACGATTCGGGGCGAACAAATCCGGACCGTGACTGCGTTAATTTATTTTGTTTTGACCAGACCGACGTACCAACGCGTGCAGAAAATGGTGGCGATGACGCCCAGAAAGCATCCGCCAATGCGCCACGGTGTCGGCATGAACGCGCTGAAAACAATGATCGCCATGCTGATGTTGATCAGAATTAGCAAGGTGGTTGCGGTTTTCAAATCGCATCACCTTCTAGGTTACGATCGTCATCGGTTTCCTCTTGGTTTTTTTCTGCCGGCGGTTCGGTCATGTGCAGTTCCGGATCCAACTTATTGGCAGCCTTGACGAACGGTACATAAATCAGGAAGCCGATGACCATGTTGACGGCTTGCAGAATCGGTGCGCGCCAGTCCATAGTAGCGATGATCGAGTTCACAAACGGCGGCATGGACCAGACGATTTGGTTCTTGACTGGGGATACCCACCCTAGCATGTGTGCGCCGTACGCGATTGAGACCATGACAACCGGTGCCGCGATGAATGGAATGAAGTAAATCGGGTCAAGCACAATTGGCAGCCCGAACATGACCGGTTCGTTGACATTAAAGCAGCCAGGCGCGATTGAGAGTTTCGCCACGGTGCGCTGATCGTCACGTTTTGAGAACATGAGAATAGCAATCAATAATAGTAAAGTACTGCCGGCGCCACCGATCCATGCATACAGGTCGAAGGCGTTACGGGTCCAGACGAACGGCAGTGCTTCACCTTTCATGAATGCATTCATATTGGCGATTTGAGCGGTTAACCAGATCGAATCCAAAACCGGACCCAAGACGTTGGTGCCGTGGAGACCGAAGAACCAGAAGATCTGCACCAGCAGCGTCATGAGTAACACGGCCCAGAAGCCTTGAGACATGTTCAAAAGCGGTTCCTGAACAATCGTGGCAATGAACTCGATGACGGTGGTCTTGTTGACGCTGAACAGGTAATTCACAACGCCGGCCAAGTATAACGCGGCGGTTGCGGGAATGATCCCGGTGAAGGCCTTGGCGATGGCTGGCGGTACCGATTCCGGCATGCGGATCGTCACGTTTTTCTTCATTAACCAAATGTATAACGTCATGGCAAGGGCACCCATGATCATAACGGTGAAGAAGCCATAAGAGCCGAAGAACTTGTTAAAATTGAAGAAGCCCCACATGCTGACCTTCTTGCCATCCACAACGCCACCGGCATCGGTGATGAGTTTGGCGGCACTTTTACCTAGCGTCCCTTTCAATGCTAAGGTGAAGTTTTGCGGCAAGCTCATGATGAACGTACCGAGCACAACGATACCCCCGGTTACCGGTTCCACTTGGTACTGAACGGCCAGATGGTACCCGAACGTAAAGGCGAAGAGCAAGCCTAAAATGGCCAGGGTCCCGGTCCACACCATGGCGTTGATGCCAATGAGCCACTGCATGCTGTCGACGATGCCCATCCACTTGAACTGTGTCGGGATATCCCGAATCAAAACGTTTAAGACGGTGGAAACTGCTCCGGCCATCATCGCCGGCATGATCGCGATAAACGCGTCACGTAATGCGACCAACCAGCGAATCGAGCCAATTTTTGCTGCTACCGGGACAATATGCCGGTTCAGCCAACCAATAAATGCATTCATACGATGCACTCCCTTCAAAAATTTTATAATGTCGTTATTAGTGCCTTACTACAATTAAAATTTTACGGGAGTGCCAGATGGCGGGTCAAAGATTATAGTAGTTATTGTTTATAACTTTTATAAGCAAAATGTTTGACTTCGAAATGGATGATTTGAAGGCTTGCGTTTATTATCGTGCCAAACTCCAACAGCTCACCAGCTGCCTCTAGTTAAGAGATACCAGGCAAAATACCATCCGTTTGCTTATAATAGATTGAAACCAGAGATTTCTCAGGAGGCTCACTATGGCAAATATTGAATATGATCCGCAACATCAGCTTTTTCATCTGCATAATGCGACTTTTAGCTACATCATTCAGGTGATTCGCGGGTATCTTGTGAAGCGTTATTGTGGTCCGGCGCTGGAGCAGTTTTCGGGGACGGCGAAGCTGGAAGACTTTGGCCATGCGTTTAACATTCAAAATGATGCTGCGCCATTTTCGCTGACCACGCTACCGCTTGAATACAGCACGCTGATGGGTGGCGATTATCGCACGCCTGCTTATGCCGTGCGAAATGCTCATGGCCAGCTGATCGGCAATCTTAAGTTCCACGATTTTCAGATTCTGGCTGGTAACGAAAGCTTCAATGGTACACTGCCGACTGCGCGGGCGCCGCATGGTCAGACACTGCTTATTACCATGCATGATGAAACCGACACGTTGGCAGTTCGTCTCAAGTACACGATTGTTGGTGACTTACCGGTATTGCTTAAGCAGGTGGCTTACCGCAATTTGAGCAACAATACACTGACGATTACCCATGCAGCCAGTCTTCAGCTTGACTTTGACGATCATGCGTACGACCTCATCACTTTGACTGGGGCGCATCTGAGCGAAGCCAGTGTAACGCGTCAGCCTTTGACGCCGGGCAAAAAGTCGATTGCCAGCAATTATGGTGCGAGCGGGCCGCAGGGGGTGCCAGCGACGATTTTGGCGGCACCGGCAACCGATGATTTTGCCGGTGAAGCGCTGGGGGCTACGCTTTTGTGGAGCGGCAATTTTAACTATACGGCGCAGGTCGACCAGTTTGGCAATAGTCGCTTGGTGATGGGTCTGAATCCGGAACTGTTCTCCTGGCAGCTGAAGCCCGGCAAGCCGTTTGTCACTCCCGAGGCTGCGGTTGCGTATACAACAAAGGGCCTGAATGATCTTAGTCACATTTTCCATCAATTTTTCGCTAATCACGTCATGCCGGAACCGCGACGGAATCTGATTGAATATAACACCTGGGAGTCGACTTATTTTGACGTGAGCGAAGCCAAGGTGCTGGCGGAGATTCCCAAGGCGGAGGCGCTCGGCGTTGAATTGATCGTGGTCGACGATGGCTGGTTTAAAAATCGCCCCAACGATGCTGGCCAGCTTGGCGATTGGGTGCCGGATCCGGTTAAGTTTCCACGCGGCTTGCGGCCAGTTGCCGATGCTTTGCATGCGCGCGGGCTGGCGTTTGGCTTGTGGGTCGAGCCGGAAATGATCAGCGAGAATAGTGAACTGTATGCGGCACACCCAGATTGGGCTATGCAATATGTGGGGCAAAAACCGCTGCGGTCGCGTAATCAATTGGTGTTGGATCTCAGCCAGCGGATCGTGCAGGATCATTTAATCACCGTGTTGACTGA
Organism: Lacticaseibacillus chiayiensis; assembly: GCF_004123795.1. Classification (GTDB taxonomy): domain Bacteria; phylum Bacillota; class Bacilli; order Lactobacillales; family Lactobacillaceae; genus Lacticaseibacillus; species Lacticaseibacillus chiayiensis. The sequence goes on along the minus strand of NZ_MSSM01000011.1, from coordinate 137,835 downwards.
CTTGGTTCGGACAAATCACATCGATTATCTAAAATGGGATTACAATCGCCACTTCAGTCAGCCCGGTAGCCCGGTTTTGCCGCCGGATCAACAAGGTGAAGTGGGGTATCGGTACACTCGCGGCTTGTATCGCGTATTGAAAACGTTACGTGATACTTTTCCTAAGCTTATCATCGAAAATTGTTCTTCCGGTGGTGGCCGGATGGACGGTGGCATGTTGGCGTACACCGACCAGACGTGGACCAGCGATTTCACCGATCCGGTTTATCGCATGAAGATCATGAATGGTTTTTCGTTATTCTTTCCACTTAAAACGTTCGTCTCTCATTTTACGATGTCACCTAATTTGCAGGACTCGCGGGTGACGCCGCTGCGAACGCGGGCACTGCTGAGTCTGGTTGGCGTGACCGGCATTGAGTGTCCGCCGAGTCAACTCAGTCCGGCCGAAGCCGCAGCGGTCAAAGCGAGCTTTGCCTTTTACAAAGCCAATCGTTCCGAATTGCAAAACGGCAGCCTTTATCGTCTCCATCCCAGCCATCCAAATCAGGATCAGGTTTGCTGGCTCATTACTGACGAGGCGAAAACCAAAGCCATCGTCCTGACGTCAGCTGGGGTCATTGCGCCGATTCCGCACTATCAGCATGTCCTGCTACATTATCTGCGCCCGACCATGTCGTATCAGATTAATGACAAAAAGACCGCGACGGGTGCAGAGTTGAATTTTGCCGGCGTGACCCTGCCGCTGGCGCATGGCGACTTTTCCGCAACTTTGATGACGTTGCAGGCTGTCAGCCATCTGCCGCAAACGACGACGCAACCGAACGGCAATATTGCTAAGCTGCCGTTTTAGCAATGTCACCCGAGTTTTTTTAAATGGCGAATTTTACTTAGAAAGTTTGGTTTTCTCAATGAAATTTATCATCGCCCCGGCCAAAAAAATGGTGTCCGCCCAAGACGATTTCCCGGTCCAGAGCCAACCGCAGTTTCGCGATCAAGCAGCAGCGTTGCTAAGACAAATGCAACAGCTGACGCAAGCGGAAATGCAGTCGCTGTGGCAAACTAGTGATCGACTGACACAGGCAGCTTATCAACAATTGCAGACAAGTGACGTCACGCGCCAGCAGTCACCGGCAATTTTCAGCTACGTCGGTATTCAATATCAATACATGGCACCTGATTTGTTAGACGATGCGGGTTTGGCTTACATTCAGCAACATCTGCGCATTTTGTCAGGCTTATATGGCATTCTGCGGCCCTTTGACGGGATTGTTCCTTACCGTCTGGAAATGCAAACGCGCTTGGCTGTCCCGCCTTATCGCCATTTGTATGATTTCTGGAGCGATCGACTTTATCAAGCGCTGACGACCATCCCCGGCCCGATTATTAACTTAGCCTCCGATGAATATGCCAAAACCATCCGCCCTTATTTACAGCCAAACGACACCTTCATCGACATTCGCTTTACCCACTTAGTTAACGGCAAGCTCAAAACCCGCGCCACTTATGCCAAAATCGCTCGCGGCGAAATGATTCGCTATGCGGCGTTGCATCAAGTTTCGACAGTTGCGGAACTAACCGAGTTTGATTCACCGACTTATCGTTACTATCAAGAGCGTTCGACGGAAACGGAACTGGTTTTTGTGGCGAAGTAGGTTGAGCACTTGAGCGGCTATTAATGTACAAAAATGCGATGACAAACTAAAGGACTGCTGCATATTGTCAGATAATTTGGCAATATGCGACAGTCCTTTATTGTATCACATATACTTTTTGAGCAAAATTACATTTCCAGTGCCAAGGCGGAGCAATCGGAGACCAAATGGGGATCAGCCGTGCCCTCCGCTCTAGCTTCGCGTCGCCATTCCAATCTGGCCGGAGATTGCGGAGTTTGGTACGACACTTTTTAAATTAGTATCAACCTTCACCAGTCGCCTTTTTCACCGGCAACTTGGTAACTTTCTCAACAACCTGATTAAGAATATCCAACTGCTCGGTATACCGCACCGCAAACGGCTGAGTGGCGGCTTCCGGTTTGGCAGCGGTGATAGCGGCGCGGGGCTGGATACCTTGGTGCCGTTGGTGATCCAGCCAGGTCAGGATCTGCTCGAACGTGAAACGACTGAAAGTATCCACCGTCAATTGTCCAGAAAGCAAACTGCCCAGTAAGTCGTGCCTAGAGTCAATCGGATAAATTTTGGTACGCGCCAGCAAGACCCGGAAATCACCAAAGAAGATGAACTGCGACTGGGTCCGGGTCAGCGCCGTGTAAAAGCTCTGGGCATTCAACATCCGATCTGCGCCGTTAACAATCGCAATCACTGTATCCGCCTGGCCACCCTGCGCTTTGTGCACCGTGATCGCATACGCCAGCGTCAAGGCTCGCGGCACACTACCAAAACTGTAATAACAATATTGATTGCCCACCTGAACCACCAGAAAATGCCGCTTGGGATCAATATGGGCCACAACGCCTGTATCGCCATTGGCCATGATCGTCTCGCGCCAGCGCTTTGTCCCGAATTCATCGGTTTTCTGAAGGCCATTTTCACCTAACACAGCCCGACGTTCCCAGGTTTTCGGGTCAACTAAAGCCACATGTTTGTCATTTTTCAGGATCATCACCCGGTCATTGAGGCGCAGGTGGTGCTTTTGATTGGTCACCGGATCAACGTAGCTGCTGACATATTCCGGCTCGCCTGCCCTGGCCGGGTTAACCAGCGCCTGCAGTTCTGCATTAAACCGCAAACGCCCAGTCGCGCCGATATTTTTGTTAACAATCAGTAACTGTGAATCCGGCTGGTGACCATGCTTGGCGAGCGCTTCTTGATACGCCTTGATGCCGGCGTCAAAAACCCGCCCGGCATCGCGCTGATTGTACAATGCCACATTACCACTCACATATCGATCATCATCCGGCCCAAAAGGCAACGCCAACCGGTCACGAATGCGATTAGCCAACGCCAAAACGCCTGATTGACTGTCCTGTCGATAAACCCGAGTCAGCGTTGTGGCCGCAACATGGTCGTCCGCCAGACAATCTTTCAAAAAGTTCCCCGGACCAATCGGCGGCAACTGAAACACATCCCCCACGAACAGGACATGCGCCTTCTTGAAGTTCACATTTTTCAACACCGTATATGCAAGCGGCGTCGTCAACATTGAACTCTCATCCACAATAATCAACCGCGCATCGCCAAACGTTTCCCAATCGGCTTCAGCATCAAATCGGTCAAGTTCTTCGCCAGGCAGAAGATGCAGATACGCGTGAATCGTGGCCGCCGGTTCGTGCGTATAACGCGCCAGCACCTTTGCTGCCCGCCCGGTTGGTGCCAGCAGCACACTTTTCCCCTTAGCCTGCGCGTTGAAAAAGTGCACCAGCAGATTCGTCAGCCAGGTTTTCCCGGTACCGGCACTACCATTGAGCACGCTTAGCCCATGCTGATTAACGTTTTGAAAAGCAGCGCGCTGCTGATCGTTGATGACCAGTTGGTGGCGATCCAAAAATTTATCCAGCTTTTCATCCAGTTCAGCCGGCTTGATCAAAGGTTCAGCCGTTTTCTGGGCCACGGCCATAATCCTCGCCACTGAGCCTTCTGTCGCAAACATGTCGCAGCTGGTGACCAAATCATACTGTTCGTTCAACAAAAAGCCATACGCCAACGCTTGTTTGGGATCAGCGAACATGGTTAAGTCATCCGTGCTGACACCCAATAATGTAGCTGCCTGCTCCTTAAACCAAGTAATCGTAATGTAAGTCAGTCCCTGCGTCAGTACTGCGGTACGGAAAATATATTGCAGCCCGGCAGCGAGTCGATGCGAATCATTTGGTGCCACCCCGCGACTTTTCGCAAAGGCATCGACCTTCTTAAAATCGAGTTGTGCCACCTGCATCAAAATATACGGATTGGCATCCACGTGTTGCATTGCCAACTCAGCATCTTTATACGCCAACCAGATTTTTTCGTACGTCATGGAGCTGAGTGCTTTGCCCCAGTGATTTGCTAACACCGCGACTTCAAGCTTGCCACGAATCGCTGTGGCAATTTTTTGAACCGTTGCCGGCCCGACACCGGGAATCCTCGCCGTCTTAATCTCATCTTTGGAAAAAATGGTCAAAATCGGCGCATCATCCGCAAAATAGTCGTGCAGGCGCCGCAAAACCGTGGGCTGATGTACCAACAGCGTGTCGATCAACTGCCACTGTCGCCGCGGTTCTTTGGGCAAGCCAAAATGCAATCGTGCTACCTTATAGGAAGGTTTGCGATAGCGCAGGGAATCGGCGTCATCATAGACCAAGTCAGCCGTGATGATGGCGCGGCGATTGTAATAACCCATATCGCCAGTCACGGTGATTTCCTGCGTCAGGGTCATTTTCAGCTCAGGATGAGGATTTAAGATTCGTACCGCATAAACCTTATAATCGCTGCCATCACTGTTAAACAGTAATTTGATAATCTGCAAGTCGACATTTTCATACACTTGAGCTTGTTCCACGGCACATCAGCCTCCTTTCCGTCAAATTTTGCACCAAATATCACAACTGCATTCGTAGCTTGGTCGTTTCATGAGTGGCGTCACGATCCAGTTTGGTAGCAATGCGAAAACGAAAGTCAGATGGCAGTGTTTGGAATTGTTGCTGCGCCCATTGCTGGAGAAAAGTGGATTGATGACGCGCTTGATAAAACACTAAGTCGCGCCGATGTGTACTGTAAACCACCACATCCTGGCATCCATGTTGCGCTGCCCACTGCAACGCCGCTACTAAAGCGATCAACCCAGCGGTAGGCACATAAAAATTGCGAGCTGGCTTATAGTCATCCGGCGTCAACTCGGCATTTGCCGGCGCATCGGCATATGCCAGCTCCTTAATTGCATCATCCAAGAATTGGGTATGTCGCAGTAGTACGTGATCCGCCACATCAGTCAGTTTGATGCCAAAGCGATTGCCATTTAAATCATTCACCCACGCCAAATAAGCCTTCGTCTGGGCGGGAAAATCCGCCTGCTCAGCTTCTTTTTGAAGATTCGCCATTCCCCGCTGCAGTAGAACACCTTTTGCAGTCACGCCATTTGGCAATTTGATCAGCTGCTCGTGTTCAGGTGATGTTTGCTTGTGCTGCTCATGCTTTTCTGTCATCATTGCCTCACTTCTCAATAAGCTTACCTGCGCAGGTGGTGGGATGCAAACTGGACACAAAGTTGATTAGCTAAGATTTGTATCCATTTGTTTATGCTTCAAAGTGACAAAAAACACTCGCCTTGTTATTTTTCGAGCTGGCTGCCTTCTTGGTTAGAAACAGTTAGTCGAAATCTCTGGCGAGTATTTTAAAATGTTGATTATTAAAATAACGCTTGTAATGTTCAGCTACAGGCGCCATGTGAATTAAGTTTGTCCGGTGCATTTATTCCGACTCGTTGTGTCGATCTTCTTCTGTTTCTGAATTATCTTCAGTATTAGTACTGTCTCTGTTGTAACTCCTACCATGGTGTAACTCATTACGAGATTGATGCTTCTTCTCAGAACTTTTTTCACCTCGTGAGCCATATACAAAAATCCCCGCAAGAGTCGCTAATGAGCCAAAAATAACCGCTACACCAACACCCGTTGAGGTAAAAAGCGCAATGAGCGTACCACTAATAATACATATAATCGCAATGACAAAGCCAAACCACAAGCCTAAGTGAGAATCTTGATAAGCCTTCTCTAATTGCTTTTCCTGCATCCTAATCTGATAATCTAGTTTTTTTTCGGTCATGCCGAGAATACGATCAGCAGAACCAGGTAGAATTCGTTCGTACTGGGCCATCATGTCTGCCGGTGGAATAGGCCCCTGATAATGCGATGACGTTATAGATCGAAGCAAACTTTTTTGCCTATCTTTGGGAATTCTCTTTATTGTATTTCTAATTTCCTGTTTTGCTTGTTCTTCTTTCTCTGCCTCGCTTTGTCGACCTTCTTGTCTTTCCCCCACTAATTAACACATCCCTGTTTTCATTTTCAAAATCCTCGATGGACTTAGCCAATAACTCCCCAACATTCTCCCATGCGTCACTAATTTCATCGGTACCTTCTTCGAATTCAAGATGATACTGATCATGATATCTCCGCCAGTTGATGGTTGATCCAAGGTCAAGTATCCGAGCAGCTCCGGACAAATAGTTCTGAAAGCGATTTCGATTAATTTCTAACATCCGGACCCTTCCTTTCTAGTACCTGTTGCAGAAACAGTGTACCATATTTAGTTTTTAAATCGCGTTTATTTTACTTTAAAAGTATGATCAAATCTTTGTCTTACGCTATTGTCAATCGCAACGTTAAAAGCATTCCTCCCTCAGTAACATTTTGTTTAAGTCTCCTCACATAGAAGGCCAATGTTTCTCAGTCTCGAGCTTTGAACAATTTTCGACATTCCATCACATTTCTAATAAATCTGCGAATTTGTTCTTATTTCTCACTGTAAGTCGCAATTTTTGGCAATTATTTTACCAAAACTGAGACAAAGAAGGGCTTTTTTGCGTTGCTTAATTCTGATCCCAACAACAGTTTGTCGAGAATTGCTGCTAGACCGGTTTTGGATAATCATTCACAATGTTAATGAAACAGATTAATTAACTTAACAAGCATCTGGCATACAATTAAGAGTGTTCCAAAAAGTTTGTCATTTTGACATTAACGCGTTTGCCAGCCAAGAAACCTGCGTGTAAGGACATTGAGCGCAACGGCCAAATACGCCCAAGGACACTTGCACTCCGGCTTCTAACCGGGCTGGCCTACGCTCACACATTGTCTGGGGGGACTTTTATGTCAAAGAAACGTTGGATCGGCGGAATTGCTTTCGCTGGCCTTCTTGTAGGGAGTTTGACAACCGGCTCCGTCGTTTTAGCTGCAGACGAAGATACCGGAACGACTAATATGTCAGTCACAGTAACCGGTGGCACCATTGGGCTTTCCGCACCGAGCGCGCTAGCTTTTCCCGATGTCACGGTTGAAAGTATCGTAAAAGGTAACTTGAATGTCCCAGTTACCACTGCCGGTAGTTCGCTGCTGACGGTGAGCGATTTTCGCGGTACGGGCGCGGGCTATACGGTTTCAGCAAAAGCATCATCGATTACGAATAGCAATGGTGCGACATTGAAAGGCGCCTTTGTTCAGATGGTGCCGGACACTTTAGTAACGCCTAACGCTGCGGCTCCGGCATGGACAAAGTCAGTTGATTTGTCAACAAGCGATCAGCCGCTGTTTGCGACCAGCACGGGTCAGGACGGTGGCGGGATCACGAGTTATGATCTCAACAAAGTCACGTTGAACGTACCTGAGGATAATGACGTTAAAGCCGGTAACTACAGCGGCGTGATCACCTTTGCACTCACACCCGGCCAGCCAGCCCAAGCCGCAACATCCAATCCAGTTCCGTAAAAACGCGCCTACAATGACTGATTGACGAAGGGATAGACGCCTAGTTACACCCACTCCGCCCGATAACCTGCCGCGAGCAGAAGGGAGGTGGTCATCGGCGACCGCAATGCATCAATATTTTAACGCAGGCGCGGAGCTGATCCTGATCAAATCAGTCAAACCCGCCTTTGAGACCGCAATCGACCTAGCTGTTGGTAAAGGTTTAGGGTAAACTTTCTCACATTTTCTCTGGACCGCCGAATCGGCTTTGGGGAGCCGAAGATGGCCATGGGGTTTTAGGAACAAAATTAAAAATAGTTAAGTTAATGCTCAGCTTAAGGTTGGCTACCCGCCTTCCTCCGTGGCTGCCAAGTTGCGACAAAAGTTAGAACAAGACTAACGCGCCGTCAACAGAACTTGGTCAGGCCACGACTGAGACGCTCGCAGTCTATATGGATCAAATCTTAGAAATGATCACAGACTAACCACGTCAAGCTACAAGGAAGCCGCCGATAACAAGTCGGCGGCTTCTTTTGTGTTGAGCGCGAACAGGAGCGCTTAGAAATCGGAGTGTAAGTGGCCTTGAAACCAAATGGCTGGGCTTTGGCCATTTGGGTTTCAAGGTCCTTACACGTAGATTTCTGCGACTGTGAGCGCGTTATAGAAAGCGCAAGAAAACTTCTTTACTTGCCTTCAATAGAACATTCTCCACGTGGTCAAGCTTTGTCCATTTAGTCTCGGAATCTTACTTGCGAGACTCCACGCCAACACCTACACCCCGCTTCCTCACGCAATCAACGCCGCCCCATGCCCAAACGACCCTGGCACACGCACCTGCGCCGACGAAAACTTTGTCGCGTGACTCAGCGACTCCGAAACTTTCGCATCAAGCGTCGGCTTCGAGGAAGAATAAAGCGTAGCCGCAAACGAAGTAATATACGCATCCCCTGCCCCCAAAGGATCAACCGCTTTAACGCCAAGCGCCTGCTGCCAAGACATTGTATCCTTGACTAACGCTGCCGAGCCGCGGAGTCCACGGGAGCAAACCACCTGATCGCACCCAGCTGCCGCAACCCGCCGGCATAAGGCCTCCACATCATCGTCAGACTTGGCTTTCCCGGAAAGATACGCAAGATCAATCTGCGGCGCAATTTTTTTGAACACCCGATCGTCATCAATCGTCGAAAAGTCATAAACTTTAGGCGGCGTGATGGCCGATAAAAAGGCATCCGCACCACTTTCATTATTTAAGTAGACTAAATCAAAAGTGTTGATGTACGCAATATCATCAGGACTCAGTTGAAGCTCCTGAACCGGCTCGCCAACCGTTTTCTGGCGTTTGCCGTCACTGAGTCGCATGGTGGTGAAAGCATTGGGACCGTCGTACTGCAGCGAATGGCTGATATCGACACCCAGCTCACTGAGCGTCCGCCGCGCAAAATCACCGCGGGCGTCATTGCCGAACGTGCCAAAATAAGCAGCCTCCAGCCCCATCATAGTCGCAAAAACGGCCGTATTGGCAGCATGTCCGCCAAGAAACATCTTCTTGTCCGCTGGATAAAGGTCAACGACATTGTCTCCGATCGCGATGATTTTCAAGAGTCCTTCCTTCTTTCCCACACGAAGCGGCATCAGTTGTGTCAGCGCAAGGATGGCTGGCAATCCACTACTGAATTTAGTTTACCACAGGTTGTTAGGGCGGCGTGCTTCGTGATAACAAAAACGATACTAGGAAGCCCTCCTCTAAAATTGGCAATTGAAAAAGTTCTTTGTCTTGGTTATCGCACCTCTCATTATTAGCATCATAGCGGGAATAGTCATAACGCTATTCGCCCGTTGGTGGAACGGACGGCGTTAGCCATACAGTAGCCCTTATTCACCCACAGTCTGTCAGTCGCAGCAGGCGAAAAAAATAGCCGTATCCTGGTAGAGGTGATACGGCTATTGTGTTTTCATAACTATTAGAGTTCTTTGTCTTATCGCTACAAAGGTAATATCACAAGATTTCAAATAGATCAATTTTCGGGGATGTAAAAAATGGACATTTTTGGAAGAACAAAAATACCGGCTCATTGGGTGCTGCTGGAGAACTCGATAAAATGAAAGTTGGGTAGTTGTGTGGTCTTCAATTCCACTTTACTGCCTACATTCGCCATAATGTCTTATGACAATCCCATATAAAGTAGTAAATATCAGCTTATTGTGGTGAACTGTGTTTCAAAAAGAATTTTCTAGCAATCTTGCTCATTGCCAACCTCTTAAGGATTTATCGAATTTTATGGTAATCTACCTTGTTCGCCGATAACCACTGATGAGATAAGTAGCAGCGCTGGCGATGACGAGCGTGAAGCCTAGGATGTCAGTAGCTAGATCGTTCGCGACTTTGTCAGGTGTCAACCACCGAACAAGTATCAACGCTGCTATCAATAGCAAGCTTCCAACTACTTTCCAATTTTTCCTAACCATCGTCAACCTCCTAACTGCCAGCCGCTGATCGTTGGCTATTAGTTTATTTATACGCGCGGCTTGTAAAGGAACTGTAGCGGTTTTGCAAAAATTGAATATCGATTGTGTAAATGAACTGCTTATTTTCATATCAGTATTATTAGCGCCTTCATAAAAGCTAGTATCTTAAAAAGCCCCATCATCGATCAATGGCAAATCAATTCACGACAAGGCTTATTAAGTCTCTAATACAAATTTCCGACGCTACCATCGCAGTAGTCTTTTTTACCGCGCCAAATTCCCCACAACCTTAATCTTCACGCGATTCGCATTCTCCGGATGATACGCCAACGGCACCTCATCGATTTCGACAACTTGAATTATGGTAAAAATCAGCGCAATGTTGGCAAACACGGCATTTCCGGCAAAACTCATGACTTTTAAAATCGTCTGCAGCCACGCCTGATCCAAAAACGGATACGCGGCCAGCGCACCTTTGTTGGTTAATGCCCGACCCAACCCAAGCAGCAGACCAGCTGCCGGCAGAATCGCAATTGGCAGCATAAACGCTCTGCCAAGTTTAGAAAACTGCTAAAAAATGTTGCGTCCTCCGTGTGTTTATTTTTTAGTCATTGCGTCCAATGCCGCCACAAAACGCCGCGCAATCATCAGCGGCCGGGTAATCGCACTCCCAACCACGATACTCGTCACGCCCATCTGCTGAATCCGCTGCGCTTCCTCTGGCGTATTGATATGCCCCTCCGCAATTACATCAATGCCTTCGTCGACAAGCTTTTGAATCAACGCAAAATCCGGTCCATTGTGCTTGCCGCTTTCCGGTGTGTACCCGCTCAACGTGGTCCCCACAAAATCAATGCCGGCATGCCAAGCATTCACCCCTTCTTCAAACGTCGAAACATCCGCCATTAACAACTGCTGCGGATATTTTTCTTTAATCTGCTGGATGAATTCGTTGATTGTCAGCCCATCATGCCGCGGCCGTAATGTGGCATCCAGCGCAATCACTGCCACGCCCGTCGCCACAAGTTGATCCACTTCAGTCATCGTCGCGGTAATAAAAGGCTGTTCCGGTGGGTAATCTTTTTTGATAATCCCAATGATCGGCAAATCAACCGCCGCCTGAATCTCTTTGATATCCCGGACAGAATTCGCCCGAATCCCGACCGCGCCCGCCTCAGCAGCAGCTTTGGCAAAAAGTGGCATCACCCCGCCAGTCGGACTGTACATCGGCTCATCAGGCAAGGCCTGGCACGAAACGATCAAGCCGTGCTGCACTTGTTGGATGAAGTCTGTCTTCCTCATTCTCCGTTTTCCTCCGTTTCGATTATTTTAGGATTTTCAGTCCAAAAGAATCGTAGCATCTCGACCAAACAATGTAAACGGTTAATTGGACTTTTCCTCCAAAAAATGCCAAAATCGAAGAGAAAAGTGGAGGAGGTATCCATTTTAATGGCATACGCGGACATCATGAACAAGCACTACGACGAACTCACCAAATCAGAGAAAAAAGTGGCCGATTACGTCCTCTCAGTCGGGCAAAAAATCATCTACGCCACCATGACCGACATAAAAAAAGCCACCCATGTAGGTGACGCCACCATTATCAGATTCTGTCAAAAACTCGGCTACTCCGGCTTTACCGACTTCAAAATCGCCATCGCCAAAGAAGACTTCCCCAAAACCAAACCGGCAACCGCAGACCACTACTACGACCACATCGCACAACATTTAAGCGACGCCATCAAAGCCACCGCCGCCCTCATCAAGCCAAAAAACCTGCAGACAGCGATCCAAATGATGACCACTGCCAACCGCATCTGGATCTTCGGCGTCGGCGGCAGCGGCGAAATCGCTCACTCACTCTCTTCGATACTTCTGCGCTCCGGGCTAAAATGTACCCCAGAAGCCGATCCTCACTTCCAAGCGCAAATCGCCTCACTCCTCGGCTCCAGCGATCTTGTCATCGGTATTTCTCTGTCCGGAAAAACCAAAGACACCTATGACGCATTAAAAATCGCCCACGACAACGGCGCCAAGGTCATTGCCATCACCAATGCCACCGTTTCGCCGATCGCGCGGTTAGCCGACGTGGTACTACAAACCGCCATTGAAGAGTTTCTCAATGGCGGCTCGGTGGCTGGGAGAGTTTCCCAGTTGTATATTTGTAATGTTTTGGCGGAGGGATATGAGCAGATGAATCATGTGGATGCGCTGGCGTTGAAGGAGCGGGTGCTTAGGTCGATTATTGATAAGAGTATTGGGTGATTCAAACTCAGACTAACAAAACAGACCATACTCATAATTGAAACACTATACAAAAAAGAAATTAGAAATAAATCAATTCACAAATCCAGATAGATTAAACCCAAAGAATCGTACAAAACTTATTTTGGAGTCCTCTCATCAAAGATTCTTTCCATGATTGCTCGATATACGTCTTCATTCGCTATAATCGCAAGTGCAAGCTTTTCTTTTGCACGAGACATGTTAACATATACTTCATTCTTTATCGTGTAGTATTCTTTAAGGCTTCCTTCAAGTTGCCCTTTATCAGAATATGAAAGTGATGTATCTATATACGTTACAACCTTTTTAAATTCGTCACCAATAATCTCATGAGTTATGCGAGATCCTTTAAGTGGCTCAAATTCGTCTGCGCTTGACTTATCATATGTCGATGGGGTTGGCACCAAGAAAACAAAACCGGAATCAATCCGACTTTTTATCCAATCAAATGAATCTTCTGATTCTTTAAAATATCTCACTTCAATAGAATCTAACATTTGTTCAATGCCCACACTACTGGGTGGCAATTTGTCTAAATCAAACAGCTGTCTTATAAATGCTTGAATACTTGGATTGGATCGAAGCCCTTTTTTAAAAAGAAAACTTTACCCTTTTTCCTCCTCTCAAAGGAAGTGCAGAGACTGTGCATAAGATTACCTGCATCTTTGGGCCCGAGAGCTTGATCAACATCATAAAAGAAAAGTACTGTTTTCTTTGAATAATTTTCCTCAGCCCACTGCGCTATTTGTTTTCTCTGCTCATCATATAAACGTTGCGCTTCATCAACTATCAAAACGTCATATTTGTCTAGGTCCTCCTTCCCGACAGACTTTGCAGGCACAAAATGAACTGATGCAAATATTGTTTCCAAATATTTGTGTGCAGGTCTAATGGCTCCAGAAAAAACAAATAAAACATTTTTTTACCATTAAGTGATTTTGCTAAATCAAACGCAATCAATGATTTACCTGAACCGGCTTTCCCCTGCACACCAAAAACACCCGGTTGAGAGCAAACTTGTTTGATTGATTCTTGATCTTCTGCTAGCCAATATTTGTCGCTAAGAAAGCCTTCAGTATCGGTTAAGGGGGATATCAGAAAACTGCTTGAAGATAAATTTGCGACTTGATTTTGCTGTAGTCCATTTTTACCATTCATTAACTTCAGCAAATAATTCACACTGATTTCAATAAGTGAATCGTTTTCCAGCTTAAAGAAGGTCTTTTCATGCGCATCGAAAACTATATTGCATACTAACAAATCTGGAGAAAGTAGCCTGAATATTCTAGCCTGGGTTTTAAAAGTCCTTACTGTTTTTTTAGACATAGTTGAAAGCCAAACATGTTTTAAATTGATATTTAAAACGAATTTCTGTCCGTACCAAAGAACATCGAAATCCGGAACAACCCCTAAATCAGTGCCTAGGAACCAGCCATCAATATCTTTTGCTTTATCCAGGCTTTCTGAAAGCACTGATAGAAAAGCTCTAAAATCTTCCGATTCTTTACTTTTCTGCGTCATTCTATGATACTTCAAGGCATCATTTAACAGTGCAGGATTTTCAGAGATTGCCAGATATTCTCTTAATGAAAATGGAGTCATTAACTTTACCGCCTAGTTTTTTGAGATAGCATTAGATCTTATTTTGTTTCCGCGGGAAAATCTAAAGATACTAACGATTTTCAGATTATAAGCTTTAAGGAACAATGTAGCTAATGCTTTTGTCTAAAAAGAGATGTGAATTCTTGCAGACTATATGTTACCTCGCAACCGAGTTTATCGGTCACTTTTATCCTTCAAGAATTTCAAATTTCGGTAACTGTGCCACCAAGTTTAAAGTCTCAAGTGAAACCGTAATAACACGTAGCAGCAAGTTGAAAATATACTTTGGATCTTCACTATATTCGTTTGGATCGTCTGTAATCTGAGATGCCTTGTCTGTTTTAACCTGATACTGATCCATAATCCATTCAATTGCTGAACGACCGTTAACAACGTAATTGTATGCACGCTGAGGAATATTCTTAATTGTAATATCCGAATTGAACTTTATCACACTACGGTCATCGCGAGACTTAAAGCGCATTTTCTGGACACGGAAACTTGGCTTATCTGAATGAAATAAAACTTCACAACCAGAATATGGCTCAACATCTTCGTAATTGATGTGCAGTTTCAGCAACTGTTGTCCGACCTCAGCATATTGACGAATATCCTTAACAATTGGTATTCGCGCCAAATCCTTCTTGAGATCGTTTGCATACTTATGCTGATAATCGGGTGAATTCAACAAACCGTATACGTAAGCATAAGTTTCATCAGTCGAAAGACCAAGTTTTGCTGCAAAAGTAGTTGAAACATTGTCGCGTTCAAGCGGCAGCAAACTATTAGTCTGCGCTTCATTATTGTAGCGCATGAATCCCTGTGCTTTTTCCAGACAATCCATATTTGGAATCAGGTCTGTAGCAAGCGCCGAAAACTCTTTTGACGCTCCACGACCGGTCGTGAAGATTACTTCATTGCTGTCGCCGAACTGCGTGTAATACAACCCTGGTCGCTCTACTAAACTTTTGTCGTAGTAAAGATATTTTTTTGTATAAGGCCGATACAATCCTAACCGGATCTTGTCTTTATGAAACTTGACTTCCGTCCCCCGCTTAAGCAGCTGCTCAAGTTTTGGCGACCATTTAATACTTTCACCGTCGCGATTTGTTGGGGTCGAATGACCAGCAGCACGTTCATTTTCGTATACACTAATAATCTTCTGGACTTTTTTTTCAAGTTTAAGTTTAGAAAATCCGTATACCCAAGCATCACGATTCGTGCTAATTCCAACTGCATTTTTAGAAAGAGCCCCTAACTTTCTGGATTCAGTAGCCAGGGGTGTAAACACCTCATAGCTTCTATCTCGCTGATTAATCCAGTCATTATTGACATCTGGCTTAATTTCAGTCCATCTGGCACCCTTAACTGACTGCATTGAAGAAACGATACTTAGCTTTTGTTTACGAGATAAATAGTCGCCAATATCTTTATAATACAGATGATGTTCATGGCTGCCGTCTTTAACCAATATAGAGATGGTGATTGGAGCACGACTGCCAGACCCAAAAATTTTCCCTCCCTCCTTGCGCGAGGTTTTCCCCTGTGTTCGCTGATTCCCACGTAAATTAAAAATATAGAGGTAGTTAAATTCACTATATAGAGACTTGCGAAATCCATCAGTCGTACTTGAATCTAGGAAGCTACCATTCGTAACAAATCCTAAGACACCTTGTTGTCCAATCCTATCACTTGCCCAGCGAAACGCTTTAACATAGCTATCATACAGGCCTTTGCTCAAACCAGATTTGCTTTGCTTTACATACGTATTGGCAATCTGCTTCTCCAGTTTTTCATAATGAATGTTCTGGTTATTATCATTCTGATTTCTTTGCCCAACTGAATATGGAGGATTGCTAATGATTGCTGTAATTGGAACTTCTTGTTCTTTTTTCAGACGATTGTTATTACCGCCAAACATGTCTTCGCTGAGAACACCTATATTTTCAGTTGCAGCAAATGTATCAGCTAGTACAATGCCTTCAAAAGGAATATATTTTTCATCTCCATTGATTTCATCAAAGACTGATTCGATGTTAATCGCGGCAATGTAGTAACTTAATAGCACAATCTCATTAGCATGCAGTTCTTGCGTGTATTTCCGTGTGATATCAGCAAGCGTAATTTTCCCTGCCTCCATCTCCTGCTTCAAATATTCTAAAGTTCGGACAATAAACGTCCCTGTTCCTGTAAATGGGTCAAGAATGTGCACATTTTTAGAAGCAATACCACGCCCGAAATGTTCTTTCAGCACTTCGTCTACAGACTTTACAATAAAGTCCACAATTTCAACAGGCGTGAAAACAATTCCTAACCTGTCTGCCGTGGCTCTAAATCCAGTACTAAAGAACTTATCATACAGTGTTACGATGAATTGCTGTTTAGCTGCTGCATTATCAATCCCCGTAGCCCGTAGTCGAACAGATTCATAAAATGGCTCAAGCGCTGTTTGCTCCTGATCAAATCCTGCCTTGGTCATCTGTTGAATCATATCTTCCATAGCTCGAGAAACCGGATTATCGTTAACAAAGCTGTACTGATCAAACAGTGCCTCAAAAATAGGCTTGGTAATGACATGCTGAGCCAACATCTCAATAGCTTGTTCAGAATCAATATCACGATTAATATTGTGTTGCAGACTCTTTAGGTATACTCCAAAGGTCTTGGCAAACGGCGATTGTTTATCCTCAATGAGATTTTGAATCCACCGAATGTGTCGTTCGGCTAGCTGCTGAACATCTGCTGTCCAGTCTTCCAGATAACGCCGGTCACCAACTTTCTTGACAATACGGCCGTAAATGGCATCTTGTATCTCATGCCAATTCAATTCCAGCTCGGTTTGCTGTACAGCAGGTGTACTTGAGGTATCATCACCAGTATTGTTAAGCTCCGCACTTGGGGCCCCACCGACACCGATAACATTCAAGTTTCGTGGTTTTTTCTTGTTTAAGTCCAGTTTATTGACAGATGCTTCGAACCGCTCATCGATGGAACGAAGCGCATTTAATACCTGCCAAACCGCTTTATAAGTCTTGTTATCATCAAGTACCGTATCTGGATCTTGCCCAGACGGAACAACAACTGGCAAGATGATATACCCATACTCTTTGTCCTTATATTTACGCATGATACGTCCAACCGCTTGCACGATATCAATTTGTGACTGCTTAGGTGCGAAGAAAATGATTGCATCCAAATTAGGAACGTCAATTCCCTCTGTCAGAAATTTAACGTTAGAAAGTACCCGCGCTTCATCATCTGGAAGGTCTGCTGCTAACCAATCAACCGCATCTTTCTTTTGGAGAGCGTTCATACTGCCATCAACATGTTTAACATCAACTCGAAAACTATTAGGGTTGTCGTTCCCAAGATATTCATTAACAACATGACTGAATTCTTGCGCAATTTGCTTTGATCCGACCTTGCCGGCACCATGTCCACGTTGATTATCAATCACAGATGCAAATGCAATTGCTCGTTGCATTGGCGGACCAGAGATCTTGTCGGAGAAGCTCTCGCGTTTCATCATCGCATTCCATACGCCAATGATTTTCCCGATATCATCGATATTTAATCCGTTTTCTGTTGCTAAACTATTTTGCATATCACGTTGAACCACGGCTTCGTCAACGGCCAAAACCTCAACCTTGTAATCTGTCAAAATCCCCTTTGCAACGGCATCACCAAATCCTAGACGATAGATTTCTTCTCCATACATGTCTTTGTCATCCATAGATGCGATGACAATGTTTTCATCTTTCCCTTTTTTCTTGGCTTCTTGGGAATAAATCTTCGGTGTAGCTGTCTGGTAAAGACGATGATTCGCTTTCACAATAAGATTGTTGTGTACTTTTGTGAAGAAGCCTGCTTCATTGTTGGCGTCATGAGAGCCTGTTGTGCGGTGCGCTTCATCTGCAATAATTAGATCAAATTCTGGATGCCCCATTTCTTGTGCACGATGAATGACATCAATCGACTGATACGTACTAAAAATAACTGTCATACGTTGATCAGTACCTGACAACGAAGGCAGTGCGTTAAAGTTTGACATTAGTTTCTCGGCACTCGTTGAAGCCGGAAATCCAATGTCCTGAATGTTCATGTCGCTGTCATCGTCGTTACTATTTGTCCGCTTCCTTGAGGCATTGCGATCAGAAGTGACTGCAAAAGAAACGAGCTTAGTCGTTGGCGTAATGTCACTATTCCAGCTAAAAAGGGTTTGCGATAGAAGCTGAATACTCGGCACTAAATATAAGACATAGTAATCGCTCTTATGTTCTTTTTTTGCCATCGCTTCTGCAATCTTCAGACTCGTAAATGTCTTTCCGGTCCCTGGTGCCATAATCAACTTGCCACGTTCGTGCGTCGCAAAATAAGCCACTGTTTTATCAATTGCTTCTTTTTGATAAGAACGAGGTTGTTTATGGCTGGCTTGAATTACTCGGGCAGCATCATTAAAATTGAACTTCGACCAATCAAAGCTGGAATGCCTTAAATCTGACAAGCCAATTCGATTAATATCTTTTGAGCCATCGTCTAAGGCTGCTTCAGCATTTTTGTTCCAGTCGTCTGTTGTAGCTACCAGTAAACCATCAGCGTAATAATTCTTATTCAGTTCTGCCACATAACTATTGATGGTATCTTTGCTGACTTTTCCGCGATAATATTTTGCTTGAATGGCAGTCAGCTTACCAGAATCTCGATGACGAGCCACGAGATCAACCCCAAGATCCTTCTTGGGAATGTGATACTCGGCCGGCACTTCATTAAGCATCCACACTTCATCATATAGATTCTTGTAGGTCGGCTCATTTAGCAGGTATGATTTAACAACTTTTTCAAACATAGTGCCGCGGTCTCGTTGCACGCCTTTAGCACTCTTATCGATTTCTGCAATTAAATTGTCAAAGCTATCTTTTGGCTTACTCGAATTCATTATTTAGTACCCCTTTGTGACTGTCTGCCGTCTTTACTGAAATATATTTGATTGGGCAGATTCATTCCATTTTCACAACTCTAGCAGTTCAAGGCTGACACCAGAATTTCTTATTAAACTCTAGACGTTATTTATGTCATTATATCAGGAAACTTGTAAGTTATCTGCATATCAGTGAAGGCTGTGGATAGCTTTTTTGACATTCATCCCACAACCTGCCTCACAGCCACCCAAACCAACCCAGCAGCCATCAGCCCCATGGTCACATTAAACACCCGCGTCACAACTTTGCGCTCTCGGTCATCCATATCCTCCAACATCCCTAACGTATAGTCATTATACGGCCCAGCATCCCAGTAACCGACGTAATAACTAAGGATACCTTTTTCGTGAAAAGTTAACGGCTCACTGCCCTCATGTAGGAGCAGCTTGTCGTCGAATAGCGCGTACAGGTCATCGCTGAACATGGCAGCGCGGCGGTTGTGTTCTGCCTCTGTCTTAACGCGTTCCAGGAGTTGATGGAATCGATCCCATTCGCGTTGGTCGGCGTCGTCTTGTGGCGTCCACTCTGCAAGCTTCTTTTCGAAAATCTGGAGGACGTCGTCGAAGTGGCGGCGTTGGTAGTTGTAGGCGAAGGTTAGGTAGCGGTTGTCTTCGTTGAGGTGTTTGGTTTGCCAGGTTTGGAATAGGAAGAGGAAGAGCAATCCGAAAGTGGTGATGACATTGAGGAGGTTGCTGAAGTTCCAGTCTGCCATGAGATGTTGGAGGCTGCTGATGACCCAAAATGTGGCGATGAGCATGGTGATCCCAATTGAGAGTAGCTGTTTTTGGCGGATTTGTGGGTTTTTCTGCATTTCTTCGTAGATGGTTTGCCGGTATTTTAAGTACATGATGAGGTAGTCGAGCAGGTTAAGTGAGCGGACTTGCCGGTAGACCTTGACGATGGCAAATAACAAGACGACTAGGCTGACAAGGTTGATGACCCGGTTGATTGCATCAATTTGCGCCATTCACAAGCTCCTTTCAAAAGTATCGTGCACACATTTTGTCAGTCGTAAAAGTGGCTCGGTTCGATGCAGTTTTATCAGCCCATTGACGACTAAACGCATCCCCGTGTGCCAACATAGTTCGATTTTATACGGAAACTAACTAAATTGCGAGATTAACGAACAAGGTTTCTGTTGATAAATGGCGACGCGTGCAAGTCTTCTTTTCCCCTTTGTGCTCAATGTGCTACAGTTAAGTTCTGTATAGGAGTAACATCAAGAATCTTTAGGGAGTAGAAAAAATTGACCAAACAAACGCATCACATCGTCATCCCGGACGCCATTATGGAAGACTTGGACATTAAAGATGGCGAACAAGTCGAGGTGACGTTAAAAGATAAGGAAGCCGTGATTCGGCCGAAGCGGACGGATACAGGGACGCAGACGATTTCGCTGCGGTTCTTTCTGATTCCAACTGTTTTGGCGGGGATCTTTTTTATGGCGTATTTCTTTCACTTTAATATCTTGCAGGTGCCGATGACCGGTAAGAACTCAATTGCGCAGATGGTGATCGTCCTTGGCGAATTAAGCGGGATGGGTACGTTTGCGGTGACGTATGTTCAAAATCACCGGCAGATTCATGGGCGTGATCATCGACGTCGGTATTGGCGGATTTTCCCGACGCTGCTACTGTCGTTTGCGATTATTCTTGCATTCGTAACGTCGGTGTTTTTCTGGGCGATTGGCTATATGTTTGAAGGCGTCATTTTTGATATTTACACAGCGACCGGGCTGTTCCTTATTTTCATCAGTATTGTGAACTACCTGATGATTTACTCGGCATTGTCGATTTCGACGCAGTTTATCACCACGCTGTTTCTGTCTACATTTATCGGCGGCGTGGTGGGTGCGATTGTGACCAATAGTTCTCGCCAGTGGTGGCAGTATAATGTCAGCTTTTTAGGTACCAGCAAGGCCCTGAACGCGTGGCAGTTTAACCTGACCATCGCGGTGTCGGCGTTACTATGGATTGCTTTGGTGGACTACCTATTTGTGCCGCTCATGGCACATCGCAAAACCGACTGGCGGCTGATCACGCTTCGAATCTTACTGACCATCGCGGCCATCGCCTTGCTGGGGGTTGGCTTGTTCCCAAATAATCGTGGCATCCTGCATGTTCTACACACCCAAAGCGCGTGGTTCCTGAACTACTTCCTGATCGGCATGATTATCGCCGTGCGCTGGCTGCTTCCGGGCGTCTCGCGCGAATTTCTCAGCACCAGCTACACCATCGGCGGCATCATCGTTTTTGCCGCCATCCTATTCCAATTCGTCCACTACCTATCGCTAACCGCCTTCGAGATGATCGCCTTCGCCTTGGCCATGTCGTGGATTATGTTGCTGCTGCAAAATATCCACCGGCTTTATCAGAGAGACGAATCTATTTTTGTCGTGACAGTGACAAGTGGGAAGGAAAAACTGGAATGATGACGGTTTGATATGGCTAATACAAAATGGTGACGTTCAGTTCATTAGCTGAGCGTCACCAATTTATTTTGACCAAAAGAATTGCCGCGTGCTGCACGGGCACCGTTTTCTGCGGAATCTATTTGTACCACAACAAAAAAACAACCCTACCAGCGTTCTGCCGGTAAAGTTGCTTCTGAATGTTGCAGCTTTATTTTGAACCCAACCGAAGCTACTCGATAATCTTCGACTGCCGCGTTAACCGGTGCATTTTCTCGATCCACGGACGAATCGGTGCTTTTAAGAACAACCCCAGCAGGAAGAACGCGAGGCCAAATGCCACTAATGCTGCGAGATCTTGCCAAAGATTAGTCCAGTATATGCCGCCGACTGTTTCGCGCAGGAGGTTGACGGCGTAGGTGAATGGCAGCCACGGGTTGATCATCTGGAAAAATTTTCCGGACAGCACCACGGGGAAGTTTCCGCCAGCCCCAGAGATAGATAAGACCAAAATGATAATCCCGATGCCTTTGCCGATGTTGCCAAATAGCGAGATGAGTGCATAAAGAATTGAAACGAACACGATGCTGAGCACCATTGCAAACAGCAGATACAGCGGCTGGTTGGCCACGTACGTTCCGATCAGGTAAAGGTTACCCAGCGCGGCGATGAGCCCTTGCAGCATCCCCAGCCCCACAAACGTCAGCCAGCGCGCAACGTACTTTTGCTTGACGGTAACGTCGCTGAGCGTTGCCGGCAGTTGGTATTCGGTGATCAAAATCGCACCAAGCAGCAACGCGCCAACCCAAATGCACAAGGCCAGATAAAACGGTGCACTTTGCGACCCGTAAGTTGGAATGTGATAGAAGCTTTGTTGTTTCAATTCAACCGGTTTGGCGAGGAATCCGGCTTCTTTGGTGGCATCGCGCCGCAACAACTTGATTAGTTGCGACAAATCAACGGACTTTTCACCTTTCTTGATCGCCGCGGCACCCTTTTGAATGGCGTCTTTTAAGGTTGGCCAGTCATTTTGGGTGAACTTTTGCGCGTCATCCAAACCGCTTTGGAGTTGTGGCATTTTTTCATTCGCCAGTGCCAGCGTTTGCGTGAGGTCTTGCTCGATGCCAGGCAAGTCCTGATTGATGAAGTCGGTTGCCTTCGTCAGTTTGGTTTTGAGCGCTGGGAAATCATTTTGGTACAAGTCGGCCACGGTGGACACGCCGCTGGTGATGAGGTTCATGTGGCCGTTGAGCAGCGTGTTGGCATCGGTGAGTTCCTGCTTGAGGGCGGGCAGTTGTTGCTGCGCCTTGACGAGAAAAGTGTGCGCCTGAGTGAGCAGATCCTTCGTGCCGCCCAGCAGCGAAGGCAAGGATGGCAGGATTTGGTTGTTGATGGTCGCTAAGGTTGTGCTGACATCGGCCAAGGCTGCCTTAAATGCGTTTAGCACTTGCTTGACGCTGATGCCGATGTCCAGCGATTTGAGCGTATTCGCCGCGTTCGCAAATTGATTGGCTGTGGTGGCCAATGTGCCAAGTCGTGACTGCAGTTGGATGGTGCCTAAGTTTGGCACATCTTTGGCCAGCGTTTCGGCTTCTTTTTGGACAGCCGTGGCAGTGGCAGCGACGGTCTGCAACTTGGCGATAGCGTCGGCGAGCGGTTGATCATCCTTACCTGTCAGACGGCTGAGACTTGCCTGCACTCGCTGCAAAGTTTCTGCCAGACTGGTTGCGTTGGCGGCCACCTTGCCTTGACGCTCAGCCAACGCAGTAAGCCGGTCGACCATCGCCTGTTTCGCGGCTGCCATATCTTGGCTGCTGTCCAGCTGTTGGAGTTGTTGCTGCAGGGTTGTCAGATCCGCACTCAGGCTGGTATTGGCCGCCGCAATTAGCGTCAAACCGGCATCGGTGGCATTTTGGACCACATCGAAGGCGGTGCTGATTTTCGGTAGCACCTCATCTTTCGTCGTCCCCACTGCTGCCTGCGCTTGCCGCCCAAAGTCTGTCAGCGCTGGCAGTGTGCCATCGACCTGATTGATGACCGTGATGCCTTGATCCGTCACCTTCACTGCCTGATCCACGCCGGTTTCCAGTTGGCCAAAATTCGTCACAACCGTGTTCAGTTGGGCGCCGGCTTGTTGCACTTCCGGTAACTTGCCTTTCACCGTGGTCGCCAGTTCGCCAGCCTCTTGCACCATCGGCAGATAGCCATTTGCCGCTGTGAGCTTCTGCGCCATTTGATTGACTTCCGGCAGATAACCGGCAATTTCGTTAGCTGTCTGCAGCTTCGCCCGAATTGCCGGCATTTTCCCTTGCAGGTCATCCACTTCAGCCAAGTACTTTTCAATCGTCGGCAATTGGTCATTGGCATTCGTGACCAGGCTGGCGAAGCGGCGGATCATCGGCAGGTTTTCATCCAGCTTGATGCCGGCTTTGTTAAACGTTTTAACCAGCGTTTTAGCCACGGTCGAGACGAATTCATCCGAAATGGTGTTTTGCAACGTACTGGCACCGGTGCTGGTGATTTTGGGGGCAATGGCATTGATTTTCTCGTTGACATAATAATCGAGCTTGGGCTTATGAATTTTGCCATCGACAAAGCTGAGCAGATCCGTGGAAAAATGCTTCGGCACCACGATACCGGCGTAATACTTGCCGCTTTTGACGCCTTCTTGCACGGCCTTTTTAGAATCCACAAACCGCCAGCCAAGCTGCTTATTATGCTTCAACTGGTCCATCAGCTCATCCCCGACCGCAACTTTCTGGTCACGAAAAGTCGCCGGTTGATCGGCCGAATACACCGCAACCGTCAGATCCTGGGTATTGCTGTAAGGATCCCACAAGGCCCAGACGTTGAACCAGCAGTAAAGACTAGGAATGATGACCAGCGCCGCAATCAGCAGAAAAGCGAACGGGCTCTTCAAAATCCGCTTCCAGTCCAAAGCAACTAGTTTACCAATGTTACGCATAACTTCCTCCGAATGTCAGATTGAAATATTGGTCGATTATATCACAGGTGTTTGGTTAAGCCATTGGGCAAAGTACGGGAAGTGTTGGATTTTGACAGAGGTTCAAAACAGAATCCTTAAGAAGATTGGTTGCTATTTTAAAAAGACTCGTTTGATTAATGCATGAGCTCGTAAGCACTTTTATATTGTTAAAAGGTATCGTGTTAAACAAATAAAAAAATAAAACAGTTAGCTATTGCCAATAACCAGAATGCGATGATATGATATATCCACATTCAATAGTACCCTTTACAATTTTTAAAAAAACTGTATGCACAGGTGATGATCAGATATGTCGAAAAGGAAATCAGCAAAAAATAAAAAAGGTTCCGTTATCGTTTCTCTGCTGTTAACTAATGTCGTGGCCTTAATTCTTATTAATCTATGGTTTGGATATTATGATTTCGGGCCCTCCTTTGTTGGTACTGTGTCATTTCAGCACGCTCTGGAAGACTTTCTACGTGCCAAAGTGGTTCTTGGAGGTGGCTTTCTCGTCTTGTTCAACGGCTATGTCATCATTTGGAACCTTTTCTTGAAGAACCAAGAAAAGTCGTCTAAAAGTAAAAGGGCTACGCAGCAGGCTAATCGCAAAAAGTGAATGATACAGAGGTTGTAGCCGCAGCTTGTGAGTGGCTAAATCTCGAAAGTTATAGGATAATGCTTTTTAAGACGGGTTTTGGTTTGGGGGCAAAGTGATGGCACCACGTGAAGTATATTTAAAAGCAATTGGCAATGCGCTCGCTTATTTGGTTAGTCAACTATCAGTGAATGGCCGAATGAATTTGCTTGACGGTCATATGCTGTCAGAACATTTTTTTGAACAGTTCTTAAACGAGCTTTATGGCTGGCATCTGGCAACCGCAAATGACACCGTTGCAAACGCTTCTTCCATAGATCTAATTGATAGCGCATCAAAACTGAGTGTGCAGATTACGACCAATAAAACAAAATCCAAGGTGCAGAACACCCTTGAGAAAGCTTC
Organism: Lacticaseibacillus chiayiensis; assembly: GCF_004123795.1. Classification (GTDB taxonomy): domain Bacteria; phylum Bacillota; class Bacilli; order Lactobacillales; family Lactobacillaceae; genus Lacticaseibacillus; species Lacticaseibacillus chiayiensis. The sequence continues at coordinate 112,710 of NZ_MSSM01000011.1, read as the reverse complement.
CAAAGCCCATGATGGATTCCGTGTCGCTTTTGTGTTCATTGCGCTGGACGCACGGAATCTTGCAAAGATGAAGTATTCAATTCCAAAAAATATAAGCTTTAATCCGAAAACGGACATCTTTGATATAGGCCAACTGCTGCTAACTTGCCAAGATAAACAAACTGAAACTTTATTGCGCTTGCAGGATCTGTGTAAGTCTGAAGTGTTGCCTGTCATGGAAGATATACCGGTTCAAGAGTCAGAGCTTGTAAAAGTTCTTAGAGCAGTTGCAAAAATCAATATTGAAATCACTAATACGCTAAAGGTACCTATGGCATTCGACATCCAGCAAAAGATTGATTTTAACGACCTAGGGTTAATACAGCAACAGACAATCGATGAACTTGCCTTTTATAACGCCAGCTTAGACGATATCTACGAATTGTTTACGCAAGAAGGCATTACTCCTGGGATTATATTCCAAAAGCTTAGCTCGATTTATCAGCGACAATCGTTAGAAAATCCTGATGATTCTGCCCCATTGAAATTCCTCAACATGGTGGATGCTTTAATGACATATGTACACAGTACATCTCGACTGGACAATGAAATGTCGCAAGAGAAAGTCGAATATTGCTGTCGCATCATTCTAGTCGATGCATTCATCCGCTGTAAGATTTTTAAAAATCCGGAGGGCTATTCTTATGATTCTACCAACAGACACCCGGCCTGAGTTAAGTCTATATTTTATTGGTGCAAAACTATTAGGTGTCCTGAAGACGTTCGAAGACGGCCGTGGAAGCTTCTTTGACGTCTATCGCACTCTGCAGGAAGAGGTCGATGTCTCACTTAAACTTTACCAACTAACGCTTGACTGGTTGTTTCTGATCAATGCTGCCGTCATCAACTCGGAAGGAGAGGTACGTCTTGTTCATCAACAAACTTGAGATTGAGGAAAATGGAACAACAATTCAAGATGTCAACTTCCATCGCGGACTGAACCTTATCGTTGATTCGACGCCATCCCCAGACACTGAAGGAAAGCCCACTTCAGGAAACGGGGTTGGTAAGACAACTGTTCTGCGATTGATTGATTTTTGCTTTGGTGGCGATGCTAAACAGATTTATACCAATCGAGAGCAAAAACAACCAATTGTTGAAGTTCAGGATTACTTAACAAATCAGCGCGTGTTAATCCGGCTTACGCTCTCTGGCAATCCTGATAAGATTGATTCGCATACTAAATACGTCATCGAGCGTAACTTTCTTAAAGACCTGAAGAAGAAAATTCTCCGCATTAATGGCAGATCTTTCTCAAGCGTTCAGAAATTTATCGACCAACTTGGCGGTGACCTTTTTAACCTTGCATCTGGAGCAAAACCATCATTTCGACAGCTTGTGCCGCGTAACATCCGAATAGATCCTCCAGCGGTTGACAATACGCTACGTTATCTCGGAAATTACTTGCAGGGACCCGAGTACGAGACACTCTTCTTGTTCCTGTTGGGAATTTCGCTAACCGATCGTGCTCCGATAGTAAGTAAACTTAGAACAGAAAAGGATTTTTTAAAGCGATTGGAAGCCCAACCTCGCGAAGAGTTGGCGCTAGCGCTTGACAAGAATACTGACGACATCCGGGCAGCACAACTAAGGCGCTCTCAATTAAATATTGACCCGAAGTATTCGGAAAAGCTTAAACATCTAGATGATCTCAAGTATACCCAGAGCCTGCTTGCCAGCCAACTTACTGCCGGCAGATTGAGGGCAAGCCTCATTAAAGATGCACAAAAGCAAGTTCGGTCCAAAAAATCCTTGATTAATGTCGAAGAGTTGCGTGCACTTTACGGCGAAGCAAGTAATTTATTGGAAAACTTGGAGACTTCTTTTGAACAACTTGTCGCTTATAATAATGCTATGGTTGAAGCACGGAGTGAGTTTATTGGTCGTGAGCTTCCTAATATCAGCCAAAAAAACGCGGAATTAGAACGAAATATCATTGCCAGTCAGAATGACATTGATCATCTTAAGGCTGATCTTTCTAAACTGAATACGACCCAAGAATTAGAAAAAGTGTCTGAGGAGTTGGGCCAACTGTTTGAAGTTAAAGGCCGCCTTTCTAGCAAGATTGAACAGATCGACGATGAGAGAAAGAAGGTTAGTAGCCTGAATGATGAACTGAAAAGAATCGACAAGATGGCCTTCTCCAAAGATATGAAAGAAAGAATACAGGAACAGTTGCGTCAATTGAATCGCCATTTCTATCATTTCTCACAGTCCATGTACGGTGAAGACTCCGGGGTGACCTTTCGGGAAAAGAAAGACCGCAAATCTGGAAAGTCGTATTATGAATTTTATGTATTTTCTCCCAACAATTCTAGTTCAGGCAAAAAGCAGGGAGAAATTGCCGCCTTTGATATGGGATACACGCTCTTTGCCAGAGAACAGCACATCCCTTGTTTAGATTTCCTGTTGTATGATCAAAAAGAACTCATGCATGGCAATCAACTCGTGCAGATTTTGCACGATTCACAAGAAGACAACATACAAGTTATCGTGTCTATTTTAGCCGATAAGATTCCTGAAGAATTAAACGCTGATCAATGGATCGTATTACGTCTAAGTCAAAAGGAAAAGCTCTTTAAGTTTTAGGCGCAACTGTGGCAGACCCTTTCTCTATTCGCTGTAAACCAACCTTTCAAACATAAAAAGCCTTAACCCTACCTCACCAAGCATCGAAACACCTGAAGTAGCATTAAGGCTTTTTCTATACTCTCTTACAACGGCGCCGGCGAAACCGCCTCAACCTTCACATCCTCCCGCTGAACCGCCAGCAGATCAGCGCCAGCTTGAACGCTGGTGTCCGCGACCGGTTCAATGCGGGCATATGACTTGCTATTCGTAATCAAAACGATTGTCATCGGATCAAGCCCGGCTTTTTTAATCGCCGCTTGGTCAAACGTGCCGAGTAAGTCGCCTTTGTTGACATGTTGGCCGGCTTTGACCGCCACGGTGAAGGGGGCACCTTTCAAGTTGACCGTGTCGATACCTAAATGTACCAGAATTTCCATACCGTCGTCGGTCGTCATGCCATATGCATGGCCAGTGTCGGCAACTACCGATAACGTACCGGTTTGCGGGGCATGGACGTTGTTGATCCCTTTTTCCGCTGGTTTGATCGCCAGCCCGTCACCCATCATGCCAGAAGCAAACACCGGATCGCTGACGTTGGCCAAGGCCACGGTTTCACCGCTAACCGGGGCGTAAACCTTATCGTCGCTAACGGTGGACGAAATTACCGCATTCGCCGTTTCGACGTTTTCGTCAGGTTTCAGGATCTCTTTTGGAATGGCGAACGCGTTCGTGGCAACAAATGCGACCACCACTGTACCCAGAGAAACCACTGTGTACCATAACAATGCATGGCCGTTATAGATGTACATCAGGTAAGACGGTACCACCGCGAGTCCATATGAGTTGGCCGCAACGTTAAGCATGCTGAGAATTGCTGCGCCAAGTCCAGAAGTTAGCACCGTGACGATCAACAAAGGTGATCGCATCAATCCGAAAGCCCGCTAAGCCTTTTGCCAACCACCAGTTGATCATCTTATAAATCGCCTGCCGCAGCTTAGGATTCTCCCAGTTGAGATCGGGTTGCTGCGGGGAAAAGACGTGCAGGTAGTACACGTTCGGTTCGCTTGGCACCGCGCTCCATGCCGAGCCAGCGCCGAAGTTTGAGCGCCAATTGTTCGGCGGCTGACCGTCGTGACCCTTGCGAAAAATGTAAAACTGTCGATACGGTGAAGCCGGGTCCTTCAACGCTGCCTGGAACCAGGGATGCTGATCCGACGTGTGATTCACCACCAGATCCATCACCACTTTAATGCCAAGCGTTTTAGCCGTTTTCATGAGGCGGTCAAAATCGGCCATCGTGCCAAACCGAAGATCAATCGCCTGATAATCTGCAATGTCATAGCCATTGTCGACCATCGGACTTTTGTAAATCGGCGACAACCAAATCGCCGTCACGCCAAGTTCTTTCAGCTTCGGCAATTCCTCGATGATCCCCGGCAAGTCACCGATGCCATCGTCATTGCTATCTTTAAATGACGCCGGATAAATTTGATAAAAGATTTCCTGTTGCCACCATGTGCGACTTGTTGGATTCGTCACGACTGTTTCCTCCTGCTGACTGACGTGTTGATGTTGTATGGTATCGATTCCATATTGTTCAAAAATAAAACTCAGGCGCTTTGCCTGATTTTTAATGATAACGCTAATGTTGCCGGATCCTTTTTGTGGTCGCCGCGGCCAAGTCCGCGCAACAACATATCCGTAGCAACCTCCGCCATTTCGATCACCGGTTGATGAACGGTGGTCAGCGGCACACGGGCAAACGGCGCAAACGGCTGATCATCATAACCCATTACCGCGATGTCGTTCGGTACCTTTAGATACGCCGCCAGTAAACTGTCCAGCACACCAACCGCCACTTCATCGGAGTTGGTAAAAATAGCGTCAGGTCGCTTGGCTGGCGTTAATGCGGCGAGTTGCTTGCCAATCACTTGGCCTTCTGCGGCGGTATGCACCTGATCGAAAAGTAATGTCGGCTCAACTGCAAGCGCATGTGCCTCCATAAAATCAAAGAACGCCTGCGTTCGGCTCCGCCCATGTCGTGCGCTTTGAATGGCACCACCTGTCACATAGGCAAACCGGCGATGCCCCTTTTCATACAGGTAGTCGAGTGCATCCCGCGTTGCTTGATAATGCGGCAGCACCAAGGAAGTCGCATGCGGGATCTGCACATCTGCGTTCACCACGACGACGCGCCCGGGAAAGGCTTTGGCAACAGCCGCAACCCGTTCCGGCGCTTCAACCGAGGCCAAAATAATGCCGTCTAGTTTTCGACTTTTCAGTTGATCCAAGAACCGTTCTTCAGCATCCGGATCATCATAGGTTTGGGAAATCATTACTTGATAGCCTTGCTCATGCAGCGTCCGCTCAATCGCATCAAACAACCCAGCGAAAAACGGATTCGTCACCCGTGAGACCAAAACGCCAATATTACCAGTAGCTTGAGCCCTTAGCGAAGTCGCCGCAGCACTCGGCGTGTAGCCAAGTGTTTGAATTGCTGCTTCGATCCGCGCCTTCTTGTCCGCGGAAATGTATGGATGATGATTTAAATACCGCGACACGGTTGTCACCCCGACCCCCGCTGCTGTCGCAATTTCACGAATCGTCGCCATGACCTTGTTCTCCCTTTTATGGAATCGATTTCATAAAACGAGTATACAGCGCTTTCAGAGAATGTCAAGTTATTATCCGAGAATTTTCCATGCACCTTGCGTAGAACCGTCTTTACTAAACACCAAAAGCTCCAGCTACATGACCATTAAGGCCACATAACTGGAGCATGGACATTACTTCTTTTAATTTTGGCATTTCTCATAACCCGCCATTATCCTTCTGCAAATTCCACGCCTGCACCGCGTTAACCGCAGCAGCCGGCGCAATCCGGACGTTACTCGGGCAGGTATCGCCAAAGAAACGGCCGGAAACCACGCGATAACCGTCGTCAATGAAAAGTTCGAAAACAGAGACATCAATGAAAAGGCGAATCGCAACCGTTTTACCTACTGGAAAGCCGAATTGCCGCAAACTGCCGCCATTGTTGCGGTTCTCCCGCTGCACCATACCCTGTCCACTATCGGAGTCAAGATTAATCAACAACTGATCATGATCGCCGTCAGGAATATGCAACGTTGTCTTCTGCCCGGCTGCCAGCGTCATCGTAAGTTCGAAGGCACCGGTTAAGCCTGCCACTGACCAGTTGTCAGCCGTCTGTGTCACAGTTGGCAGCCTATCATCAGCAGTCTCGCGCAACGTCTCGACGTTTGGATGCGGCACCAGACAAACATGCCCGTCACGAAGATCCAACTTCCGCACGTAACTCAAGACGCCTTCCCAACCATCGTCATCAGTCGGATAACTCGTGTCTGGCAAGCCTAACCACGAAATCGCTAGTGTGCCATCTTTTTCCGTATTGGCCAGCCGTGTCGCATAAAAGTCGAATCCCTTGTCAATATTCTGCAACCGCTGATGCGTCAGTATGCCCGTTTTCGGGTCAAAACTATCGGCCACCAGCGCAATGTTAGGATAAACATTTTCATATTCGAAAAAGTCCTGATCCAAGCCTTGCGGACAATAAACCAACACGACCTTGCCATTGATAAAGGCAATGTTGGGACACTCGACCATGTACCCGCAGAATTCGTCCGGAATGCTGAGCGGCGCAATGAAACGCCAAGTCTTATCCGTTTGCTTCTCGTAAAGCAAAATAGCACCGGTGTGATCAGCGCGCTGGCCGCCCACTAGGACATAGGTTTTATCTTGGTATTTAAAAAGAAACGGATCGCGAAACTCTTGAGTATACCCGGCAGGTGGCGCGGCAATTAACGGCTTGGGATCTTTAAACAGCCGGCTATCCGCACCCAGCACTGCCCCGAGCTGAGTTGCGTGCCGATGCCAATGTTCGTCACGCACATTTCCGGTGTACATGATCCGCAACGTGCCATGCGTCACCAGCGCCGATCCGGTATAAGCTCCCTGCGCATCATGCTCGTCCTCTGGCAAAAGATCTCCCGGCACCCGCCGCCAGTTAAATAAATCTTTTGAGACGACATGCGCCCATGACTTCAGGCCATGCACCGGCCCAAACGGAAACTGTTGATAGTAAAGATGCCACTTGCCATTGAAAAAGTTTAGACTACACGGATCATTGATCAAACCGGTGTCTGGTTGAACATGGGTTTTGGTTCGCCACTTACTTGCTGCGACTTGAGCTTTCAAGTTAGCCACGTATTCTGGTGTCCAAGTTGAATACGGCTGATAACGCTTTGCCATTTGCTCAATTGAATCGGTCATGTACTTACCACCTTGTGTTTAAATGAATACCCTTATCTTATCTGAGTTAATGGCAATGTCAATGAAAGCGTAAACAAAACAACTTTAGTTTTTCTTTCGTCCTTGATGCGCTAAGATTTAGCGGCAAAAAAGTGAATGCTTGACAGAGACCACAGGAAAAAAGGAAGTTCGCAGTAATTAAAAAATTACGACTTAATCTCGTGAAGTTGCATCCGCACTGACTTCTGATCGTGCCAGTTCATGTTCGGCAAACAAAAACCCCGCAGCTGCTTGCTACGGGGTTCGGGATTGGCCGACCGGATGGAGGCCGACCGGCGACTTCACTTTGGAGGAGTAAAAATGAAAAAGTTGGTTGGGGTTTAGGAATGAGCGAGTGGCTCACTTCTATACTGCTAATAGTACCGACCATATTTGAACATTTTGTGACGCTAAATTGTTCTTTGTGTTAAGCATCTTCCCCGCAATCTGATCAACCGCGTTCGCCCAAAAAAGTTGGCGTGACTGACTCATTACTCGTACATGTAGTCACGAGTCGCCGGCAAGTCCTTGCCTGATGGGCCTTTACTAATCAAATACTGCATGACGTCGATGTTGCCAGCCTCAAAACTGGCAGCCGCGGCCTGCAGGTAAACATCCCACATACGGGTGAACTCGTAACCGAACTTTTGCTGAATCGGATTCCGGTGATTGTTGAAATTCGTATCCCAGATTTCGAGCGTCCGCTGATAATGACGGCGCAACGGTTCAAGATCATCCAACTGCATCCCTGCATCGATAATATGACTCAGATTTTCCGCCATACCCGGAATATAGCCATCCGGGAAAATGTACTTATCAATCCAGGCATTTGCTGCCCCACCTTGTTGCCGAGTAATACCGTGGATTAAGGCAACACCATCATTTTTAAGTAGTTTAGCAACATCTTTGAAGTAGCCTTCGAGATTTTCCTTGCCGACGTGTTCGAACATGCCGACAGACGTAATGTAATCAAATGGCTCACGATCAAGTTCGCGATAATCCATATACAGCACTTCAGCTACATCCGTTAGATGCTCTGCTTCAATGCGGTCGGAAACCAGCTTAAATTGTTCCTTGCTCAGGGTAATACCAACGACATGCAGGTGATAAATCTTAGCCGCCCGCAACATCAGCGTTCCCCAACCGCAGCCGATGTCCAGCAAAGTGCGCCCGGGCTGCGGATTCAGTTTACGCAGAATATGGTCGATTTTATTCAGTTGGGCAGTTTCCAGATCGTCATCCCAGTTTTCAAAATAGGCGCAAGAATAAGTTAGCGTCGGATCCAGCCATAACTTATAAAAGTCATTGCCGAGATCGTAATGTGAATGAATGTCTTCCTTCGACTTGCGTTCGGTGTGGCTTTGTTTAGGCAGAAAGTGTCTGAGTTTGCTGCTGCGCATAAAACTACCGGCATTGGCATAAGCCGACGCGATCAGGCGCTGCAACGGACGGTTACTACCTAACACCTCAATATCACCACGCATATACCCTTCACCTAATGCCAGCGAAGCGTTCTTGATCAACTGGCGCACGGGAATGGCTTTTTTCATTTTAATGGTGATTGTCGGCTCGCCGGTGCCAAAGGTTTCTTCTGTATGATCCCAATATTCAACCTGGATCGGAATATCAAAAGATTGACTGAACATGGTATGGTAGAATTTTTTTTCGAGCATGATGGCCTCCATTTCGAAAGTTACAAAAGTAATTATAAAACTTTTCAACCAAAGAAAAAACACCGCCGTAAAAATGGACGGTGTGGTGCCGTTTTCATTAGAATTGCCGGAACCGCGCCTGACGTTTGGCAACCAAACGCTCAGGATCCATGGCCGTCAGTTCAGCCAATTTGGGTTTCACCGCAGCTTTGAGAGCGGCCGGAAAATCCGCACCGGTGTCGGGAATGATCCGGTCACAGACCCCTTTTGCCAACAGATTCTGCGGTGTCAACTGCATCACTTCCGCTGCTTCTTTCGCGCGACTGGCATCTTTCCACAAAATCGCGGCAAAGCCTTCCGGTGACAAAATGCTGTACATACTTTTATCCGTCATCCAGACTTCATCACCAAATGCGAGTGCCAGCGCCCCACCTGAGCCGCCTTCACCCACTAAAATCGCCAAAATCGGCGTCGGTAAATCAGCACAAGTCACAAGTAAGTCCGCAATCGCCGCTCCTTGACCATTCGCTTCGGCTTCTTTGCCTGGATATGCGCCTGGCGTATTGATCAACGTAACAATTGGCCGATGAAATTTAGCCGCCTGCTTCATGAGCCGCAACGCTTTGCGATATCCCCACGGCTCAGGACTGCCAAAATGGGTCTGCAACCGTTCCGTCAAATCATTGCCTTTGTCGGTCGCAATCACGGTGACAGCCTGCTGATCCAGCCAGCCAATACCGCCGATCACCGCCGGATCATCATGGCTCACACGGTCGCCATGAAGTTCGTGAAAATTGGCAACTAGCCCGTTAATAAGCTCACGCGTTTGATACGGGCGCGGTGCTCGGGCGGCCTGAACGGTTGCATAAGCTGATGTTTCTTTCTCTGGCATGCGGAAAAAAACCTCCTTGTTTCAGTTGGTGCTTAGGTGAATGGGATGAAAATGGTTTTACATTGAGGCAAAAACGCGTTCACTGGCGCAGGAGCCTGCGTGTAAGGACCTTGGTCGCAATGGCAAAGACTGCCATCACGCCAAGGCCACTTATACTCCGCCTCCTAAGCGCGCCAGTTCACGCTCTCTCGTGCATGGCTAAAAGATCACTAATATAAGCTTCCTGTTCGCTCCGTTTGACAATAGCGTCGATGAAGCCGCTTTGCAGCAAGGTTTCGGCGCGTTGGAAGTTTTGGGGAAGTTTTTGGTTGATGGTTTGTTCGATGACACGACGGCCAGCGAAACCGATCAAGCTGTGGGGTTCAGCCAAGGTAATGTCGCCTTGCATGGCAAAGCTGGCGGTCACACCGCCCATAGTTGGGTCAGTGAGGACGCTGATGTAAAGTAGGCCGGCATTACTGTGGTTTTTAACCGCGGCACTGACCTTAGCCATCTGCATCAGTGAGTGAATCCCTTCCTGCATCCGCGCACCGCCGCTTGCGCAATAGAGGACAACTGGCAAGCTAGCTTCTGTAGCTTTTTCAAATAAGCGAGTTAACCGTTCGCCAGTCACGGTCCCCAGCGAGCCCATCATAAACTTAGGGTCCATAATACCGAGTGCACACACATGGCCGCCAATGTTGGCCTGGCCAGTCCAGACACTATCCTTTAAGCCGGTCGCTTGCCGTCCCGCTGCGAGCTTCTTGTCGTAGCCGGGAAAATCAAGCGGATCGGTTGTCACCAGATCAGCGTCCCATTCAGTTGTCTTGGTTGCTACCAGCGCTAACCGCTTCTTGGCCGTGATGCGAAAGCCGTAGTGGCAAAGCGGACAAACTTGGGCATCGCCTAAACTTTCCCGATAGCTGCCTTGCTTACAATATGGGCATTGGATCCAAAGGTTTTCGGGCAAGGCCGCTTCACGAGCAAGCGCTTCTTGGGTCAGTTGTGGTTGGAACATGCAGCATCCTTCCTTTCATCCTGCCATTGAGGCAAAAAGTCACGGTTAAGATAAGCGGTATCGGCTTTACCGGCCAATACAACGGGTGTCTGGAAAAGTGCCAGCGCAAAGTCACGATTAGTTTTAACGCCTTGAACATCCAATTCGGTCAAGGCGCGGTGCATTTTTGCCAATGCTTCTTGGCGGGTTTGCCCATGGACGATGATCTTAGCAATCATTGCATCGTAGTATGGGCTGATTTTATCGCCAGGCGCCACACCAGTATCCACTCGCAAGCCTAAACCGCCAGTCGGGAACCGCAATTGATTCAGCGTACCGACATCCGGCATGAATTGATGGTCGGGATCTTCAGCGTTAAGCCGGCATTCAATTGCAACACCAGATGGCTCCGGTGTCGTCAACTCAACGTCTTCGCCAGCAGCAATCTGTAACTGTGCACGAACCAAATCGACACCAGTCACCATTTCGGTAATTGGATGTTCGACTTGAATCCGCGTGTTCATTTCCATGAAATAAAAATGATGTTGCTTGTCCATCAAGAATTCAATGGTGCCGGCGTTAAGATAGTCAACGCCATTAGCAATGGTTTCTGCCAGATGCAATAACTTGGCTCGCTCAGCAGATGTTAACACCGGGCACGGGCTTTCTTCGATCATTTTTTGACTGTGCCGTTGTAAACTGCAATCACGTTCCGGGAACACGCTCACATGACCTTGCTGATCGCGCAACACTTGCACTTCGACGTGTTTCGCCGGCACGATCACCTTTTCCAGATACATGGTCGGGTCGCCGAACGCAGCCTGAGCTTCTGCCTGGGCACCGGCAAATTCGGCAGTCAGCGCATCGTCATCGGTTAACTTGCGGATCCCTTTACCGCCGCCACCAGCACTGGCTTTAAGCATCAGCGGGTATCCGATTGCCTGAGCCGCTGCCAACGCCGTATCGACATCCTGCAACGGACGGCTCCCGGGAATCACTGGCACACCAAGATCGATCATGGTTTGCCGGGCGACCGCTTTATCACCCATTTGCTCAATCGCGGTTGGCTTAGGACCGATAAAAGCCAGGCCGGCATCGGTCACCAACTTGGCAAACTCGGCATTTTCGGATAAGAAACCGAAACCCGGATGCACAGCTTCAGCCCCGCTTAAAATGGCGGCGCTGACAACATTGCGCATATTCAGGTAAGAGTCAGTTGCCCGTGGACCGCCAATGCAAATCGCTTCATCTGCCAACGAGACATGTAGGCTGTGGCGATCGGCATTCGAAAATACCGCCACCGAGGTGATCCCCATTTCCCGCAAGGTTTGGATGATGCGAACCGCAATCTCGCCACGGTTGGCAACGAGTACTTTTTTGAACACAGTTCCACTTCCTTACACGAGTCTGAATCCGGCAATGTTAGCCAATGGCAAAAACGAGTTCGGCACTGCAGGCCATGTCTTCGCCAACGTATACTTTGCCTTTTCCTAAGCCAGCATGGTCAATCAGTTTTTCCAAGGTGACCTCGATACGCAAAACATCGCCCGGGCGAACCATGTGGCGGAACTTGGCCTTTTTAATGCCGCCAAGATACGCGGTTTTGCCTTTAAAGTCTGGCATCGACAATAAGGCAATTGCCCCGGCCTGCGCCATCGCTTCAATTTGCAAAACGCCAGGGAAAATCGGGTTGCCTGGAAAATGGCCTTGAAAAATCTGTTCGTTGATGGAAACATTCTTTTGGGCCACAACTGATTCGCCAGGTTTAAGGTCTAACACCCGGTCGATCATGAGCATCGGATAGCGATGCGGTAAAATTTGTTGGATTTCTTGTGCTTCAAGTGTTTTCTTGGTTTCGAGCATGGAATCAAATTCCTCCTTAAAACGCGACTGTTAGGTTAGTGGTACTTGTCAGGCTTTTTCATCCACCGTAAACAGTAACTGATCGTATTCGACCAAGCTCTCGTTGTCGACTTCAACAGCTTTGAGTGTGCCGGTCACGGTGCTTTTGATTTCGTTCATCATTTTCATCGACTCGATGATGCAGACGACTTGGCCTTTTTTGACGTGGTCGCCGACTTTGACATACGGAGCAGCGCCTGGTTTGGGTGCCAGGTAAACGATGCCAACTAGTGGTGCCTTGATGGCTGTGCCAGCAGGTTCTTCCGGCTTGGCTGCTGGTGCAGGACTGACCGGTGTGACTGGCACAGTGTTGGCAGGTGAAGCAGCTGGTGCCGCCGGGGCAACCGGACTTGCTTTGACCAGATGCAAGGAATCTTCGCCGAGCGTCAGTTCCAGCTCATGTAGTGAACTTTGCTCCAACTGTTTGATCAGAACTTCGATCATTTTGGTGTCCATGACACTCACCACCTTTTGAATGCCAAGACCGCATTGTGGCCGCCAAAGCCAAAGGAATTGCTCAAGGCATAATCAACCTTGGTGTCACGATTGTCTTGGTTGACTAAGGTGACCGGGCAATCCTCATCTTGCGCCGCGTCCACGACGTTCATCGGTAGCCGACCGTCCTGCAACGCACTCAAAGTCATAATCGCTTCAATCGCGCCGGCTGCGCCTAACAGATGACCGGTCAATGCTTTCGTGGAGCTGACCAGTACGTTGTCACCAAAAAGATCATGAATTGCTTTGCTTTCCATGGCATCATTGGCTTTGGTAGCCGTCCCGTGCGCATTGATGTAGCCTACCTCACTAGGCTTAATGCCGGCTTCTTCGACAGCCAGCTGCATCGCGCGGGCGGCTTGGGTACCACTTGGATCAGGTGCCGTCATGTGATAGGCATCACTAGTTGCACCGTAACCCACCACTTCACCTAAAATCTTGGCGCCGCGTTGCTGGGCATGATCGAGGCTTTCAAGAATCAACGTACCGCCGCCTTCGCCAAGCACAAAACCGTTACGATCGGCTGCAAATGGCAAACTTGCTTGATTTGGATCTGTCGTTTTGGACAAAGCAGACAGCGCCGCAAATCCAGCAATCCCAATTTCGTTGACCGACGCTTCAGCCCCACCGGTAATCACAACATCGGCTTTACCAGCCTGAATCCGCATTGCCGCTTCGCCAATGGCATTTGTGGCAGAGGCACAGGCTGTGACCACCACATAACTAGGACCATGGGCACCAAAATATTGGGAAATGGTTCCGGCAACCATGTTACTGATGGCTTCAGGCACAAACAGTGGACTAACCCGATCTGGGCCTTTCACATACATCTTCGTCACTTGTTCCTGAATGGTTGTCAAACCACCAATGCCCGAGCCAAAAATAACTGCCATACGATCGGCGTCAACAGCATCTTTGGTTAGCCCTGATTGCTCGTAAGCTTCAATGGCGCTGTAAAGACCATATTGCGTAAACAGATCCAATCGCTTGCTGAGACGCTTTTGCATGCGCGCTTCAGGCTTGAAATCTTTGACTTCACCAGCGACCGTGATTCCGGTTTTCTCGGCATCAAATTTGGTAATAGGTTGAATCCCGACTTTGCCAGCGTCCATCGTCGCTACGGTTTCAGCGACTGAATGGCCCAGTGGATTCACAGTACCCATTCCGGTTACGACTACTCGTTGCAATGTCATTCCTCCGTTCATATCCTTAACCTAATCCGCCGGCGACTGTCAAAGTCTGTCCGGTTATGTAGGCATTTTCGACCAGAAAGCGGGCCGTTTGCGCAATTTCTTCGGGTTGACCGAAGCGTTTCAACGGGATTTCCGCTAAAATCTGATCCCGACTGGATTGGCTCAATGCTGCTGTCATATCCGTGGCGATCATCCCCGGCGCAATCGCATTCACGCGCACGCCGCGCATCGCCCCTTCACGTGCCAGCGTCTTAGTCAAGCCAATAATGCCGGCCTTGCTGGCAGCGTAATTGGCCTGACCAATGTTACCAGTCAAGCCTACAACACTGGCAAGGTTAATGATGACCCCGGCACGAGCCTTCATCATTTTCTTGAAGGCAGGTTGGGTCACATAAAAAGTGCCATCTAAGTTAACTTGGACGACCTTGGCAAAAGTGGCCGGTTTCATCCGCATCGCCAACATATCGTCATTGATACCGGCATTATTGACCAAAATATCTACACTGCCGAATTGATTTAGGGCCGTAGCTACTAACTGTTCGCCGGTTGTCGGATCATCGACACTACCTAAAACGGTGACGACCCCATGGCCAAAGCCTTCTAACTCTTTGATTAGCGTTTCTGGAAATTCATGACGCGCATTCAGCACCAAATTGGCACCTGCCTGTGCAAAATTTCTGGCAATTGCTTCACCGATGCCACGTGAGGCACCTGTGATGATCGCGGTTTTATCAGTTAATTTCAATCTGCTTTCACTCCGTTATTCAAATCGGCGACCTCATTGAGGCTTGCTACATCGCTAATCAAATGGGTCGTCATCTTACGGTCAATCCGCTTGATCATTTTGCTAAGCACCGGTTTAGGCCCTAACTCAACGATCGTATCAACGCCTTCAGCCTTCAGTTGCGCAATAACCGCCGCAAATTTGGTTGGTTCAGCAACCTGGGCTGCGAGCACGGCACGCATATTGCGAGCCGTAAACGGCTTAAGCGCGGTCGTACTGATCACTGGAATCACCGGTTCAAACACATTGGCCTGGTTCAATGCTGCCTGCAATTGCGGTTGGGCGCTTGCCATCAAAGGGCTGTGGAACCCGCCAGCCACATGCAGCGGAATAGCGCGGACGCCTTGTGCTTTTAGCCATTTTTCGACCACTGCCAAGGCATCATGGGTGCCAGCCAGAACCATTTGCTTGGGACCGTTGTAATTAGCCGGCCAAACATCGGATGCCTGTTTGCATGCTTCCTGAATGAGCGCCTGATCACCGCTCATGACTGCCAACATACCGCCGGGACGATTCTGACAAGCTGCCGCCATCGCTTTACCGCGCGCCGCGACTAATTTAAGCCCATCTTCCAAACTAAGACCACCACCAGCAATCAGGGCACTGTACTCACCCAGACTCAATCCGGCCAGAGCCGTTTCTGGTGGCAATTCCGCCGAAGCTACTTCGTGCATCGCCACGCTATAGGCCACCAACGCCGGCTGCAAATTATCCGGATGCGCGGCAAAGTCGCCATTGGCCAAAAACTCAGGCAAGTCAAAGTCCAAAACGGCGTCGGCACGGTCAATAATCTCTTTGAATATCAAAGTATTCTGGTAAAAATCGATCCCCATTCCGGGGACTTCGGCACCTTGGCCGTTAAACACATAAGCAAATTGCAACAGATAGGACCCTCCTTGTCATGTGTTTACTGACGTGGAAATGCATCCGCAGTCGTACTTGTGAGAAGGTCAGCCATTTTTGAGCCAGCCAAAATCTCTTTTGCCTGCTGCATGACTTCTTCAACAATGTCCTGGCTGCTTTCTTCGCGCTTGACCAAACCGGAAATCTGACCGGCCATGAATGAACCATGGTCACGATCGCCTTCCAAAACGGCTTTACGCAAACTGCCGTTACCTAGTTCTTCAACAGCGGTAAAGTCAGTCGTACCGGACAAGGCAATTTTCTTTTCCAGCTTCAAGTAATTCCGACTCATCGGGTTTTTCAACACGCGGGCTGCATGACCGACATACATGCCGGTAACGAGCGTATCCACGTCTTTCGCCTTAATCACAGCATTCTTATAGTTTTGGTGAATCCGACTTGAAGTTGATGTCAGGAAGCGGGTGCCCATTTGAACGCCAATCGCACCCAGACTGAGTGCTGCGGCAACACCGCGACCATCACCAATCCCACCAGCCGCAACAACCGGAATATCAACGGCATCAACGACTTGCGGTACCAAGGCCATGGTCGTGATACTGCCAATGTGACCGCCAGATTCCATACCTTCAGCAATCACACCATCCACGCCATCACGCGCCATGCGTTTGGCCATGGCAACAGACGGCACGACCGGCATCACAACGGTACCATTTTGCTGGAGCCGTTCCAGATAACGGCTAGGATCACCGGCGCCCGTGGTTACTAAGGCAACCTTGGCATCAACAATAACATCAATAACCTGTTCGACAAAAGGCGATAACAGCATCACATTCACACCGAATGCCTTGTCTGTCATTGATTTTGCAACTTCGATCTGTTCCTTAACCCACGAAGCAGGGGCATGACCGGAGCCAATGATACCAAGACCACCGGCTTCAGAAACCGACGCAGCTAATTTACCGTCAGCAACCCATGCCATGCCGCCTTGAAAAAGCGGATACTTAACGCCTAAGCGTTCCATTAATGGACTCATTGGCCCACTCCTCTCCAGTTGTCTTAAGCTTCGGTCTTTTCAGTGATGAAGTTTACCAAATCAGCAACCGTTTCAATGCTTTCATCGGTTTCGATTTTAACGTCGAATTCATCTTCAATTTCGTTAATGATTTCGAAAATGTCCAGGCTATCTGCATCCAGATCATTCTTGAAGTTGGTGGTCAAAGTAACATCTTCAGCTTTTTTGTCCAATTGGTCCGCAATGATGTTTTGTACCTTAGGCAATACTTCTTCGTTAGTCATGTTAAAATGTTCTCCTTTAAATTAAGTGATTTGACCGTTTTTTCGGTCAGTCTACAGGGAAATGCGAATTAATACGTCATAATCAGCGAGCCGACTGATAAGCCACCGCCAAAACCGCTAAGGACCAACTTCTGTCCGCGTTTCAGGCGACCGCTTTCAGCTAAGTGTGCCAACAGAATCGGCACACTGGCCGCGCTGGTGTTGCCATACTCATCAATGTTGATGGGGAACTTGTCAGCGGTAACTTTCAGCTTTTTGTTCACTGATTGAACAATGCGCGCGTTTGCTTGGTGAAGCAGGAACCAATCAATATCATTCGTGGTCAGCGCTGCCTGATCCAACGCTCGCTGAATCGACCGTGGGACTTCACTGATAGCAAATTGGTAAACCGCGCGACCGTTCATTTTGAAATAGGCGGAAGGTTCTTCAGCAGCATCCGCAAACGGACTTTGATTGCCTTGAGCACCGGCTGACAAAACCATCTCGGTGTCGCCGAAGCTTTTTAGATCGACTGCTTGAACCGGCGCGCCTTGATCACTGATCAAAACGCCGCCAGCACCATCAGCGAATAACACAGCTGTGCGTCGATCGTGCCAATCAACCAGTCGGGAGAGCACTTCGCTTCCGATGACCAAGCCTTGATGAACCGTGGGGCTGGTCATCAGTCGATCGGCAACGTGCAAGGCGTATTCAAAACCGGCGCAGGCAACGTTAAGATTAAATGCAAATGCATGGTCCGCATTCAAAGCTGCTTGCAGGCGATTCCCCTCGGCCGGGGTTGCATAGTCCGGGCTCATGGTTGCCACGATGATGAAATCAAGCTGGTCGGCAGTGGTTTCCGCCTTGGTCAAAAGTTGCCGGGCGACATCATATGATAAATCAAAGTTAGATTGATCGGTGACCACGTGGCGGGTTTTAATCCCCGTACGTTCTCTAATCCAGCTATCTGATGTGTCCATGAATTGACGTAACTGCTCATTTTCAACACGCGTGGCGGGTACCGAATAAGCACTGGCCAGAATCTCCAAGACGGGGCCTTCTTTCTAATGATGACGATATTCATCAATAAACTCATTGAGATTATCCAGCGCGCGCTCGATTAACTCGATTTGCGGTTCGGTAAATCCCTTAACAAAACTTGCCACCATTTTCTGGTGAAAGGCAAGGTGAGCGCGATACATTAAACGCCCTTTGCGGCTGAGTCGCAGGTTCACGACTCGTTTGTCCGACTCAAGATGCAGTCGCTCGACATACCCTTTGCGTGCCAGATTGTTAATCGCCACGCTTAAGGTACCCTGCGTCACATGCAGCTTTTTGGCCACATCACTTGAGCTAGGTGTCGCATGAATACCAATCGCATCAATGGTGTGCATTTCTTTAATACCTAAATCCCGAAACTGACTTTTACGCAGTTCCTCTTCTTCCATTCGTAGGATATCTGAATAAACGCGAATGAGTTTATCATTAATCCGCTTGACGCTTGGCTTTTGGGACATTGGTGTGCCTCCATGTACAACTGATTTGATATTCAAAGTATCAGTTGAAAAGAAAAGCCTGTCAAGTGAACTAAGCATTTGCTTCTACCACAAAATGCAATTCTGCGTGGCAGACGAGCTCATCACCGATACTGGCGGTCGTTGTGACTACCCCCATGTTTGCCCGTACTTTGACCATTTTGACTGCCAGCGTTAAAACACTGCCAGTCGGGACAGGCTTTAGGAATTCAGTTTTGCCGATACTTGCCAAATAAGCGGTTTTACCGGCAAATTTTGGTGATTTCAAAATCAGGATTGATGCCGTTTGGGCCAGCGTCTCAATAATCAACGTCGGCGGCATAATAAGCTCACCCGGCAGATAAGCAACCAGATGATCCTCTGCCACACTGACATATTTCTCCGCGACAATGGATTCATCCGGTACTAACTCGGTGACCCGATCGATATAAAACAAAGGATAACGATTTGGAATCAGTGTCTGTATGGTTGAGGTATCCAAAGTTGTCATAGCCTCGCCTCCTTTAACCACGATCGCAATTGAGCACTTGCAGAAAAAATCATCTCGTCGCAAGACAAAAATTCTGCTTGAATCAGGCACTCACTTGCTTTCGCTCTTTTATCCAACCAAATTAATTGGATGCTCAAAGCATATGCAGAACTGTTTTGATTGTCAAACCTTTTCCGGCTATATTCTTTTGTGAGAATATAGGCACAAGCGAATGAAGGCGGTCCCAGATAACTTTGTTGTGGGATTTAAGGCATGCCATAAACTGTGAACGGATACAAAAAATAATTTTTGAAAACTTGAGTTTTTGCGACCTGCTTTTCTGACCAAAATAAAAAACGCGATGACCGTTGCAAGACATCCGATCACCGCTAAAATTATAATTTTTTTGTTAGAATGCGGGCGGTGTTGATCAATTACCGACGTTTAAGTGCGGTGCGTAAACGACTATCCTTTAATTTCAAGCGGACAATGGTGCCCACTTTTTCCGGATCGTCAATCCACGGTTCGTGGCCCGCGCCATTAATGGTCACCAATTCGCCGTGCTGTACCACCGCGGCAATTTCCTGACCCAACTCCGGTCTTGCAAGCGCGTCATTCGTGCCCCAAATAAGGGTGGTGGGCACGGAAAGTTGCCGTAGTTGGCCTTCACCGAGACTATTATGGTTTTTCTCTGAATTCATGCTGCGCAAAAGGGACAAAGTCGACACCGCGTAATTCGGTAAATGGTCAAAAGCATAGACACACTCAGCAAAACTTTGCGGTAATTTGCTCACGGCCACTGGATCAGTGCCCATGCGGTGAAGCGGTCCCCATGCGCGCTTGGCAGATTTTGGGATCTGGCGCTTCATAAACCATGGACCCAAGCCTGGCATCATCGCCATCTTCAGCATACTAGGCGTTTTGGTCATTAACATTCGTCCCGGATTACCTAAAAGAATCAGCTGATCAACTCGTTTTGGATGGGCTAATGCAAACCAGGTTGCCCAATGTGCACCCATGGAATGCGCAATAATCGGCGCCGACTTCAGATCAAGCTTGTCCATGATTTGGTCAATTAAATCGACTGCAAACTGGTGCACGTCCACCTGTTCATGGTCAAATCCGTCGCTTAAGCCGCCACCTGGTCGCGCCAGCACAAACAGGTGATAACCGGCAAGTTGTGGTAAAAGCGGCGCAAACAGGTAGGGATCGCCCGTATTGCCGGGAATGATAAGGACAGGGTCCCCATGGCCGAATTCAAGCACCCTGACCCGCAAATCATCTGGCGGCAATTTGAACCAGCGCACCTTGGGTTTCAGGTTGAAATCCGACCAGAGCTGATTCTCGGCGTTACGCGCTGCTTGAAAAGCGACTGAATCATGTTCAAGAATCGGTTGCGTCACAAACTTTCCCCCTTAAATTATTCGAATCACGCACCATGAACTTACGCAGTTAAGCCATCGGTCATTGATGCCTGATAAATCGCCTTGACGTCTTCTTCCGATAATGGAACATAAGCCCGCGTCTCGAGCCCAGCGTTGGCCACTGCAGCTGTCGCCATCGCATCAAAGTGGCGTTCATCGGCAATACCGACTTCCGGCAGTGTCATCGGAAAACCTAATGCCTTAATCCAATCAAACGTCTCATCAATCGCCGCTTGGGCAACCGCATAAGTTTCGTCACCTTCAAGATCCCAGACATGGCGGCCAAAACGGGCAAACATTTCGGCTGTGGTTGAATCCTTAGTCAAGGCATACTCCATCCACCGCGGCGTTAAAATGCCCAGACCCACACCATGGGTAATGTCATAATAAGCCGACAGTTCGTGCTCAAGACTGTGAACGGTCCAACCATTTTCATTAGCAACGCTCATCACGCCGTTAAGCGCCATCGTCGCACTCCACATCAAATTAGCGCGCGCATCGAAGTTATCTGGCTCTTTAACCGCAATCGGCGCCCACTTAATCACCGTTCGCATGAGCCCTTCCATCATGCCTTTGCTAGCGTCATTATTTTTGGAGCGATCAAAATACTGTTCAAGCAAATGGCTGAAAATATCCATCGAACCGGCCGCAGTTTGACGACGTGGAACCGTATAAGTCAGCGTCGGATCAAGAAACGAAACCGCTGGGGTATTCGGTCCATTGGTGCCCAGCTTTTCGTGAGTTTCCGGATTGGAAATGACCGAACCGCTATTCATTTCACTGCCAGTTGCCGCCAAGGTCAAAATGTCCACCACCGGCAACTGTGGCAACTTGTGCCTGGTTACACCGCGATCTTTGACCAAGTCCCATGGATCACCGTCATAAAACTTGGCACTGGCGATGACTTTTGCCGCGTCAATTACCGAGCCACCGCCAACGGCAAGCACCACTTCGACATCGTTGTCTTTAACCAATTTCTGACCTTCACGAATCGAAGCAATTTTAGGATTGGGTTCAATTCCCGGCAATTCAGTAAGTTGCAAATCAGCCAGCAGGCCTTTTACCGTATCGTAAAGTCCGGATTTTTTGATCGAATGCCCGCCATAAACAAAGAGAACCCGCGAACCAAAGTGGCTCACAGCATCGTGCAGTTCAACGTCAAGCCGCCCTGTCCCAAAACGTATATCAGTGGGATTCTTAAACCGAAAGTTCTTCACAGTGCCATCTCCATTTCTTTCACCTGTTATCAATATAATTGTACCTTTATTGCGATTGAAATAGAAATACTGCGATGCTTTAGGATTTAGCTTTTACTGAACTGGTTCAACAGGTAAGTTCATACCGCGCCATCCTTCTAGAGCGCCCGCCAGTTCAAATGCTTTAAAGCCATGTGTCAGCAAAATAAGTAAGGCTTGCTTGCCTAAAGTCGTGCCGCCTGTCCAATCGTAAACAACATAGGTTTTATCATGGTCGAGCTGGTCAAGATGCCCTGCAAGATCTTTAGCAGGCATGGCCAGTGCCCCTTTAATTTGAACCTTTTTTGCCTGAGCAGGTGCATTTCGAACATCCAAAATTTCGTAAGTATCGTCTCCTGCTTTCAAGGCTTTAAGCACGGTGAAATGGTCGATATAAAGACTTAGGTATGTTTTTAGTAAATCAATTTTGGCTTGTTCCACGAGTATGAGCCCCTTTCTGTTTGTTATTGCGCATCTGGCAATAACTTATCCAATAAGTGATTGAGTTGAACCTGCTCATCATGAGTCAAATGTCGGAATAGGTGATTGACAGCTTGATAATTCACTGGCAAAAACCGATCAAGCAATTCCGCACCTGCATGTGTCATCTGTATGAGCGTTGCGCGTTTGTCTGCGGCTGTTGATGTTTTCTCCACCAAACCGCTTTTGACCATTCCTCCGACGAGTTTGCTGGTCGTAGCCTTTGTAGCCCCAAGTTTGGTTGCTAACGTTGTAATCCCCAACGCCTGTGGCTGATTGTGATAAAGAAACATTAATATCAGAAATCGCGACTCAGACAAGCCGAAGCGTTCCAAAACCCGTTGATAGTCAGCAGCGACTGCTCGAAAACAGGCACGAAAATTCAAAAAAGTCAAAACCGACTGCGTGTCAACATCGGGATAAGCTTTGCGCATAAGCTCAAGACGATGTGTATCCGGTCGATCAGTAAAATCAAACGCCAAAGTCACTCCCCCTTAAATTAGTTAGCTAGCTAACAACATGATTGTCTTCTTCTATTCTCAGCTTGTCAAGCATCAGGAAAAGTCGGGTGCTTGTTATGACATTTATTGATGCATGGACCTGTTCACACTCAGCATAACGCGTTTACCGGCGCAGGATTCTGCATGTAAGTGCCTTGGCCTAGCCTTGGCCATCATGCTCAAGGCCACTTACACCCTGGCTCCTAACCGCGTCGGTTCTCGCTCACGAAAAAAAGCCCGACCAAAAAGCCGGACTCACAGCTAAAAGCTGATCTTAATGACTGACCTTGACGGCATAAACTACACGTATCGGTGTTGACCGAACACGTAATAGGCGGGCTGCTTCCTGGTTGCCGCGGGCAGCGCGAACGCATAGTATTCTGCGCGCCTGCTTGGCAACTAATAGGGTCGGAAAGTCTTTAGGAAATAGTAATTCAAATAACGCTTCATTCGACGCGCCAACCAATGATAAGGGACACCTTTCTACTTGCTGAATTTGTGCATAGTGTAGCATGTTTCTTCGCAAGCGCCAAGGGGGTATTTGATTTTTTTGTTATTTATCTAATTTTTAAAAATTGGCCACGATTTACTGTAAGGCAACCAAAAGCCGCCGCAAAGTATCCGTCAGTGCTGTGGGATCCTGAACATTCGTTGCAAAAGCTTTTTCCAACACTTGGAAAAGTTCGTGAACTTCTGCAGCTGCGGCTTTGCCTGACTCAGTTAAAAAAAGTTGTCGTTCACGATCACTGTGTGGCGCCATGCGCTTTTCCAGCAAGCCTTGTTGGATCAGCCGTTTCACCAAGTTGGACACGCTGGCCGGCCCGCGGCTCAAGTCGACACTGATTTGGCGTTGATTCGTGCCAGGATGGGCGGCGACAAAGGTCAATACCTTGGCTTGATCACTATTTAAGTCTAAATCGCTCAGGTGCTGGTTTAAAAAGTACTTCTGTAACTTGGCCAACTGATAAATTAAGCCGGAAATATTCGATTCGGTTTGCATACAGGCCCTCCATGTCTATTACCATACCCTTTTTTGCTTTAAATGCAATAGTTTCATTGGCGACCTTTTTGCTGACTTTTCATTCAATTTAAAATCTGACTTATTTCAAAATAACAAAAAGGCACTTCACAAACGGACCTTGCGAAATCTCCGTTTTGAAAACTAATCATCGTCTTGAATCAGTTCCCACTTACCAGAATCGTCGTCGTATTTGCTCATCTGATCATGAATTTCGTCATAACGGTATTTGTTATGCAACTTACCATCATCTTTGTCGTAAACATCAACTTCTTTCATGTTGGTTGCGGGTGACGTTACTTCCACGCGATAGTCATCAAGGTCGAAGTCATCGAGATTCGCAGCCATTTCAGCAACTTGGCGATTGCTCAAATCACTGCCGCCCGTCATCGTGGTGCTTTCGTGGCTCTCCGCTGCTGCCGATTCGCTAGCATTGGCAAGCGATTCGCTGGCTGCTTCTTGCGAGGCTGCAAGTGAACTTGATGCTGCCGCCTGCGAAGTTGATGCAGACGCTGAGGCAAATGAGGCTGACGAAGCATTCGCAGCAGACACGCTGGCTGAACTGGCAGCCGCCTCTTGCGATTGCTGACTTTGATTTTGGAAAAATAGCACCGCGATGACCACCACAACAGCTGCAGCCAGAACCAAGCTAACTATCAGCCACGGGCGCCGGGGTCCATTTGGCGCACCGCCATTATTGCGCCGCCGTCGGGTGTTCGGCGGCATAACACCTTGCCCTGTTGGCTGTTGTGTTGGGCCGACCGAAGATGCATTGGCATTGCCTGATCCATTTTCTGCATCCGTTCCCTGATGTTGCGCCCGGTACTGCGCAAGATTAAACCCGCATTGATGACAAAATATTTCGTCGGCACTGACTTGCGCGCCGCAATTTGGACAAAACGCCATGACAACTCTCCCCTTTTTCATCGATCGTTCTGGTGCTGCGAACATGCTTTGCCGTCCTTAGCATCAATCGCGCGGCAGTAACCGCGCCGTCACAAACATCACCAAAGCGGCCCCAATGCCGATGGAATAGCCGATACCAGGATTCAGTAATCCTTGAATCTGATTACTGCCGCTGCTCATCAACGGCGCATAAGCAAAATATAGTGATGCGTAGCCAAGTAATCCCAACATGCCGCTGAAACGCATCATACCGCGTGAACGGAAGAATCCGAACAGCAACCCTAACGCTGGACCAAACCCTGCTAATATCAAGGCAAGATATGGCAGATTGGCTTTGGCCGAGCTTAGGGTACCATTTGCTGCTGCGGTTTCTGCTAAAGTATTTGCGCTTCGGACTAGATCATACAAGGTGCCGCCAACCGCGGTTGTTCCAACGCCGGTAGCACCAAATGGCCAGGTATAAGCGGCAATTAAAGCCACAAACGCAGCCAATAAATAAACGATCCAGATGAGACCGCCACGCCGCCGCGGTCTGCTGGCCATTTTCGTCCACCAATGTTGCGGTCCGTTGTCGGTCATCCCTCGCGGCCACGGTGAGCCCGCCGTTTGCCCACCTGTCATCGTGGCATAACTCGGACCTTGGCCAACCGCTCCAGATTGAGGCATCGTCCAAATGTCCTCGTCATCCGGAGACTCAGCATTGAACTTACTTTGATAAGGCGCCACAATTCGACGATTAGCCACAACATAAACGGCAACGATACTGATAACCGCCAGCAACCACCCAAGCCAAACGGAAAAGCTGAAAACACAAAAAAGGATCAAGGCGCCAATCAAGGTATACACGATATGCGTGGCCAGCCAGTCAAGAAAATGCTGGAAGCTGTCATCCGTCAATACGAGACTTTTCTTAAGGTCTGATGTTTTCCCTTGTTGACGCCGCAACCGTCCTGTTGCTTCCGGTTGAGACTCACGCACCGCATCGCCTGCTGCCTCTTGCATCCTCGAGCGACCACGCTGCACTTGTTGCCTTGTCGGGCTGCTTTGCGTTTGCTGCGTCGCTGATTGAGCAGCCAAACGCGCATCAAACTGCACCAAATCCATACCACAATTCGGGCAAAACTTCACTCCAGCCGGTATCTTAAAGCCGCAATTCGGACAGTACCGCATTGTTTCAGCCAAATCGGTGACCTCCATTCTAAAGTGCTTAGATCCATCTTGCCTGCTTCTGGCAAAATAGTAAAGTTTCTGTCCAAACTTTATATTAGAATTATCATGCAGTTGTTATTTGCCATGACTCATGGTTCACCATTTGATATTAGAAATGTATGACAAGGCCACAGACAAAAGTCACCCATTTTATGTGTTGATAAGATGGGTGACTTGTCGGGTATTGGTAATTTGGTAGGATCTTGAATCTATTAGCCAAATTTAACGATAAGCTTTTTACCAAGCGCATGGGCGAGAGACTGAAGCTTCTCAGTTAACTATGGCGATGGCTGAATCTAAAACCGCCGCTCAAAGCCCCGCGGACCGCCACCACCAAAGCTGCCGGGATAGCCGCGGCGAGGGCCGTGATGACCGTGGTGGAACCGCTCCGCCCAAATCCGCATATCATCAAACTGTCTACCTTCTGGCCAGCTTAGATCGTCACGGTTAGCAAGGTCTTCCGTCAGCTTATTGATGAGTTTTAATAATTCAGCCTGTTCGTCTTCGGATAAGCCGCTGAAAATCTGGTCAGGCAAATCGGTTCTAAGCTTCCCAGTTGTTTCAATAAACTTACGCCCTTCGTCAGTAAGGCCGATCAGCTGAACCCGCTTGTCGGTTTCTGATTCGTGACGACTGATCAGATCCAATTCCTCTAGCTTCTGTACTAAAGCTGAAACCGAGCTGGGACGAATATCCAGTGCCTCAACCAAATCCGAGTTTCTCAGCTCACCTTGCTTGTCCAGCAGCCGCAATAATCGTAATTGATTGGGCTGCCGCTGGCGATCACCAAAACGTACGCTGCTGGCAACTGCCCCCATAAAAGGTCGCTTCTGAATTAACTGGCCAAATGCTTTTAATAATGCTTCGGATGTTTGTGTCATGTCACACCTGCTCCTTTGATGGTTGAATTTTCCATAGTTAGCTTTTAAAAAATAAAACTAACCAATTAAATAATAGGCCGTTCGTTAGTTCTTGTCAATCAAAACTAACAAACAATCTACCGCCCACAAAAAAGGAGCCAAGACACCATCCTCAGCTCGCTTTCTCTATAACAGAGTGTCAATCAAGACCATATTATTATTCAGCCTGTGTTTTCAAGTAATCGCGGACGCAATCGATCATATCGCGCGTTTGCTGGCTAAACAACGGCGGTAATGCATCCAAATCAAAATATCGTAATGCCAAAGTTTCCTTGGGATCGGCATCTTCCAAGCTTCCACCAATCGGATTGACCAGATAAAACCGACAGACAATCTGTGCCTGATCGCCATTCGGATAAGTCGTAAACCCGCGATCAAAGGTATGCAAGACCTTGATCGGCTCAACCAACAAACCGGAGTCTTCCTTCATTTCGCGGTTCAGGGTCTCAAGAAACGACTCGCCATATTCCATCATACCGCCGGGGACACTCCAATTGCCGGCGTCAGTCCGCTGCTGTAACAATAATTGGCCCTGATCGTTAACAACCGCACCAGCCACTGCATTGAGAAAAATGGGCATATGCCCGACCTTGCTGCGAATCTCTTTAATATAGTTTGCCACTTAGCTGCCTCATTTCTTGGTTTCATCACGCTTAATTATTTATTAGAACCAGCTAGCGCGCAAGTTGATGCTGGATTGTTTGCTCAAATTTAATTCTAACAAACGAAAAAAAACGGACACAGCTCAAGCAATTACGCCTGGCTATGTCCGTTTCTTTTCAAACGATCATTAATCTAACTTGGTCTTGCTGTTAACGTTCAACTTTTCATCAAAGTCATAAACAACCGGTTCGCCAGTTGCCATTTCCAAGTTCATGATGTCGGCATCGGAAATATTTTCGATGTACTTGGTCAAAGCGCGCAAAGAGTTACCATGCGCCGCAATGACAACGTTCTTGCCATCCAACAGATCCGGTGCGATATGGTCTTCCCAGAATGGAATCACCCGTTCCAGCGTGACTTTCAGGTTTTCGCCACCAGGAATGATCCGCGGATCAAGGTCGGCATAACGACGATCCTTAGCAGCAGAGCCTTCGTCAGTTGCCTTCAACAGTGGTGGCAAAACGTCATACGAACGACGCCAGATGTGAACTTGTTCGGCACCATATTTATCAGCCGTTTCTTTCTTGTTCAAACCTTGTAATGCGCCATAGTGACGTTCGTTCAAACGCCAGGTCTTCATTTCCGGAATCCACAATTGGCCGGATTCTTCCAAGACGTAGTGCAGGGTCTTGATCGCACGGGTTAAAACTGAGGTGTAAGCCTGATCGAATTCAAGGCCGGCCTGTTTGACCAATTGCCCAGCATGTTTTGCTTCTTCGACACCTTTTTCACTCAGATCGACATCCACCCAGCCGGTGAATTGGTTGGACAGGTTCCATTCACTTTGCCCGTGACGGATCAATACTAATTTCGCCATATCAGAGAATACCTCGCTTTTATGATTTGACAGTCTTCTGTCTGTTTACAAAATCTCATGTTACACCATTTTCAGTAAGTTCGCACCCGCTTTCTCTGGTATATTGGAAACATAAGCAAAAAGAAAAAGATTCTGCTACATGATTTGGAGGTTTTCTTGAAAAAGATTTGGTTAACGATTGCTGGCTTCTGGCTGATCAGCGTGATTTATTTTTTGGTCTATATAAGCACCGCTGCTTTGCAAACGGCTGTGAATGCGAATAGCTTCTTGTCCTTGGTACACGGCGTCATGGATTTGATTTTACTCGGCACCACATTTGCCTTGGTTGCCGGTGGTCTATATCGACTCTTCCATCGAAGGTAATTTTTGCTGAGTGCTTAAGGCATTCACCGATTGATTTGGTATGATTAAGTGATCGCCGTTTTATAACTGGAAATTTAATTTAATGCGTGAGCCGGGCCGGGAGATGGCTTGTTCATCTTAACGCGTTCGCCGGCGCAGAAGCCTGCGTGTAAGGGCCTTGGTCGCAATGGCCTAAGCCCGGGTCATTGCGACCAAGGCCACTTACACTCCGGCTTCTAACCACGCCGGTTCACGCTCACTTTATTTTGGAGGTAATTATATGTTCAAAATATGTCCTAATTGCGGCGCCCATAATCTGGCAACCGCCAACTTCTGCGTCAAATGTGGTACCAATCTGGCTGACGTGGCGGTGACACAAGAACGGACCGACACACTATCTCATGCGACGACAACTGAAACGCCGGCAACAAGTTCAGTCAGTCAATCTGCCGCGCCGCTTTCAACTGCGAAAGCGGCCGCGAATGAAGAAACGGCAAGGCCAAATTCAACGACAGCAACACAAAGCACTGCTGCCAATCCCTCTCAAGCACCACAGAAGCCGACAACATCAAAGGCAACCGCACCCAGCAACTCAAATACAAACGCTGGCACCGACAACAGTCAAACAGTTACCTCGGCGCCAGTAGAGCCAAATCAGCCTAATCCAACGGTTAAGGCAGGTAAACAATATGCTGGCAGTTATTGGCGCTATCTGGTTGACAGCATCAAACACCCGGCGCACATTGACCGGTCGTATCACCCTTATTTTGGCCTCACCAGCTTGGCCATTACCATTATCAGTCTGGCCTTGACAATCGCACTACGGGTTAGCAGTACGCTATCGTCACTTCCGGGTGGCGTTGCCAGCATCGTTTTAGGCACTTTCATCAAACTGTTTGTCATGGTTGCCATTCTTGCAGTTGCCATTATTGCGGTTTATTATCTGGCGATTCGCGGCATTCTGGGCGATCGGCGGCGCAATTTTCTCGAGTTTATAACCGACTATGCATTTCACGCTAACTGGATGGTGTTCTTCTCGCTTTTCACGCTGCTAATGCAGATCGTGGGTCTTATCAACTTTGGATCGGCCATGCTGCTTACCTTGCTTGTTACGTTAAGTCTCGGACTCTTTCTCTTGGCCGGACCTTATATGCTTTTCACCGCGCAACCCACGAATCAGTTTGATAAAATCTACGCATACTTAATTGCCAGCGCGCTGCTCTTCTTGGTCTTTATGGTAGTCGGCATGCTCGGACTGTCTAGCATCATTAGTAGTCTTTACCAAGGCATCAACGATATTGGCCGCTCTTTCAACTATTAATCATTTCTTTTAACGGCGTAAAAAAGACGGCACTCGATTTTCTAGCGTCGTCTTCTTTTGTCGGGCTACCGAACCAACGCCTCCAGGTTCTCGGCTAATGTCACGGTATCGGTGGTCATAGTGTGATTACCGAACAACACAACACCACTCGTTGCATTGGCGCGGAAATAAGCTAACGTGCTGAAGCTTTCCGGATTATCGTTGTACATCCCTTGCAGTAACCGCTGATCATCGAGCCAAGCCACCCCGCTGGCATACCGATTACCATCGGCATAGTTGGCGGTGAT
Source organism: Lacticaseibacillus chiayiensis (assembly GCF_004123795.1). Lineage (GTDB taxonomy): Bacteria > Bacillota > Bacilli > Lactobacillales > Lactobacillaceae > Lacticaseibacillus > Lacticaseibacillus chiayiensis. Next base: position 82,633 of record NZ_MSSM01000011.1, on the reverse strand, counting down.
CAGCTCGCGGTAAACTTTGAGTGGGATAATTTTCCCGGTTTCAGCAGCAATGATGACTTTCGCCAAGTCGGTGACACTCATGTATTCACTGCCACTGCCAAGTAAACTCGACAAGAGTTCCGGGCTAAGATCATCTGGCTGGTAGTGGTGGTCATCTACGGTGAGATAGCCTTGCGCCACCGGCATTTTCGTGGATAACTCATCAAAATTGCGAGTATGTTGAAGATCCAACGGCGTCAGAATCGTCTGCTTCAACACTGCAGCAAAGCTCTTGCCAGTCACTTTTCGAATAATGCCAGCTAATAAGGCGTAATTGGCGTTCGTATAAAAAAAGTCATGCTCGCCAGTTGAGCCCAACTGCTGCAGATTCCAATCCAGGGCTTTCGACTCAGATGTCAACACGTTGTCGGGCGTTATTTCATCCATTTGAATTCCGGAACGATGATCAAGCAGCTGTCTAATCGTAATGTCCTTGCTGTGGGCAATTGTTGGATAAAACTTTGCAAGCTTGGTTGTCAATTTCAGCTGATGGTTTGCGATTAAATGGCCAATCAATAAAGCTGTTAGATATTTTTCAACTGACGCCAGAGGAAACATGGTATCGCCATTGTTTGCCAACTTGTGAGCATGGTTGGCTTCACCAACGCCACCGGTATACACAATCCGTCTCTGCTTAATTAACGCCACACTGCCCGTAAAATCAGTCTCACGAATTAAGCGGCGGACACTTTTACCTAACGCCGCCTTTGGAACCGGATGGGTCGTAACTTTAATAGCGTCGCGCTGCTCATGAATCCATGCCATCGTCAACCCGCCTGCAGCAAACACAGCCAGAATTAGTATGCCTATGATTAACCAACGCTTTTTATGCGTCATGATCGCGGTGCTCCCTTGGCTGCGGTATGCTTGCGTAGGTCGAGGAGTCAGTTTTGGTTCCAGCAATCTGTTTAACCCCTAACACATCAAGGAAGAATGTGAAAATGGGAATGCCAACAATTAACCCCCACGTACCAAAGAGGCGTTCTGCAACCAGTAAGACAACAAACGTAAAGAATATTGGCAGCTGTGTTCGGCTGCTCATAAACTTAGGGTTCAAAACGTAAGCCTCCAGCACGTGTATCACGGCAATCATGATCAAAATGATGATAACATCCTGCCATCCGCCCACAGTATACCCGACAATCGTCAACGGAATAAGTGAAATAATGACCCCGGCAACAGGTACCAGCGACAACAAAAACACCATAATCGCTAAACTAGGAACATTTGGCATTCTCATGAATAGCAGCGTGATAGTTGTAATGACCGTATTGACAAACGCAATAAAAATTTGCGCTTCCATCACAACGCCAAATGTATTGATAAATTTCATGGCAAAATAGCGCAAATCTTTAAAATACCAACCAAACGGCGAATCCAAGAAGAGGTTACCGAATTCAGAAAGCCTGTCCAATTCAATTGTAAAGAAGAAACTCAAAATAAATGACAGGATTAGCGTCAGCCCCATCGCACCAATATTACCCGCATACTCTAGCACTGTTGACAAACCACTTTTAAGCTGTTCGGCTAGATTCAAGCTCTTGGTGCTTTGCAAAACCCATTGCATGATTTGATTGTTGGCAAACGCATCACTGTTATAAAAATTTTGAACTGAATTGAAGAGCGTGATGGTTTGCCGGACAATGGCGGGCACATAATGCACGGCCGCATAAACCAATCCTAAAAGAACCAATACGTAAACCGGCACTACAATCAGAAATGGCCGCACATGCCAGTGACGTTGGGTAGCACGAATCAAGCGGCTGACTAAGAAGGCAAAAATAAATGTCAGCAAAATATCGCTCATGATACTGCGCGCAAACCATAAGACTAGGAAGACAGAGAATAGGACAATCGTACGACGAACTGGCACGTTGTTAATAAATTTTTCGTAAGCTGACATAATTACCCCCACATTGACATCATTGACTCATTAGACTTTAGCCTGCCGCAAAAAGAAAAAAAGTGCAAGCCTTCGCCCGCACTTGTTTAAATTATAAAAAAATTTTCAAATTCTGACGATTGGCTCGTTTCACCGACTGCAATTCGCCTTGAACAATAATCCGATCAACTTCGCCTTCTGTTGGCGAGGCACACGTGACTAACGTGATCAGCTTTTTGCCGGCCACATCGTCAATCCATTGCACTTGGGTTTCATTGACAATCTGCTTGGTTGTCACTTTATAAGTGTAGATCTTTTTCATGTTGGTAATAGCGACTGTATCGCCTTTTTTAACGTTTTTTAATGGTGAGAAAAGGATCCCCTGATTGGTCATATAGTGGCCAGCCAACGCATAATTGCCTTCGCCCATCTTCTGATCGGCCTTCATCGTCCCGGCGCCGGCACTCAGATTGTCATTGGAAAGGCCTTTGAGGATCGGTAACTTTAAGTTGACACTAGGGATGGCAATTTTGCCGATGGGATGCAAATTACGCGTGATCGCCGCATTACCGACCGTATTGATGTCCAGCGCCTTGACACCTTTAAAGTCAAACGTCGCGCGTTTCTTTTCGTTTTTAGCAATCGTGTCGCGATCAATATGCGCCATCGTGCTCTGACTTAAACGTTCAACCACAAATAACTTAATCGGTTCATTGAAGACCAACGCTAAGCCAAGAAGGATACCGAGTGTGAAAATCGTCCGCCAAAGCCAGCGATGCTTGCGTGGCGGTTGTTGCTTATTAGATCTTGTCATCGTCATCCTCCTTGTGAAAAGGATACCCTGAAATTTGCCGAGATTCAAGCATATTTACAGCACAAAAATAACGCTAGGTACTGCTTATTGATTGTAAGTCAAACTGTCACAAAAGTGCAAATTCCTTGATCATTCGCCAGCTGACGCACCATTGTCTTGCATGGTATACTGTGACGAGTTGCCATTATTTTGGCCGGCACGCGTGCTAAGCCTAATATTAGAGGAGCGTCCCCTTTGAAAACCCTGATTCAACTTTACCGCCGCTATGAAATGATGATTAACTACTTATTTATTGGCGGCCTCACGACCCTTATCAATTTTGTCACGTTTTTCGTGATGCGCTACTTTGGCATCGGCTTGGTAATAACCAATACCACCGCGAATATCGTGAGTGTTATCTTTGCGTTTTTTGCCAATAAGAGTGTCGTCTTCCACAGCGATTATTCAAGCAAGAAAAAGTTTTTGTTCGAACTAACCAGCTTCCTGATTCTTCGCGGCGTGTCACTGCTACTGGACAATTCCATCATGATTGTCGGCGTTGATTGGCTGCATGGTAATGAAATTCTGGTCAAAATTCTCGATCAGGTTATCATCGTGTTGGCTAATTATCTGTTCTCAAAATTAATTTTCGTGCGCAAGCGTTAACCAGCTGGCAAGACCACGCCAACAACGCCTAAGAAAATCACAAATCTCCATCAACAGTCTGGAACACTGGCTGTCGATGGAGACTTTTTTACTTAATCATTGGCAATAGAAACATTTGCGTCGTCTGCCGCAGGGTAACCGCGATTGGCGTCGTGTACTCCTCACCATCCATTTGAATCGGCACCGTGGCCTCTGTAACAAAATCAAATTGATCGGCCTCAAGATGGTGGATGGCACGATGAACCGATCGGCCGCTTAAAATGGCAACCGCGACTTGAAGCAGGGTGCCAAGCTTTTCGCGGCGAACCTGAACGAGTGATAACCGCTGGCGCTGATCCATCGCGTCCGGAAATAGCCGAATACCGCCGCCGAGAAACGGATGGTTGGTAAAAACATTCAAATAGGCGTTAGCGGCATGCGCTTCAGGGTGTCCAGCGGCTTGCCACGTTGCCGCGAAGCCTTTTTGCACCCGCAAAGCTTTTAAAATACTGGCGCCATAAGCAAATTGGCCCAACTTGAGGGCATTTAGCGTTCCTTTGTGCAACGAATGATTGGTTTGGTAAACAATCTGGGCGTCCATGCCAATTCCAAAATTATTGATGAAATACTGGGTTCCGTATTTGGCAGAAGTCGCGACCCCGATCCGCACTGGCCGAGGCATGGCGGTAACCAGTGCCGTCGCGGCCTTTTTCGGATCCAAGGGTATTTGCTGTGCACGTGCAAAATCATCGCCCGTGCCCGTCGGAACATAGCCAACGGCCACTTCTGAATGACCGTGGCGTTGTAACCCATTCACAACATCATGCAATGTGCCATCGCCTCCGATGACAATCAGTTGCAGTTCGTCAAGATGATCTTGATAGGCTCTTAGCAATCCTTCAGTCACAACCCGCGCATCACCCGGCTCGCGAGTTCGGTTCACCCGCAACGGCGCAAAGTGCGACTTAAGCAACGTCAACAATGCCGGCAAATCCTTCTCCCACCGCGCATTACCCGCGTTTGGATTCATAATAATTTCAGCAGAAAACATCCTGTTAGACCTTCCTGTCATTTAAGTCACGAGACGATTCATACCATAGACGAATTGTCCGGTTAAGTCACATGATACCATTTTCGGGCTTGACAACCATTGATTGTGCTTTGGCGTTGACGTTTAAAGCCTGCGACTGCTCCGCTTTGGCACTAACAGTATCAACTTGTTTCGAGCAAACTAAAAACGAGCGCATGATATGAAAAGTGCACCCGTTTCTAGTTTGCATGATCAAGATTTGTCTCTGCTGTCAGCTATACAGTTATCCAATCGGAACGTGATGCGCCTGCAGAAACTCACTGAACGGCACCAGCTTATCCGCGTAGTAACGTTTCCTGAATGCTGCAATGGTCGGGGCATCGAAGCGATTAGGATCCAATTGCAGGTGTTCAACCGGAATTGGCCGTTCGTTGGTAATTTTGGCATCAATCAGCGTTGGCTTGCCAGCAATGCGATTCGCCTCGGCTTCGTCAAACGCATCAGTAAGTTCCGATACCTGTGTCACCGTCATGCCCGTCATCCCCATGCCTTTAGCAACCGTCGCAAAATCAATCGGCGGCATGTCAATACCGAACCACTCATGGCCGTCATCTTCCTGTTCGTCTTCGATATAACCTAACGCATTATTGGAAAACACAACATTGATAATGGGCAAATGGTACCGCACTTCGGTATCGAGATCCTGCATGACCATCGCGGCCGCACCATCACCAGTCAAATTGAAGACTTGCCGTTTAGGAAAACTCAGCTGTCCCGCCAAAGCTGCTGGCAAACCAGCGCCCATGGTGGCAAACAAACCACTGGTGGTCCAAGCTTGGCGGCCGGTAACTTTCAGCAGTCGCACGGCATTTTGGGTGACATCACCGACATCAATGGCAAAAATCGCATCATCAGTCGCTAATCGATTGATTTGACCGAAGACTGGCTCAAACCGCATATCACCGGTCGTCCGCTGCATCATGTCATCGTTATATTGATGCCAGTTTTTCACGTTGTCAACGTTTGCCTGATACCAGCCGCTGCTTGGGGCATCATCGCTGCGGGCAATCATTTTCTCCAGCGTTGCCGGTGCATCTGCCAAAATGGCCACATCGGTGTGATGACGCTTGCCAAGGGTTTTCGGATCTGATTCGATCTGAATAAACTTCGCTTTAGGCGAGAACATGACTTCGGCAAATGGGTAGTTGGAGCCGACGAACATGATAAGATCCGCAACCCGTAACGCTTCATTGGCTGGCTTCGATGCAACCCGAGCAGCCGAACCCAGCAACGCTTCAAACTCGTAAGGAATAATCGGTTTGCCTAGTGCGGTGGTAATGACCGGTATCTGTAACTTTTTGGCTAGCGTTATGACAGTATCAGCCGCACCACGGACCCCTTGGCCAACGTACAACACAGGCCGAGCAGCCGCGCCGATTAGCCGCAGAGCTGCATCAACCTGTTCATCGCTACCGGCAGCCAAAACCGGCGTTGCATGCGTTTCGGCTGCGCTATAATAGCCGTCTTCCGGGATCATCTCTGCCGGCAAGTCATTTGGAATGATCACCACGGCAGCACCACGAGCAGCATAGGCGCGGCGAATGGCTTCGTCAATCACATGCGGCAGACTGCGCGCGGTCGTGACGGTGCGCGCATAAACGGCTCCATCTTGAAACATCGGATCCTCGTCCAATTCCTGGAAAAAGTCAGCGTTCATAAACCGTTGTTCAACCTGTCCTACCAAGAATAGGGTCGGCACTTTATCCATTTTGGCATCGTAAATCCCTTGGAAAAGGTGAGTCGCTCCGGGGCCGGCTGATCCAAATGCCACACCAATATGACCGGTGAGCTTACCATCGGCAACGGCTGCCAGCGCACCGACCTCTTCATGCCTGACATGAATATACTTGATCCGCGCCTGCTCTTCATCCAGCGCATACATCATGTTATTAAACGTACCGCCGGGAATGCCGTAAAGATGCGTCACACCCCAACTTTCCAGAGTTCGCAACGCAGCAATACCAGCCTTAATCGTCTCAGCCATCAAAAACCCTCCTCATTAAACTTTTCATACGATTAGCTATATCTTCGCGGTTATCGTAGTCATTTAAAGTCAATAAGGCAAGCCATCTGCTCATTAACCCGCCCAACAAAGAACTAAAGAAGCCATCCGCAATGTTGTGCGAATGACTTCCTTGACGTTAATAATTTTCTATTTCTTCAAATCTTCAATACTGTTAATGTTCTTCATATATTTAGGCACAGCCAAACCGACACGCGCCCCATCCATATTCACACCGAGATCCACGACTTGGTTCTTATAATCGGCATATAACTTGGCTGCCGTCTTGGGTAACCATGCGGAAACCTGGGCATCTGCGGCTTTTGTGGCAACCGATGCCCAAACTGGCTGCGGTTCCATCGCCCTAATCGTGACCTTGTAGCCAACTTGACGCAAGACTGTTGCCACAACATTGGTGGACGCAATTTCTGAATCCCAGGCAATGTACGTTAGCGTCAGCTTAGGATGCCCGCTGACATGGCTTACACCTTTCGTCCATTCAGCGACCTGCTTAGCATGCTTCTTAACGAAATCTTTGGCAGCGTTGGCGGGATCCTGACCATTGTTGACGGCGAGCATCACGCTGGAAATTTCTTTTGGCGTCCAGTGGAAATGATCCAGCACCTGATAGGCTTGCGGGTCATCCTGTTTGAGTCCCTTACGCACAATTGTATGGATCTGCTCGGTTTTACCATAAACATTTTTAGGATCCTTCAGAAACTTCAACGGAAACTTCGTGAACATCCAATGCGGCGTCCAACCGGTGACCACAATCGGCCGTTTATCGGCAATCGCTTTTTTCAGCGTGCTGGTCATGGCCGCGGTTGAACTCGGCTGCAGCTGCCAATTCTTATCTGCCAGTCCATATACTTTCAGCGCCTTATCCGTACTGGTCATAATTCCGGCACCGGCATCAATCCCTGTAATCGTATAATTAATCTGCGGGCCTAATGGCTTGTTGGCATTGTACTTGGGCTGAGTGCTGCTGCATGCCGCCAACAGCCCGACCGTTACCAGCATCATCAGAGTTGTGATGATCTTTTTATAAAAAGTCAAATGGTCACCTCCTAGCGAGTGCGATTGAGGCTTTGGGTGATCCGGTCCAAAATGATCGCCAAAATAACAATCGCCAACCCAGCAACAAAGCCACCGCCAGCATCGTTACGACCAACAGCAAAATAGACCTTGGTTCCCAGGCCCATCGCCCCGATCATAGACGCGATGACTACCATCGATAACGCCAACATCATACTTTGGTTGATGCCGGCCATAATCGTCCCGCGGGCAAAAGGTAGCTGCACCTTGATGAGCTGCTGCCAACTGGTGGCGCCAAAAGCGATGGCTGCTTCGTTCAGATCAGCTGGCACCTGATCGATACCAAGCTGAGTCATCCGAACCGTTGGCGGCATAGCAAAGATCACCGAAGCAACAACCCCGGGCACCATCCCGATGCCGAAGAAAGCAACTGCTGGAATCAAATAAACAAAGGCCGGCATGGTCTGCATGAAGTCCATCAGCGGCTTGACAATCGCTGATACTGTTTTACTTTCTGCGGCCCAGATACCAAGCGGAATGCCAATGACAATCGCTAGCAGACTGGCCGTTAACACTAAGGTTAAGGTTTGGGTCATGTCGCGCCAGAAACCAAGATTCCAGATCAGCAGCAAGCCCAGCAGTTCAAAAATCAATAAACCGCGATACTTCTGATCCCTTTTCAGATACCAAGTCAGTGCCATAATCAGCACGATGAACAGCCAAATCGGAATCAAATCAAACACTGCCTGAAAAGCATTCACAATGCTGCCAATGAAGTTCGTCAGCACTCCGAAGAACCCTGAAAACTGGGTTAACCAGGCCACGAATGAATCAATCCAGTGGGCCAACGGTAAAGTCGGGATATTCATGAAAAGATTAAACATTAACATTGACCTCCTGTCCTGCCAGCGCCCCTAAGACGGCACCGCGAATGATAATGCCGTGCAACCGGTCTCGATCGTCAATTACGGCATACGGAACCGAAGTCGTAGAAACAGCATCCAGCAAATCGGCCAGCGGCGTATCCATTTTGGTCGTCGGCACATCGGTTTTAACGATATCCTTCAAGTCCTTCTTGCCGGCATCAATCGCCGCGCGCACATCATCTGCATCCAAAATTCCGACCAGTTTTCGTTGGGTGTTGACCACATACAAACTGGAAATTTCGTTATCTCGCATGCGCCGTGCAGCCAACCGCGGACCGTCCTTGTCAATATTCACCGTGTTAGCGCGAATCATGACATTCGCAGCCGTGTAAACCTGACTGCGATCCACGCCTTCGATGAACTTCTCAACGTAATCATCGGCAGGCTGGCTCAGAATTTCTTCCGGAGTACCAATCTGGACAATTTCGCCGTCCTTCATGATCATAATGTGATCGCCAATCCGCAACGCCTCGTTCAAGTCGTGCGAAATAAATACAATAGTCTTATGCATGTCTTCCTGCAGATCCAGCAATTCGTCCTGCATATCTCGACGATTCAACGGATCAAGCGCGGAAAAGGCTTCGTCCATCAATAGAATCTCGGCGTCATTGGCTAAGGCGCGTGCCAAACCAACACGCTGTTGCATCCCACCGGAAAGCTGATCCGGATATTGATCGGCAAAACCGTTCAGGCCGACCAGATCAAGCGCCTTATCCGCCTTGCTTTCGCGTAAGTTTTTTTCCATACCTTGAATTTCCAAACCAAAGGCAGCGTTTTGCAAGACCGTTCGATTCGGTAATAAGGCAAATCCTTGGAAGACCATACTGAGTTTCTTTCGTCGAATGTCGCGAATACTCTGCTTGTCCATTTTGGCAATGTCATCGCCGTCAATCAGCACCTGCCCGGCTGTTGGCTCAATCAAGCGGTTTAACATGCGCAGGGTCGTTGACTTCCCGGATCCGGAAAGACCCATAATCACGAAAATCTCGCCGGTTTTAATCGTAAAGTCTGCCCGATCAACGCCGACTGTTGCACCGGTAGCCTTTAAAATCTCCGGTTTAGTTTTGCCGTTTTTCAGCATTTCCTTAGCGCGGTTAATGCGTTTACCAAAAATTTTGGTCAACCCGCGGACTTCGATTTTGGTCTCTGCATCACTTTCAATTTTGTGTTGCATCGGTTCACTCCTTTCAGGGTTACCATTGTTTTTTAACAAGGCACACCCAATACTGTTTGCTTAAAGTGACTTATGACGCCCTATGGCACCTGATGTCTTGATTAAGTAACAGTTGTCATCGAATTGAAACAATGCTAACCATTGTAAAGATCATTTGTGTGTGATTCAAATCACGGAATCTCATTTTCATTTTTCGGCTAAAACAAGGCTTTCTCTTGCATGTGTTTTTGTCGACAGCAAAAAAAGCCCTCATCTGCATGAGATTGAGGACTAGGGACGATTGGCGCTCCGTTGACAGCCGTTAAATAAAATTGTCAAGTCGAAATGAAAATTTTATGAATGGTTTTTCATTTTTCACAAACTCGCCAAGTCGATTTCTGTAAATGGCAGATGTTCATCAAACATAATTTTGTGTCCCAACGTGATGGCATTCGGGCCAGTTTTGGTATCGTAAGCCAGCACGCGGACACCGGCTTGCTTGGCTGCGGTGATGGCGGTGACCAGCTCAGGAAAACGGTCGCGATAAATAGTCATCTTCTGGATATCTGGCAGCTGCACAATGAAAACCAGAAATGCCTGGTAGCCTTCCGCCTGTGCCATCATCAGTGTGTGAACATGCTTGACGGCCCGGGTTGTCGGCGCATCAGGAAAAGCCGCCAGTGACGCATTAGCCAGTGTCACGCCTTTGGTTTCGACAAACCACGGCTGACCATCTGCCCCGGTGCCGGCAAAATCCAGCCGGGAATCGCGCCAGGTTGTCTCTGGGTGAACGGCATAAGGCAACACCAAACCCGGCAACTTCAACGTGCCCGCTTCCAGGCACTCTTTAGCCACACGATTGGGCGCCAGACTATCAATATTGATCCAGCGATTTTGGCGCTGGACGGCTAAAAGATCATAGTGAGTTTTGCGGTTGGGATTGGCTACATGGCGGATGCTGGCAGGAGAGCCGGGAATCAGAATTTCCTTATTGCGTCCAGTATTGTTCATATGAACTGGTGTGATGTCGCCATCTAATTCAACTTCAACGGTAAAGCGGCTGACGCGGCGAATCAGTTTACCAACGCTGACATTTTGATACTGCATGGATGACCCCGTTTCTCTATGTACTCATAGGCGTGATTTATGCTTGATAGAAAAAAGCATCCGTCCAACTCAAACCACGAGTCACAACGGCTGCTTACTGTAATGCGTTGACGTCAATTAACGAACGATGATGACGGATACCGCGGCATCACGCGCGACTTCACTTGCAACGTGGCCAAGACGTAACCGGCCGCGGCGCACGTGCGAGCCCATAATAACCAGATCCGGCTTGAAAGCAGGAATCACTTCATCAAGGATGGCAGCAGCCGGACGACCTTCTGCCACGATTGGCTGTGCCTTTTGAACACCGAAGGCACGCGCTTTTTCAACATAAGTATTCAGGTTCTTGGCCATTTTTTCTCGTGCCGCATCAACATCGTCAGGTGTCAATGATTGGAAGATATTCAAATCGCCGGTTTCAAGCACCGAAACGATCCCCAGCGGAATATCGTAAATCTTGGCAACCGTGCAGGCGTAATTCAATGCCTTGCGCGAGGAGTCGTCATCATCGTCATCGACCGCCAACAGCAACCGATTATAATGCACGGATTCAATTGTTAAATCATTTTCAGTAACCAACAGAAATGCCCCCTTGCAAGTTTAGGTGTCCCTAACAAAGCTATTTTATCACACATTACCTTTGTTTTCCGAAAAATACTGCTTAAAGCGGCCGATATAATTGTGAAACATGTACTTAAGCAATAACCACCGTTTAAACGTCATATCCGGCTTATAAAAGACTGTGGTTCCGTAACGCTTTTCTTTGATAAGCTGCAGGGCTTCGCGCTTAGCTTCATTGTCAGCAGAATATTGTTTGAAGACTCGTGCCGGTACCCCTAACCACAACTTGTACTTGCTGCGATCGTTGTTACCGTAAATTGTCGGCGCATCCTTGAGATCGCCAACAATATAATCGCGCACCGGCCAGCTGGCAAGGTTGTACCCATTCAACGTGACAAAGAAACTGCTCCGGCCTTGGCGGATATTGATTTCAAACAATTTAAAGGTATTGTCCCGTTGATCATATTTCATATCGAAATTAGCAAAACCAGTAAATTTGATGGCTTCCAGAAAGTTTTTCATTTGATCGTACAATTTCTGATCAAAAGCCGGCATAATTGCCACATAATTGCCGATTGAAGCTGGGGTCGGATCTTCCAGCAACGGATGACCCAGACACATCATTTTGACGTGATGATATTGATCCACATAACAATTCATGGTTCGCATGTTGCTGTCATCGCCGGGAACAAAATCCTGCAAGATCAGGTCAGACGTGTAGCCATTGTCATAAATTTTGGCAATCGTATTGGTCAACTCAACCTGCGAATGGATCGTAAACGCCTTCTTGCGGCCTTCAAAGTGAATGTTCAACCATTCCACCGAATCAGTCGGTTTTAGGGCCACCGGAAATTCAAACGGCGCGGTGATCGTGGCATTACTTTCATACATGGACTTGGTCACGATTTTGGTTGCGGGATACGGTAAATGATATTCCTCGCAGACCTGATAGAAGCTTTCCTTGCTATTCAGGCGCTTCAGCAAATCATAGTCAACATAAGGACAGATGAACCACTGACTCAGTTCATCTTTATGTTTAGATACCAGCTGAGCATATGTATCGCCACACGCAATTAACAGCAGTCGGCCCGCCGAAGCTGTATGCAGGTGAGCGACTTCACGCATTTTTTCGATAAAAGTAGGATCGGAATCAAACTGCTTAATTAAATGAACATTCACGATGCGGGAAAAGCGGGTCGGCGCAAGTTGTTCACGCGCATAAACGTCGATCGCCCCACCGATCATCTCGTGGAATGAACGCGCCATCCCGTACACATTCATATCACTGCCAAGCAGAATGGGGGTAAAGCTAGGTGCATCTTTCATCTGAATGATAGTCTCCTCGTTCGATAGGTTCAGGTTCGGTAAGCCTGTGCCTTGAAATTTTCAGTGAACATGCAGCGGCGCTAAGTCACGTGGTCGTTACCGCTGCCATCATTATTTCCGAAGCGTTAGTTAAACAGGTTCAACTTTTCGCTCGTCGCTCTCGAATTATACCATATTGGCAATTTGCATTCATGAAGATACTTGTGGTGTGGCTAAAACCAGTTCGGCTACACCGACATAATCATGATAGACGCAGCTAAAATAGCTGCTTGTGTAAGCCAAGAATTGAATGGCTAGTAATTGGAATGTCTTGGTAGTGATCATGGATCAACTCTAAAACATCACGATATCCGGAAATCTCTGCCTCACTGCGATTGTGCGGCGCCGTCCGTTTGTTGACCAGTTCCCGTAAACGCGTGTCAATTGTATAAATCCCTTCAATTCGGTTGGATGCATCAATACTTTCAACTTTGGCAATGTTCACCAGTCTGTCTAGGGCAACCCGATTCTTCTGTAAATGATCCTGTTGTTGTCCGCGTAATTCGTAAATCTGGTTCATTTTAGCCATGATGGCAGGGGGGGTGAACAGTGCATTGAGGCTTTCATAGTCAAAATATTTCATCGCCAAGCTCCCCCTTTCCTCGCCATATTACACTATTTGGCGCAGAAAGCTCAATCATGGCGAGCAAAAAAGCCGAGCTTCAATGCTCGACCTTTCCTGAAAAGTTCCCCGTTTTTACCACCTGTACGCCTTGTTCACTTGGCGTCACGATCCGCACTTGCCATTCCGGCCAACGTTGCGCGGCTGCCTTTTGTAGCTGTTCGGCTCCGGCAGCATCGCTAACAATGGCCAGCATGGTCGAGCCCGATCCGGAAATCAATAAGACGCCATCATGAGCCGCCGACTCTTTGCGTGCTGCTTGATAATCCGGAATCAACGTCGCGCGATACGGCTCGTGCATCCGATCCTGAGCCACCTGGCGTAACAGCGATATATCACCATCCGCCAATGCGCGTGTCATCAAAATGCAGCGTCCCATTTGATAAGCCGCATCTGCATAACCCAGGGTTGCCGGTAAAATATTGCGTGCTTCTTCGGTGCTGACCGTGTATGGCGGAATCAACGCAACAAAATGCAACTGTTGGCTGACCGGGTACTGCCGGACAATCGGGTCATCACCCACCAAAACGGTCGCACATACCTGTCCGTAAATGGCCGGCGCCGCATTATCCGGGTGCCCTTCTAGCTGAGTGGCCAACTTCAAAAGGTCGGCTTCATCCCAACCGGCCTGAAACCAGGCGTTTGCTGCAGTGAGTCCACCCACCACACACGTCGCCGAACTGCCCAATCCACGCGCATTGGGAACATCTGAATCAACGCTAATGCGTAAGTTGGGAACCGGCTGATGAATCGCATTCGCAAACGTGACAAAGGCGCGATAAATTAAATTTTCCGGGTTAGCGAAAGCATTCCCGTCACCGATGATCTCAAGCTTTTGGGTGCTCGGCTCAAAAGTGAACCGAGCTTTGAGATCAAGGGCCATGCCCAACACATCGTAACCAACGCCTAAATTAGCGGTTGTTGCCGGAACGGATACGCAAATCATCGTCAAAAACCTCCTTTGCCGCGTCGAGAATGGCGGCGCCCATTGCTGCTGGGGTAACCACGTGTTTAGGCTGAGGCGTCAGCACCGCCAGACGCGCCAGATTTGCTGGAATCGGAACACCACTCACCTGTCGTAGTTGCGTCATCAACGAAAAATCGCCACCTGAAACCGGCAAGTTAAGTGCCTTAGCCACCGCATGCGGAAACTTATAGGGACTCGCCGTTGCCAACAAGATATTCGGCGTGGTATCTCCAGTGGCGCGATACTGTTGCATGACGCTATAACCAACCGCTGTGTGCGGATCCATTAAGTACCCATCTTGCCGCCAGACTTTGGCAATCGCCGCTGTCACCTGTTCATCGGTCGCAAAGCCACCGGCAAAATCGGCCTGAATCGCGGTCAAAACATCCGGTCGGACTTGGTAGCGGCCTGTTGTCGCCAAATCTTTCATCAGCATGGCCACATAGGCACTATCTTCGCCGCTCTTATAATACAACAGCCGTTCCAGATTACTTGAAATCTGAATATCCATACTTGGGGCAACGGTTTTTAAGAATGGCCGATTGCGATCATAGATGCCAGTATCAAGAAAGTCCGCGATCTCGCGATTGGCATTGGCCGCAGCTATCAATTTATGAATCGGCAAGCCCAGTAACTTAGCATAAAAGCCAGCCAGCACGTCGCCAAAGTTTCCGGTTGGAACGGTGAAGTTAACTGGATTGCCTAATTGGATTGCGCGGCTGTTAACCAGTTGCAGATAAGCGGCAAAATAATAAACCACCTGCGGAATCAACCGGCCAATATTAATGGAGTTAGCTGCCGATAACGTGACCTGTTCTGCCTGCAGCCGCGCAGCAAAACTCGTATCGGTAAACAACGCCTTAACCGCACTTTGCGCCTGATCAAAATTGCCCGCAATCGGGAACACCCGCGTATTGTTGCCTGTCGTTGTCAGCATCTGCTGCTCCTGAATCGGGCTAACCCCATGATCGGGATAAAAGACCGTAATGCCGGTTTGCGGCACATTTTTGAACCCTTGCAAGGCTGCGGTGCCGGTATCCCCACTGGTCGCTGCCAGAATCATAATGCGATCTTCCGGATCAAGGGCCAACCGCATCAACTGTGGTAATAATTGCAGCCCCACGTCTTTGAAGGCACTGGTCGGACCGTGAAATAATTCAAGCACGTGAAAATCACCGACTTTCCGAATCGGTGTAATGCGTTCATCGGAAAAATTTTGCCGATATGCCAAATGGATCGCCTTTTTAACTGAAGCAGTGTTAAAATCAGGCAACAGGCTCATGAGAACATGCTGAGCGATCGTTTCATAATCTGCTCCCAGCAAATCCTGAAGCGCAATCCGGTAATCCGTTAAATGCGGCAAAACGAATAAGCCGCCTTCTTCGGAAATACCTTGCTTAATAGCTTGCTGGCTGGTTTTGGTTACTCGTTGATCCCGTGTGCTCGTGTATCGCATGTGAACGATTCTCCTATCTGGTTCGACTTGTTTTTCCGATATGGATATGATAATCTGTTCGCATTAGAAAAACAAGTGTCTATATTTTATAAACAAGGAGCTGAGAAAGATGAATATTGCCATCTTAGGTTTTGGTACTGTCGGTAGCGGCGTTTACGATATTGTTGCAAATGGTGATCGCCGAATGCGGGTCACTGCGATTTTTATTCGCCCAACCCACCCTGCCACGATGCCTGAGATGACAACTGATTTCGATGCTATTCTTGCTGATCCTACCATTGACGTGGTGGTTGAAGCAATCGGCGGCCTGCATCCTGCTCACGATTATATTCTTCGGGCCTTGCAACATGGTAAACATGTCGTGACCGCCAATAAAGCGGTTGTGGCTCGGTATCTGCCTGAATTCACCGCGACTGCCGCGCAACACGATGTCCGCTTCTATTTTGAAGCAACCACTGGCGGCGGCATTCCGTGGATCCGCAATCTGGAACGGGCGGCGCGGATTGATCAGGTTGATACCATCGAAGGGATCTTTAATGGCACCAGCAATTACATTTTAGACCAGATGCAACGGGCCCACCTCGATTTCGACCCTGTATTACTGGCGGCCAAAGATATGGGTTATGCCGAAGCCGACCCGAGTGCCGACATTGACGGCGATGACATTGTCAACAAGCTCAAAATTTCAGCGGCTTTAGCTTACGACATGGTGCCGCCGCGGGATGTTCCTAAGTTTGGCATCCGTCACGTCAGCAAGGCCGACATTGACTTCTTCGCGAAACACGACCAAGTGCTGCGCTTAATCGGGAAAAGCAAACGAATTGACGACCATTATAGTATGGTCGTGGAGCCGCGGCTTTATCCAGCCACCGCTTTGGCCGCCAATACCTTTGAAAACTTCAACATCATTCGCTTGCATGGCCAAACCATCGGCGATTTACAATTTTATGGCCAAGGTGCCGGTAAATATCCGACTGCTAACGCGATTGTCCAGGATCTTTTCGACATTTTGGAAAATGTTGCCCACTTGAAACGCGACTTTGGGCAAACTTTGCAATTCGACCCTGATCTCAGCGTCGCAGATTATCTGTTACGCGCCGATCCAATGACGTTCGCGATGTTTAGTGACAAGCAAACGGAAATAGTCGATCATCGACTCCTCATCAAACAAATTCCGGTCGGTGAAATGCATCGACTCATGCGCGGCGTTTTGGCAATTGATGCACATGCCTTCATGGCGGCCATTGGCGATAGTGAACTGACCGCCCGTGATGTCAAACAGCAAATTGATCAGGAGGTCATCGGATGAAAGTCGCAAAATTTGGCGGCAGTTCCGTTGCGACCGCCGATCAATTTCAAAAAGTCAAGGCTATCATTGATCAAGATTCGCAACGCCAACTGGTGGTCGTGAGTGCCGCCGGAAAATATGGCCCCGCCACCCAAAAGCTCACGGATACCCTTTTCCTGATCGCAGACGCCATGGAAGCTGGCCGCGATGTGACGCAGCTGTTTGCCCAGGTAACGGCTAGATTGGAAGCCATTAATCAGACATTGCACTTGCAGGTACCTTTAAACAAGTTAATGAACACGATTCGCCATCAGCTTACCACACATTATTCCCGTGATTATCTGGTATCCCGCGGCGAGTTCTTAACTGCCCATCTGATGGCAGCATATTTAGGTTATACCTTCTTGGATGCCGCAGATCTATTCTTTTTTGATGACAATGGCGGCATTGATGAGGCCAAGACCATGGCTGCATATCGGCAGCTTCCCAATCATCACGGCTTAGTCATCCCCGGATTTTACGGACGAAATCGTGCCGGACACGTGCAACTCATGCCCCGCGGCGGATCCGACATCTCCGGCGCATGGTTAGCACGATTAGCCCAAGCAGATTTATATGAAAATTGGACAGATGTGTCTGGCATCAAAATGGCTGATCCGCGTATTATTAAGGATGCCGACAGTATTGACGTGATGAGCTATGATGAGTTGCGTGAACTGACCTACATGGGTTTTAGCGTGTTTCAGGAAGAAGCCGTCCAGCCGGTGCGCGAATGTAAAATTCCGACACGCATTCTCAACACTAACGCGCCCCAGGATCCGGGAACCCTGATCATTCATGATGACGATCCCAGTGACGACCCACGCATCATTACAGGCATTGCCGGACGCAAACATTACCTTGTCATCACGATCCGTCAATACCAGCTTGCCGTTCACCTCGAAGTTATCCAACAAGCACTGGGCGTCATCGCGGCTCATCACCTGGTTGTTGATTACCTGCCAACCGGCATCGACAGCTTCAGCCTGTTGATTCGCGAGCCGCGCCGCCAAGTTTCGGTTCGTGAACTAACCACAGCGATTCAGGCCGCCTGTCACCCAGACAAACTCGAGGTGACCGAAAATGTCGCTTTAATCGCCATGGTCTCCCGTCAACTGCGAAAACGACCGGCAATTGCAGGAAAAGTGCTCGCTTATTTGGATGACAATCTCTTAAACGTCCAACTCGTTAGCCAAACCAATTCCGATATCAATTTATTGATCGGCGTCACTGACAAAGACTACGACAAAGCCGTCCGTGTTATCTACAGCAGCATCCATCAAAACTTCTACCGGCCGGCACCTTATATTGAGGGGATTGCTTGAGATATATGGTAGTGACTGACATATCACAAAAGGCTCCTGCCTCCCAGTTCAAGGACTGAGAAGCGGGAGCCTTTTTTACTTTTAGACCGTTGCTATTTCTTCCAAGGCTTATCCGCCATTTTCGTTGGTGCACTTGCTGCCGATTGACCGGCATCGGCTGGCTTAGCGGCAGACGTTGCCGGTGCTGCTGCTGCTGCCGATTTCTTTTGCGGCGCTTCCGACTGTTTTTGCGGCGCCTTTTCGGCAGTGTCCGCGTGACGACCCTTGATGGCATCGACCACTGGCTGATTGCCTGCCTGGTGCATAAGGGCACCATTCAACATGCCACGAATATCGATTCCGGCCACTTCCTGGAGCATATCCAGCTGTTTCACCAAACCGCCACTGGTTTGCTTGGTAAGATCGCCGTCGCCATAAAGTTTGATTGAATCAACGTTGGCATAAGGACTCATGGCAGCTTCGATAATCTTCGGCATTGCCTCAATGGTCATTTTGAAGCGTCCGGATTCATCCAATTGGCGAGCCGCCTCAGCCTGCTTCGCAATCGCTTCCGCCTGCGCCAACCCGATTGCTCGGGTCTTGCCGGCTTCGGCTTCCCCGATGGCTTTCGTAGCATTAGCATTCGCTTCGGCCGCCAACTCGACTTGCTTAGCGGACGCTTCAGCCGCTGCGATTTGGGTTGCTTTTTGCGCTTCGGCGGCACGCTGGGCTTTATACAAGTCCGCATCCGCCTGTTTACGGACAGTCGCATTCAATTCCTGTTCCTGCAGTTCCGCATTCTTTTGGGCAAGTTCAATATCTTTTTCTTTTTGAACCTGCTTGGCCTTCATTTGCTCGACAATCGCCGCCTGATCCGCTTGCGCCTGGGCAATTTCCTGTTGCTTCTTGAAGTCAGCCATTTTAACCTGCTGCTCACGCTCGGCATCTGCCACCTGTGTCTGCCGCTCAATTTCCTGTTGTTTGGCCTCTTGATCGGCTTGAGCTTGCTGAATCCGCGTGTCACGATTGGCGGCCGCTTCAGCAACTGCCGCGTTTTTCTTGACTTCGGCAATCTGCTTCTTTCCCAATGAGTCAAGATAGCCGTTCTTGTCGGCAATATCTTTGATCGTGAATGAGATAATCTGTAGACCCATTTTGGCTAAATCGGAACTCGCCACGTCCTGGACTTTCTCGGCAAAAGCATCCCGGTTTTGGTAAGTATCCTCAACCGTTAATGTCCCCAAAATAGCCCGCAAATGCCCTTCGAGAATCTCCGTCGCTTCGGCATTGATCTGCTCGTCATTTTTGCCTAAAAACTGTTCGGCAGCAGTTGCGACCTCTTCCTGACTGGAACCGATTTTTAAAATAACGGTTCCGTTGACGATAATCGGAACACCTTGCTGCGTGTAAACTTCCGGAGTTGCGACCTCGATTGTGCGGGTGTTGAGGCTCAAAACATCCCAGCGCTGCAGAATCGGAAGGATAAACGACCCGCCATTCGTGATCAGCTTGACCCGATTCCCGTTAATATCCCGAAAGCTATGCTTGCCAGATATCAAGGCACCGGAAATAATCAAAACCTCATTAGGCAATGCAGTTTTGCGATGCGTTGCCAAGAAAATAAAGAGTAACAGTAAGACAACGATCGCAATGATCCATGGCATATAATCAGCTAAAATTTCCATCGTCCCCTCCTTAGGGTTGGTTATGTGCGGCGACGGCATCAACATACGCGACGCCTTCTGTGAGTTCGATAATCACGACTTTGGTGCCCTGCTTAAGTGGCCGCTGAGTGCCTGACCACAACTTGGCCGGGTAGGTTTGCCGAGCACGGCCGCCACCTGTCACCATAACTTCGCCCGTATGATCAGGGGCAACTGCCAGCGTCAACGTGCCAAGTAGATAATCTTGAGTGCTCATGGCTGTCGTGTTCTCCACCGATGACAAAACACGCTGTAAAACAGCCAGCAGTGGTAATAACACCAACGAGAGCAACATCCATAAAAGACCGGCAACGATCACCAATGCAACCACGCCCACCACCATCTGTAAACCCACTCCTTGTTGGGTCCACCAAGTAACCATTCCGATCGCCTCGCTTTCAACAGGTACAAACGTCTCCATTATTCTACCATGCAAACGGTTCCCATCCTATACCAATCGAAACGAAACGAACGTTTTATTTTGTACAATCGATTTCACCAAAATGATCAGTCATAATGCAGTGCGTAATCTTCCGGCATCTGATACCGAAGCGTTTTATTGAACAATAAATAACTGATGTAAGCCAATCCGATTGGCAGGACAAAGAACAGCAGCGTCAGTTCCAGAATATTGCCTACCGTCACGGCTTTCATCGCATCTAAAGCCGCCAATGGTCCCACCAGTCCGGAAAAACCGAATCCTGCGCTTGCCGGAGTGCCCTGAATGTTTAATGCCGCCCCAACACCGCCAAGAATGCCGGCGTTGATCGCCATCGGTAAGAACAGCTTCGGTTTGGACAAAATATTGGCCATCTGCATTTTAGGCGAGCCCAGGAAGTGCGCCAATGACGTTCCAAGCGGATTCGCCTTCCAACCGTAAACTGCCAGCGCAAAACTCGCTCCAACAATGCCTAAGTTCGCCGAACCAGCCCCGATCCCGCTCAACGAGATGGCTGTGGCAATCCCGACCGTGCTAATTGGGGTCACGATTAAAACCGCAAAAATGACACCCATTAAAATGCCCATAACAATCGGCTGCAAAGCGGTAATATCATGCACCAATACACCGATAGATTTGGTAATCCCAGACACCGGCCCCAACGTCAGCATCCCCGCCCCACCGGCAATGATCAAAACCAACGATGGAATCAACAAAATCGTGTAAGCCTTCAACGCGTTCCCCAACAGCAGAATCACCAAGTAGCCAATCGCCAGCGTGATCGCCAGGTTAATGACATCTCCGGTTCCGGCAACCGTTAAACCGGTTTTGGTCAAATGGTAATTCCCGGCGCCAATAATCGCCGCTAACGCCAACGAACTGGTTTGAATCGGCGTAAATTTTGCCATCATCCCCACGCACACCGCCGACAATGCCGGCAACAGTGTCATCGCAGCCGTTGTCATATACGTTACGACCACCAACTGCGGAAAGCTCGGCAACAACAGTTTGACAATCGCGTTTAAAATCGCGCCAGGCACCAGCGCCACGATGATTCCCACGGACAAACCGTTCAAAATGTTCATCGTCACCGTTTTCGCGTCTTGTTTCATGTATACTCCTCCAATTTAGTTCACTTGATGTGGCGAATGGCCACCTTCCAAAATGAGCTTGACATCATCCAACGAAATGTCGACCATGTTTTTCACCGCCGCGTCTGTATAAAATCCAATATGCGGGGTGATCTCAACGTTTGGCATGGTCTTCAGCGTTTCAAGTTCAGGATTGTCAACCAACGACTGGCTGCGATCTTCGCCAAAAATGCCGGCTTCCCCTTCAATGGTATCCAACGCGGCTCCGGCAATCTCATGATCTTTCAGTGACTGAATCAACGCACCCGTGTCGACAATGGGACCGCGAGCTGCATTGATGAGATAAGCGCTGGATCTCATTTTTTTCAAAGCATTTGCGTCAATCAAATGGGTTGTCTTTGCATCCAGCGGCGTGTGCACGGTCACGATATCAGCCGTTGTCAGTAGTGTATCCAAATCCACATAACTAACCGTATCAGCCAATTCCGGCCGTTTCACTGGATCCGTCACAATGACAGTTGACCCTAAAGCGCGGAAAATTCGGGCAACGGCACTGCCGATTTTACCGGCGCCAATAATGCCGACCGTTAGATTATGAATTTCTGCAGCCTCCAAACCGCCCCAGCTATAATCGTCCTTGGCTTCGCGGGCACTGGCTTCTCCTAGGTGGCGGATCAGCCGCATGACCTGAGCCAAAACCAGTTCGGAAACGGAACGCGGCGAGTAGGCCGGCACATTGGTCACTGCCAACCCATTGGCCGTCGCAGCTTTAAGGTTCACAATATCAAAACCCGTAATCCGCAATGCCAGCTGCTTAATTCCAAATGACTTCAGCTTTTGGTAAACGGCTTCCTCTGGTATGGCCGCATGCTGCTGAATCACAATGCCGTCATAGTCTTTGGCCAAATCAACTGTCTTCGGTCCAAATTCAGCGGTTGTCGTATCGACCTCAATATTATTTGTCGCGACCCAAGCATCAATCGCTGCCTGCTCATCGGGACGAACAGAATACATCAGAATTTTTGTCATAACTGCCTCCAAATTATGTTTGTCTTGTTGATCAACTCATTAATGCGTTGCCATGTACTTTTTGATACGCTCCGCCGCCAATTTAAGATCATCCATGGACGCCGCATAAGAAATACGCACATAGCCTTCACCACCGGGACCAAAACTGGCACCCGGCACAACTGCTACTTTTGCCTCACGCGCCAACGCGTAGACAAACTTCCAGCTGTCGTGCATCCGCTCTGGTAATTTCGCAAAAATGTAAAAAGCACCATCTGGATGTGGCACCGTCAAGCCGGCGTCAGTCAAAGCTTTCATCAAAAAGTCCCGCCGCTCCATGTAAGCTGCTTTCATCGGCTGAGCATCCTCCATGCCATTTTTCAGCGCTTCTTCAGCAGCACGTTGCGCGTTCGTGGTGACGCTAGTGATTGTGAACTCGCTGACTTTCCCGATTTGGGCAATGACATCCGCTGGCCCTGCTGTGATACCAACCCGCCAACCGGTCATCGCGTGGGACTTCGACACCCCATTCAAAACCACCGCCTGATCCGGCAAAACTTCGCCTAGTGAAACGTGGGTGCCGGTGTAAGTTAATTCAGAGTAAATCTCATCGCTCAGCACGAAAATCTCATACTGCTTCATCACCGCCGCCAGCGCCTCAAGATCGGCTCGACTATAGGTCACGCCGGTCGGATTCGTCGGATAATTCAGTACCACGGCTTTGACGGTGTCCTTATTCGCTTCAATGGCTGCCTGCAGCTTTTCTGGTTTCAAAATGAACCCGTCCGCTGATGTGTCAATGAAAATTGGCTTCGCGCCGTTCAACATCACGATCGGAATGTACAATGGGAAAATCGGTGTCGGAATAATGACGGTATCGCCTTTGTTCAACATCGCCGTCAAACTCGAATAAATCCCGCCAGTTGCCCCAGCGGTGATTAGAATTTGCGTCTCCGGATCATAATGTGTTTTGTATTTGGTTGCCAGGTAGTGACTAGCTGCAGCACGCAATCCCTGCAGCCCCTTACTTTGCGTATAATGACTCTCATTATTTTCAATCGAGCGAATCCCCGCTGCTTTAACATGTTCCGGCGTGGGAAAATCCGGTTCCCCCAAAGTTAGCTTGACGATGCCGTCGATTTTGCTGATTTCCGCATTAAACTGCAAAATATCGCTCGGTTTAAGCTGCCGAACTTCCTGATTCATACGATCAACTAGTGCCATCTCTTCTACCTCCAATATTTTTTTGCCAATATTCTTAGTGCTGAACCCGATAGACGCAAAAACCCGCAGTCGATGTGACTGCGGGCAAGGAATTGGGGATGATTCTCCTGATTTCAGCCACACAGTCAATTGCTTGATCTGTGTGACCGCTCACTCAAAGGCAACTGGTCTCACAGATCACGTCTGAAAAACCAGAAATAAAATGATTGTGCGCTTTGAGTCAGATTCATCGTCATCATGAGAACCTCCTAAGAATTGGATTAGCTAAAGATTACCGGTTACTTGTTCATTTGTCAACTAATTTAAGTTAATTTATTTGACTAGTTTCAAGTCCCCACTGACTTCTCCGAGGAAAAATGCCGCACTTCAATGGTCGAATACGCTACAATTAAATTAATTAAGAAGGGAGTTTTTATCGATGAAATATACCATCACAGCCAACAACACTTTCCCAGTTGTGGACATTGCCATGGAACAGGATGAAACGATCCAGATCGAATCAGGCTCCATGATTTATCACAACGGATTAGTCGAGCTGAGCGGCCATATGAACAGCAACGGCAAGAAAGGGCTCGGCGGTCTCATGAGTGCGATTGGCCGGTCCGTAACAAGCGGCGAAAGTTTTTTCATCACAACCGCCACCGGCACTGCGCCAAATGCTGAACTGGCCATTGCACCTGGCAATCCTGGGGTCATTAAGGAACTGACGCTTGATGACAGTCATCAATATCGCTTGAATACCGGTGCTTTTCTCGCCATGGACAGTTCTGCCAGCTATCACATGGTCAGCCAAAAAGTCGGCGGCGCGTTGTTCGGCGGCACTGGCGGTTTCTTCATTATGGAAACAGCCGGCACAGGGACCATGCTGGTTTCAGCGTATGGCGATATTATTCAGATCCAACTCGACGGCAGCCACGAATACGTTGTTGACAATAGCCATGTGGTGGCATGGGATAGTCAGCTAGACTACCACATTCAGCCGGCCAGTGGTGTCATCGGCTTCACAACCGGCGAAGGCCTAGTCAACCGTTTCTCCGGAACAGGAACGGTTTACATCCAGACCCGGAACATTCAAGCATTGGCAGACCTGATTCAACCTTTTATTCCGACTAAGAGTGACTGATAAGTGAACATCTTTACAAAACACAATAAGACGACTGACATTCAACGCGCACAAAATGCGAGGAATGTCAGTCGTCTTATTTGTGGCTCTGAATGACGCCCATCCTATACTAGGGATAATTACCTACGCTTCAAACAGCTTGCCTGCCTTAGGACCGGGATCCAATGTCCAGATCTTATCAATGGTAATCACGCCGGCTCCCTTTGGCACTGGGAACTTGCCTTCAGCCCACTTTGCCGCTTGATCATAGTAAGGGCCGTCCGTGTAAAGCTTGGCGGTGCCACCAAAACGGAAACCTTTCAACGCCTTGGCATTAGCGACTGCGACGATCGCTTTCCCGTTGTCGTTAATGTTGGCTTGGGTCTGGCCACCTGTCATTTCGTTGTAAATGAGGTGCTCATCGTCCAATACCCGCATTGAAATCTTGGGTCCGACATCCGGGTTGCCATCTGCATCAACAGTTGAAATATAGGACAACTCGCCAGCAATCATATCTTTCATCGCTTGATTCAATTTTGCCACTATGACACATCCCCTATTCATTTCAGTACGGCTATTTTAAGGCCGAGGACGGTTTCAAGCAATTATTGTGCTCGATGGGCGTCATGTTCATAGGGGTGAATACAGCTGAATATAACAATTCACTCAAACTTCTAATGACGAAGCATGGTTCAATTTGCGGAATGTCTATGCTTTTTCTTCCGTTTGCCAAACCAGTAATCGGCTACCAGACTTCCAACCGCGCCAGCAACAAAGACCCACCATCTAATGGGCCTCTCAGCCAGACGGAGATAATAAACGCAAGCAACATTGCAACACCAAACGTTAAGAAGAAATTCCGCCAGTACTTCATATTTTTCCTCCGCTCATCCTTTTGCCGACTTAGAGGTCAGAATTTGAATGCCGAGGATACCATGTCTTTGACTAGCATGATGTTCAATACCTGCAACGAGAACCTATATTGCTTGGTTTTAATCTGAAGAAGCTTCATGACCGTGTCTTACAAATAGACGGCATGAATATTCTGCTTTAACGGATCGATCAATAGTCGTCACTTAATCTGTCGTGTGAGTTCTTCCGGCGTTAGCATTCGGGTTTGGCGAAAAATACGATAAGCATCTTCGGGAGGCAAAACTGGCAATTGATTCAACCAATAAACAATAATATCAAAGACTCCTTGACTAACAATTTCCTGCGCATAATCACTTGGCACCTGTTTTGATTGTTCAACTGGGTTCCCTGTACCTTGGCGTAAAACCGCCACGATCAATTGTTTGGCCTTAGTGACCAGTTGCGTGCCACCTTCATTCAATAGCAAGGCGGCCAACTCGCGCTCGTGATAAAGATATTTAAACAACTGGAAAAACGCATCATTTTCATGAGTCGTTTTCGACCGGTTGTTTTGGGTAAACGGTTTAGGAAAGCGTTCGAAAATGCTGTTGATATGGCTGACAATTTCATCTTCGTAATGATTCAGTAAGTCATACTTGTCAAAATAGTGCAGATAAAAAGTGCCGCGACTGATGCCGGCAAGTTTAACCAATTGTTGCACGCTAATTTTTCCAAAACCTTCTTGCTGTAACAGTTGAATAAACGCCTTTTGAATCTTAACCTCTGTTTCAATCATCTTTGTATTTGTTGCCAAGCGAGCTCGCCTCCATTGACAGGTTGTCAATTTCCAACTTCATTTAACAATAAATATTAAATATTTACAATTGACAAATTCGCCTTAAATGTTCATACAAATAATATTGTTCTGGTCACATTTTTGAAAGAACTTGCCCATAACAACGCGATTTTTGACTGAACAAATTCACCAGATTGTCGCTTGTCTGAGGACTAAGACGCCCCTATGATCGCTAATGAACAGGATGTCAATTTGAAAGGCGGTCATAAAATGTTCAAAAGCGAATGGCGCTATCTATTTCAACACAAGATGATGCTGGTTGTGTTGATTGCAATTGCATTAATTCCAGCGATCTACTGTTTTATTTATTTGTCCTCCATGTGGGACACCTATGGAAAAATGGATGATCTGCCTGTCGCAATCGTTAACCATGATCAATCCGTGACTTATCATGGCAACCACATTACGATCGGTAAAAATTTGACCCAAAACTTAGACAAGTCAAATTCGCTTGACTTTCATCATGTTTCAGCAAAGACGGCCTCTCGTCGTTTGCGACAAGGAAAATATTACATGGTTTTAACGATTCCAAAGGATTTTTCGAAAACAGCCACCACTATTTTGACTGCTACACCCCAAAAAATGAATCTCTATTTTAAATTTAATTCCGGTCAAAATTTCATCGCCTCTAAAATGACAACAGGTGCAGCGACAGCAATTAAAGCAAAGGTTTCGACACAAGTTACGAAGCTTGATGCGACTGTTGTTCTAAAGGCCCTGCATCAAGCGACAAATGGGATGGCAAAAGCGGCCAATGGTGGTCAGTCTTTAGCTAATGGCGCAAAAAAGTTAACGACAGGTGAGTCCCAAATGGCTTCAGGAACGGCCTCCATGTCTGCCGGTATCGATAAACTCATAGCTGGCAATAATAGTCTTATTTCAGGTAATACAACCATGACGAACGGATTCAATCAGTTGAAAGATCACTCAGCAGCTCTGACTACTGGTCTTGCTCAAATTCAAACTGGCTTGACTCAATTGGCACAAAAAACGCCAACATTAGCACAAGGAACCCTGAAGCTGAACCAACTAGCTCAAAGCATGCAAAAACAGCTAACGTCTGGTACGTTTAACCAAAAACAACTTGCCGCAGAATCTGCAGCCCTTACCACGGGGCTTCAATCTCTAACAAGCGGTTCACAAGCGATTGATACCGGCAGCTCAAAGCTTCTGGCAGGTTCCTCAGCTTTGAACAGTGGACTAACCACCTACACAAATGGTGTTAATGCACTTGCTACAGGTAATCAAGCAATTGGCCACGGACTTGATGAGGTACAAACCAACCTTCCTGCTTTGCAATCCGGCACTGAAAGGTTAAGCACCGGCACGTCCGCCTTGGCGAATGGCTCACAGCAAATTCTGCAAGGAAGTCAGACACTTTCAGGGAGCCTAACTGCTGCAGTCAAGAAACTCAGCGTCATCCATACTAACGAAGAAAACGCATCGGCATTAGCCACACCAGTCCATGAGGTCACAAGTGACATTGCCAAAATTCCAAACAATGGCACTGGCATGGCACCATTTGCAATAGCAATCGGACTTTATGTTGGCGGCATTGCATTAGGCACCATGTACGAGGCTTTCTTGCCATACAAGAAACCACGCCATGCCTTAACCTGGTGGGCCAGCAAAGCTTCAGTGATCGGATCTGTCGGTTTATTACAAGCCATCTTGCTCAATTGGTCATTGACTTCGGGAAATCATTTGCATGTGGTTTCGCAAGGCGCATTCTTCGGAACGATTCTGCTCGGTTCCCTGCTCTTCCTATCGCTTATTTTCTGTCTTCGTTTGCTGCTTGGCGGTTTTGGTACTTGGCTGGTTTCTATTGTTCTAGTCTTGCAGCTGGCCGGCTCCGGTGGCTTATATCCGACCTACTTAGTCAACAGTTTTGCTAAAGCTATCAATGCTTGGTTACCAATGACTTATTTGATTGATGCTTTGAGAAGTTTGATTTCAACTCACCAAAGCATCGTAAATAATGTCTGGATCATGATCGCTCTAATCGTTGGTTTTAATCTCGCCATGATCCTTCGTTTCCGAATCGGACTCCATCAAAGCTTTGTTGAAATTGAAACGAACGAAGACGACAACTGAAGAAGGTGCTGAATCATGTTGAAAAATAGTAAACCCATCAGCATCTCGAAATTGATTACAAAAATCAGCCATCAACGAATCGAGAATTCGCGAAACGTTCTTTTCCTCAACTTACTTGTCTATGCGCTGATTGCTGGTGCGGAATTAACCATTGGTGCAGCCGATCACTCCACAGCACTGATTGCTGATGGTCAAAACAATCTGACAGGTATCGTATCGGTAATAGCTTTGATTGTGGGTTTAACTTTCTCAAAAAGACCTTCTGATGATTTTCATCTTGAAGGTCACTGGCAGTTCGAAAGTCTAGCCGTTTTCCTAGCTGGATTGGGAATGTTTCTAGTCGGTCTTGTTTGTGTTTGGGAGGGCATCACGCGGACATTGGCCCTTTTTGACGGTAACTATACAGCGCCACTAAAAGGGCAGGCCGCTTATATGGCAGCCATATCCGGTATCTCAATGCTCACGCTATGTTGGTTCAATCATTTTATTGCTCAAAAAACCCAGAGCAGTTCTTTAGCAGCATCTGCAAGAGACTTTCTGAGTGATGCACTGACCTCGACTGGCACCATGTTGGCAATTATCGGCGCATCATGGTTCGGAATCCATTGGATCGACCCAGTTGCTGCACTGCTCTTGGGGTGTTTTATCATCTGGAATGGCTGCCAGATTCTTAGCACAAGTGCTGAAAAACTATCTAACGGTTTTAGTCCACAATTGCGTTCAGAAATCATTGAAAAAATACTTACGGTCAGTGGTGTACTGGATGTCATGTTCGTGGATGGCCGATACTCAGGCAACAATATTATCATCGAAGCAGAAATCACTTTAGCTAACGATGACAGTCTGGCCAAGTCCTACCGTATTTGCAAGAGTATTGAGCAGATCCTGCAAGCTTCACTGCCGGTTCTTTACTGTTGTATTCAGGTTAAACCCGCTCCCAAAAGTGCCAGTTCACATCCCCAAGCGATTGTCTGGAAACCATTATAGATCCGTCACTAACCTCCGCGACAAAAGACTTGATTCTATCTTCTTGACAAAAGTTTCCGAACACCGCCAGCAGGATCAGGGTCATCGCCTTGATATCTTGGTATCACATGGATATGACAGTGCATCACCGTTTGGCCGCCATATTGCCCAACGTTAGCCCCGATATTGTAGCCATCGGGATGAAATTGCCGATCAATCAGCTTCTTACTGGCATGAATAAGGTCATTAACAGCTAGTAATTCCTCTTGGCTGACTTCAAAGTAGTCTTGCCGATGCGTCCGTGGAATGATAAGCAGATGGCCTCGACTCACGGGATGAATATCCCAAAAAGCAACCGCCAAGTTGTTCTCGAGGACTACCTTGGACCTAGAGAGTTGGCAAAAGATACAATGCGTGTGATGCATAATGGCCTCCCCTTTCCAACAACCTAAAAAATAAGCACAAGGCACCTACAGCACCATGCTGCCAGTTACCTTGTGCTTATTATTCACTAAACCCGACTAAGCTTCAATCTTATCTTTATTCGAATCCGCGATGTAATGCGGAATCTCATTATCAATAAAGTAAACTTTATACCAAACCAAGAAGGTATAGATAGTCCAGACTTTTCGGCGGTCATCGGCTTCTTTACGATAGGTCTTGTCGAGAATATCCAAAATCGCATCCTGATCAAAGAACTCCTTGACCCAATCTTGTTCAAAGGTTTTGCGAACTTCTTTGTAGAACGGTTCATCTTCAAGCCATTGTTTAACCGGAACCGGGAAACCCAGCTTTTCGCGGCTGGCCCATTCCTCTGGCAAGTGACGGTTAGCCGCTTCACGCAGCGCGTACTTAGAGTTATGGGAATTGATTAGATACTTGGTTGGGATACCCGCAGCAACTTTGGCCACCTCTTTGTCCAGAAACGGTACCCGCAATTCCATCGAGTTTGCCATCGATAGTTTGTCGGCTTTCAACAAAATATCTTTAGGCATGAACTGATGAATATCGAGATACTGCATTTTTTTCACTTCATCGTCGTAGTGACGAACCTTTTTGTAAGATTCGGTGACAATGTCGCGGACACTCTTGCTTTGCCGGTATTCAGGCTGCAGAATCTTGTCGGCTTGGCCTTCGTGGAACACAAGTGCTTCACCAATGAAGAATTCTTCTGCTGGCGCGGTTGATTCGTACAGATGCAAGCGGCCGTGGAAGTTAGGCATTTTCTTCAAGCCATGAGCAATTCGGTACTTCACCCCACGTGGCAATTTCCGCAAGCCGTCCGCAAAGACCCGAATTGCATGGCTGCGCGTGTGGAAACCATAATTGGCGTAACCGGCAAACAGTTCGTCGGCACCTTCGCCAGACAAGATAACCGTGACGTCTTTATGCGCCATCCGTGTCAGGAAGTAAAGCGGCACGCAGGATGGATTCGAATCCGGCTCGTCCAGATGATATTGAATGAGCGGGAAGTTGTCGAGCGCTTCTTTTTCCGTCACGATATCGCTGGTGTTGTCTAAACCAAGTTTGTCGCTAAGCTCCTTGGCTGCCGTTCCTTCGTGATATTTCTTATTATCAAAACCAATGGAAAAAGTGTGCTCCGGCCGCAACAGTGCGGTGATATAAGAGGAATCGACACCGGAAGAAAGCAAGGAGCCGACTTCCACATCGGAAATCCTATGCGCTTCAACAGATTCGGAAACACTCTTGTCAATCGCAGCGACCGTCTCGTCAAAACTAAGATGATTGGCCTTGAAGTCCATGTCCCAGTATTTCTTGATTGTGAGCTTGTTATCCTTCAGCGTGAAGTAATGGCCTTCCGGAACGCGATAGACGCCTTTGAAGAATGTCTCGTCCAACGCAGAATATTGGAACGTTAAATAAGGCTTCAATGCCTCTTTGTTCAACTGTTTTTTAAACTTCGGGTGCTTCAAAAATGCCTTGATTTCACTGCCGACAATGAATGTATCGCCATCGTGGTAATAATACATTGGCTTGATGCCAAAGAAGTCGCGGGCACCAAACATCTCTTTTTTATTGTCATCCCAAATCAGAAAGGCAAACATGCCACGAATCTTCTTGAGCAATTCTTCCATGCCATATTCTTCATAACCATGGAGCAATACTTCAGTGTCCGTATGGGTCTTAAACACATGTCCGGCAGCAACCAAATCTTTGCGAATGCTCTGGAAGTTATAGATTTCCCCGTTAAAGATAATCGCAACGGTGCCATCTTCATTCAGGATCGGTTGTGAGCCACCCTTTAAATCGATAATCGACAACCGGCGGAACCCTAAAGCGACATTATCATTGATATATTCACCGCTGGAATTTGGTCCCCGGTGCTTGATCATGTCCATCATGTTATTAATAACTGGCTTTTTATTTAAAATTGTCTTGTCCGCAAACGCGATGATTCCGCACATACAGTTAACCCCTTTTCACGTGAATGACCATCATTACTTGTTTCAGTATAAAGATTTGGCGGCGCAAGTCAATTGAAGCGCGCCGGTAAAAGGGAGCGTGCTTAACGTTGTCAGACGGACTTAATCGGGACATTTAGGCAGCTGCTATCTGGCAACCGAGGTGCGAATAGAATTCAGATCTTTCAGGCAATGTGTCTGGTCATTTCTGAAAATTAAGAAAAAGGCAAAAAAATAGAGACCCAGATTCCTACAGGTGAACCTGGATCTCCTAAGTTAAGGATTTGACCGATGCAGCAGTTTTGTTACATTTACTGGTGCTAATTGTAAAACCCTCTTCAATAAATCTAATACTGCGACACCTCTACAAAAAACTTATTCACTTTTACGGTACAACGAGTGTTGAAATGATGTTGCCAGATAACTTGGCGTTGTTTGGTGGTCCTATGACACACCCGATTGAACATCTATGGGAAGCTCATTGTCCCGTTTGGATTACTGAGTCTGTTTATAAGCCTCATACCTCCATGTGTGTTCATCTTTGGATCTTGTGGAACATGAATCTTACGACAAGTGGCGCAGATACTTACTGCACCAGTGCTCTATTCGCTTTTCTCGTGCTTTGCGACACACACTTTCGAGCTGATTCGTCTTTTTACTGCTAGACAAAGGATCGTGATTCTCGGTTCCTGCATCGACCTTTTGTTCTTCCTTAACTTCAAATATAGTATAGCATGTAAGCGTTATCTCGGCAACCAAAATAGCCAGATTTTTCGGCAAAAATTTCTAAAGATTTAGTAAACAAACCGGCGGACACGACTCGCTGCGCCATAGCCATAAAGACTCAGCAGACGCCGCTGTACGTCAACGCTGACAACATATCCGGCATATTCGCTCGGCGTGCCAAAGCGCCGGTCGTAACGGCGATTGAATTTAGTGGTGAGTCCATGATGCCGGCCCATCAAGGCACTGGTATTCTGCAAGCTATAATGAATGCCATTCACTTGATAATCGGCTTCCAAATGGTAATGCCCCGCCAGATAAGCAATCATCTGCCCAGTGGTTTGGGTAAAATCAAAGCGCAACTGCCCGCCGAATTCAGGCGTTTTACCTGTATTCAGCCAGCCGCTAGCATGTAAATTGAACGCCCGCAACAACTCGTGCACCGCGCGCCCGTTGAACTTCAGGGCAGGCTGTCCATTTTGCTTCATGGCCGGTGCGTGGCTCATAACCAAGACATCGCGATTCTGAGCACCTTTTAGCGCTAAGGCAAAATCACGCAACTGTGCAAAAGAAACGGCCAACGTTTTTTTAACATCGTAAATCTTACGCCCGTCATGCAGAGGGACATCCGCTGTGTTTAAAACAATTAGGCGCAATCCTGGAAAATCTTGCACCAGCAATCCTTCACGTGAAACCGCAATATGTTGCTGGGTCGCATCGGCGGCAAAAATCAACTGCTGGGCCACATCCGGCAAAAAGCTACCGCGATGACCCGGCCGCTTTTCGGCAAACTTGTCATTGTCATCGTGATTGCCTTTGGTGACCAGAAATGGCACTCGGCCGCGGCGATAATCTGCCATGATATTACGCAGCCGCAATTTTGTCAGCCACGGTGATTCCGACCCATCAACCAAATCGCCTAAGTGGACCCGCAATGCAAGCGGCAACTGGGTACTTAGCCACCCTTGCTCTCGCACATGCCAATAACCGGTTGGCCCATAATAAGTGGTCGCAAACTTTGCTTTGTCGTGGGTGTCCGTGATCAAGGCAAAATTCACCGCCGAGGCAGGCAATAACGGCGCCACGGCAGCGATAAAACGACCTAAATCTCTTTTGACAAATGGCCGAATGGTGATACTCATCGTCTTCTCCTCCTGCGTCAGTGAGCCGGTGATCGTAAGCACTTGTCAAATATTCAAGAAAACGCCGAGGGCTAGGAAAACGACTTGCGCCAAGGTGGTGACAAAAAGGTTCTTGATCGCATTAGGGAAGGTCAACTTTTTCACCGGATTGGCCGCAAAACCGCGCGCATTTTTGATAACAAAAGGAACCGTTATCAAGGTCAATAGTGTCAATTTTGGCAATAATCCGAGGAGCACGGCGGCAATGAGCATTAAAAAGCCTACGATATACAAGCTGTAAAAGAAAATAATGCTGCGTTCAAGGCCAAGGTAATGCACGATCGTTCGGCGTTTGAGCGTTTCATCTTCTTCCCGATCCGCAATATTGTTGGCCAGCAATAGATCCGAAATCGCACACTGCGCCAAACCACTGGCCAGATAAACGGACAAAATCAATGACCATGAAAAATCAGCGACATTAAAGACATTGACGTAAACCGCGATGAGGAAAATCACAAAGCCCATCGTAAACCCTGAGAAAAACTCGCCATACGGAGTCGCTGAAATCGGTCGCGGTCCGCCAGCATAACCATAACCAACCGCAAAACTAAACAGCCCCATCACCAACAGCGGCCAGCCAGTGCGACTGACGATCCACAAACCTAGAACGGCGCTGGAGACCATCATCGCCACCACCATCCAGCCAATCATGCTGGGATTCAAATGATGCACGCCGATAATGTTGGTCTTTTCTCGAAAATGCAACGCTTCTGTCCGCTCCGAGCGCCGATAGTCCTGATAATTGTCATTGGCATCGACTGACATGTTGAACAAAAGCATCGCAACAAAGAAGACCAACAATTCCGGAATATGTAACGTATGATAGTGGTACCAGGCATACAACGTCCCCAAGAGAAACGGAAACACCGATGCCGTTTTCGCCTTAATCTCAACCAACTCAAGAAATACAGATAATGACATAAACAACCTCCAATAATTGACTTTTAAGAATCAGGTACAGTAGAGTAAATATGTCTTTAAGGAAAGAGAGAAAATGCATGATTCATCCCCTGTGGCACCGATTCCCCACGGTCTATCAACAACTCGAACAAATCCAACAACGACTGGAGCAGGTCGCTGTTTTGCGCGAGCCGCAAGTACACACCCTCATTCAGCAACAGATCAACGCTGGCGGCAAAATGTTGCGCAGCGGGCTAATGCTTATGCTAGCGCGTTTCGGCCAACCTGACAACGGTGATCTTGTGACGGCTGGTGCGGCCATCGAAGCGTTGCATCTGGCCACGCTCGTCCACGATGACGTTTTGGACCACGCCGATATTCGCCGCGGCATGGCCACCGTTTCAGCCAAATCCGGCAATCGTGAGGCTATCTACGCGGGCGACTTTTTGTTTGCCATTTATTTTCAACTGCTCAGCGAACAAAATCCTGATGTTGTCGACCTCAGCGCCAACGCTCGCATCATGAAACGCATCTTCATGGGCGAAGTGGATCAAAATGGTCCAAGCGCACCGCTGATCCCCACCATCGATGCTTACCTCAGTGCCATTGCCGGCAAAACCGCTGCCTTATTTGCCTTGTCCACTTACACAGGCACCGTCATTGGCCGCTTGTCTCCTGAACAAAAAAGGGCTGCGTATCGTTTCGGTCGGCAGCTGGGCATGGCCTTTCAAATGATTGATGACCTTTTGGATTACACCCAGACAAGTTCAACGCTCAACAAGCCTGCACTCGAAGATCTTCACAATGGCATTGTAACGTTACCGCTCATCTATGCCTACCAAATCGTCCCGGAACAACTGGCACCGTTAACCCAGAACGCAACCCAAATCGCGGTTAACGCAGATAAAATCGCGGCGATCGTTCGCACCCACGGCTTGTCGCAAGCCCAGCAGATGGCAGTTACTTACACCAACCGTGCTGTTGCGGCACTGGCACCTTTGCCGACATCAGCAACTAAATCTGCACTGGTCAGATTGACCCACCAAATGCTGAAGCGGAGTCATTAGTCGTTGCGGCAGCGGCATCTCGCCGAGCACCAGAACCATATCTGAGTTTTCAAAAAGCATTAAGCATTCGCTGGTTGCAGTGTGCTTTTTGATCGGCCATGCCAACATTGATGTCTAGCCATTTTTAAAAAATTGACCATTAAAACATAAAATGAGCTGTAACTCGCCAAGGGTGAAAGACACTTTTTGGCGGGTTACAGCTCATTGTTTAGCCTTTTAAACAATTGATACGATCACGTGTTTTCCTAATGCATTAGCAAGTTTTGTCAAGGTTTCGATGCTCGTGTTATTTCCCCTTTCAATTCGAGCAATCGTTGTTTTGGGAACCCCGGATTTATTTGCCAATGCCTGTTGACTCAGGCCGGCATCCTCCCTTGCTTCAAGTAACGCATCGGCGCTCGCAAGCTTCGACTTTTCAGCGGTAACCATTTTCCGATAATTGGCGTCTTGTAACATTTCCTTAAAGAAATCGTCCATATCAGTCGAAACCGACTCTGTATACTTTTTAAGGTCTTTCATAATTTCCACTCCTATATCTACGATAAAACTCTGCACGCAAATCAATAGCGTGATTAATTTCCCTTTGAGGTGTGCGATTAGTTTTTTTGCTAAACCCGTGGGTAATGAGGTAATCATTGTCAACAACGTGAAAATACAGAGCTCGTTGGTAATCTGTTCCCTGGCGCGACCGCAACTCGTAGAGGTTTTTGTCGATCTTCTTAACTAATAGTAAGCGACTGGCAATCTCAATTCCTTTCTCTTCCACGGTTTCAATTACGGCTTGCAACTTTGATTGTTCCTTGGGCGGCAACGATTGAAAATAGTCAACGAATTCCCTGCGACCATTAGGCCTTCGATAAGCACGAAACTTCGGTCTCTCCATAAACAAATGATAACATATATATATATATTTTGGACGCAAATATGCGTCCAATTTTTCCAAAATACTTTTGAAAAATATTTCACAAACAAAAGGCTTTTTCAGTGGTATGATACAGATATAGCAATCGTGAAAGAGTGATCAAACATGGTAAAAATTCTCTCTATCAATGCCGGCAGCTCCTCGCTTAAATGGAAACTGTTTGACATGCCAAGTGAACGCCAGCTTGCAGAAGGCGCGACCGATATTTTACGCAACTCCACTGTTAAAATTAAGTATGGCACTGATCAAGTGTATGAAAGCACGACCCATATCCACACTTACCGAGAAGCAGTCGCAAACACGCTCGCCGACCTTCAATCGCTTGGTCTTGTGCATCAACTTAATGAAATTACTGGGATCGGTCACCGGGTTGTGGCTGGTGGCGAACTATTTTCCGCACCAATTGTGATTGATAACCGGGTACTGTCGCAGATTCGGGCTCTACGTGACTATGCGCCGCTGCATAATCCGGTCGAAGCGGACTGCATTGAGATTTTTCGCACCATGATGCCATGGGCGCTTGAAGTCGCTGTTTTTGACACGGCCTTCCATCAAACCATGAAACCTGTCAATTATCTCTACAGCATTCCTTACGAATATTACCAAAAGTTCGGCGTCCGCAAATACGGAGCTCATGGCACCAGCGTCCGTTATGTGAGTGCCCACGCTGCTAAAATGCTTGGCAAACCGCTCGAATCAATGCGAATGATCGTGATGCATCTTGGGGCTGGTTCAAGCATCACGGCGATCCAAAACGGCAAGTCCATCGATACATCAATGGGCTTCACCCCGGTTTCCGGCGTCACGATGGGCACTCGTTCCGGTGATGTTGATGTCTCACTGATTGCCTATCTAATGAAAAAACTGGCGATTACCGATGTTGATCAAATGATTGATATTCTTAATACCCAGTCTGGCCTGCGTGGTATTTCCGGCATCAGCCATGACGTGCGCGATCTTGAAGAAGCGGCGCCAAAACATCCCCGCGCCAAACTTGCGCTAGACATTTTCGTTAATCGCATCGTCAAATATGTCGGTGCTTATGCGGCTTTGATGGACGGGATTGATGTGCTAGTCTTCACTGCCGGCATTGGCGAACATAGCAGTGCCGTTCGCGCTCGGGTGATGCAATCACTCGACTATCTCGGCGCCCGCATTGACCTGCAACGTAATCAGCAAACCTGCCACCAAGCTGGCGACATCACGGCTCCAGGCGCACGAGTTAAAACGCTGGTTATTCCAACCAACGAAGAACTGATGATTGTGCGCGATGTCATGTCACTATCACATGCAGCACAACAGGCTGAATAGGTGATTCAAAGTCTCTGCTAATCAAGTGTCCATGATTTTCGTCTAAACGAACCTCTTTTAAATGAACCTCTTTAGCTTTTGAGCCTGCGTTTGACTCGTGACGCACTATACTGAGATTTTGCGAACGATGCAGAGAAAAGTTTAGGCTAAAAGTTCCATGCCATGCCAAACCCCGCAGTCTCCGGCCAGATAAGCTGGCGACCGCGAAGCTAGAGCGGAGACGGCTGAACCCCATCTAGTCTACGATTACTCATCCTTGGCACTAAGATTCTGGTAGTTTTAACATTCATCAGCGCAAAATCAAAAACGAACTTACTATTATCGCAGTATCGTAACTTCTGCTGCACGCGATTATATAGATAGTAAGCTCGTATTTATATTAAAGTTGTTGATTTTGCTTAATGCTTACATTGCTCCAATTCACCGAATCTTATGCCATGCCGCTGCACCTTCAGCCGGGAAAATGTGCGCCATTTGCCACATCTGGTCGCGACTTAAATGGTAGACAATCGCCGGTAATAACGTGTTGATCGCGTCTTCGGCTTGAGCACTGTACTCCGTGGCACCGACAAGATGATGTTCCTGATCAAACACCAAAAGGCTATCGCCCACCGTTTCCTGATCAGTTTGGTGGTACCAGTCATCAGGAATGTGATTGTGCACGACCTTGTAAACATCATCTTTGACCGATTCGGGTGCCACCCCGACTTTGGCAATCCTTGGCGAAGTGTAAACCGTCGACGGAATTGCCGGATAATCAATCGGCGCAGTCGTTTGGCCACTCAACAACTTGTAAAGATAATAGGACTCAAACGTGGCCGTTGGTGTTAATTTAGGTTGCTGTTTATCTAAAACATCGCCCGATGCATAAATATTTGCCACATTGGTTCGCAGATAGTCGTCTACAAGAATCCCGTGCTGATTAAACTTGACGCCGACGTTTTCTAATCCCAGTTGCTCAACATTCGGGATTCGACCGGTTGCGTCCAGCACCCAGTCGACAACCAGCTTTTCCTTATCGCCATAATGAATCACTATACCATCAGCGGTCTTCTCCAGCGCGGTAACCCCCGCATTCGGCGTGAACTGAATGCCCCGTTTCGTCATGTCAGCCATCACGTCTTCGACAAACGGCTGATGAAATTCCCGTAAAGCACGGTCATGATGCATCAACACATGGACCTCAGCGCCGGCTGCATTCGCAATCGTTGCAAATTCCATACTAATATAACCTGATCCCAAAATACCAATCCGTTTCGGCAAGACATCCAAGTCCATGAAGACCCGACTGTCATGCGCTAATTCGGTCCCCGGAACATCGATGCGATGCGGGTGCTGGCCGGTCGCAATGACAATTTTGTCAGCGGTATAAGTCTTTTCATCCACAACAATCGTGTGCGCATCCTGAAATTTTCCATAGCCGTGGATGATTGTCACGCCGTTTTGGGTCAATCCTGCGCCGATAGCATCCGGTAACGGTTTAATCACAGCTTGTTTGTGCGCCACTAATGCCGACCAATTAATCTTGATATTGCCAGATACAACGCCCTGCATCCGTTCAGCAAAACGTTGTAAAACCACTGGCGTATCGAGTGTGATTTTCGCGTTACAGCCATAATTCGGGCAAGTGCCGCCGATCATCTCGCCTTCAACCACTGCAACCTTTTTTCCGGAAGCTGCCAACGGACCGGCACCGTCAAACGCGCCATGCCCACTACCTAAGTACAAGACATCAAAATCATATGGATTCTTCAAACAATCATCCTCCTTATGACACTGCCTACTAACAACGAAGTAAGCATAACAGATGGTATACAAATTAGTCACGGACAATGCTTAGCGGCGGAAACATTTTTGCACTATTTCTGCATGACGCTTTCGAAAAAGATCCGTTTAATTGCAAAAAAAGTTCCGGTAAGGGCGATTGTTTTTGCAATCACTTACCGGAACTCATTGAAATGTGTTTGTAAGACTAAAGATCGCGGCTCACTTGCGGCTTTTTAACTTGAAAGGCAACAATCAAGCCGACAACGGCAAGAACTAGGACGAATATGAAACCATAGTGCGAACCGATTGTCAGTCCTGTTTGTCCAGCGGCTTGAGCAGAACCCAAAGCAAGCATACTTGTGGCCACCGCTGTTGAAACCGCCCCGACAATTTGCTGTAAGGTGTTCAGCAAGGCGCTGCCATCTGCACTTTCGGCGCCGCTTAAACTGTTCAAGCCATACGTTTGCGCTGGTGACATCGCAAGCGGCGCACCAACCATTAAGGTCACATGTCCCAAAATGATCCACCACAGCGGACTTTGTGCCCCACTACTCAGCAATATCAGGATCCCGAGAATGGCAATCACAAAGCCGCCACGGGCTAACCACTTTGCGCCATGACTGTCATACATCCGGCCGGCAATCGCCGAAACCGCGGCGTTGACAATCCCGCCTGGCAACATCACGAGACCGGTCATCGCGACTGGTAGGCCAATAACGCGCTGCAAGTACATCGGCAATAGATACATCGAAGCCAGAATCACGCCAAAATCAAGCATGACCAGTAAGGTACCAACCGTAAACTGTTCATTGGCGAAGACCCGCAAGTTCAACATCGGTTTTTTCAACGTCAACTGCCGCCGGGTATAAAACGCCAAACCGGCAATACCGATCAGCAATGAAACCGCTACCGTAAGCGATAGCCAACCTGAGTCGCTCGCCATGGTCGTGCCCACAACGATTCCGGCAAAACCGATCGATGAGGCAACAATCGAGATCCAGTCGACCGGTGTTTTGGTTTGGTGATAAACATTTTCCATTGACGTCAAGGTAAAAATAAATGCCAATACCAAGAACGGGACAAATAACCAGAAAATATCATGCCAGGTAAACTTGGCCAAGATGAGTCCGGTAATAGTCGGGCCAATTGCAGGCGCAAACATAATCACCAGCGCCGCCAAACCCATCACCGTGCCCAGTTTATACGGCGGAAAAATCTGCATTGCCACCGAAAACATCAATGGCAGAATCAAACCGGTCCCAATGCCCTGAATTAAGCGACCGATTAAGACAACGGCAAAGCTAGCACCCATCGCGGAAACAACTGAGCCAAGAATGAAGGCGCCTAATGCGAATAAAATAATTCTTTTGGTATTAAACCATTTGGATAAAAGACTGGAAACCGGCATGCAGATCCCGATGACCAGCATATAACCGGTGACGAGCCATTGAATCGTGCCTTGCGACACATTCAGTGCCGTCATCAGACTGGGTAATGCGATATTAAGGGATGTTTCTGAAAACATGCCGACAAACGCTCCGATCATCAACCCGATCATGGCTAAAGCTGGATGGGCGATATGAACACGTGCTTGTGGCATCACTTTTGTTTGTGATAATTGCATGAATAACTTCCTTTTCTACTTTCGAATCAATGAACAGTTGGCAGGCATTTTCATGAAGTCAACGCCTGCTTAATCAGGTAGGTCAACTGGACCGCGGTTTGCCGTAACAAGTCAGGATTCGTTTTGGTAGTCGCGATCATAATGGTGCCCTCGATCGTTGCCTGAACGAATTGTCCCAGTTGCCGCGCCGGTGCCACTGACATCCCCCCTGAAACCAGCTTGTCGGTGTATAAATCTTCAAGTTGCGTATAAACCGCACTGCAGGCTGCCTGCAATTTCGGATCATCGCGAGTTTCTAGTGCGATCAGGCTGATTGAATGGCTGCTGAGCCGGCCGTGCTGCTGCATTTCATCCGCCATTTCCGCCAACTGCCCGGTCAAGGCAATTTCCGGCGCCGCATCCCGTTCAAGCGCTTGTTTAACCCGCGCCAAAATTTGCGCACCCGCATACTCAATGGCGGCTTCAATCAGCTGCACTTTGCCTTCTGGAAAATAATAATAAAGTGAACCTTTCGGGGTTCCGCTGACAGCCAGAATTTTTGATAATCCCGTCGCCCTGACCCCTTCTTCCTGAAAAAGATCTGCAGCCGTCGCGACTAACTTTTCACGTGTGTTCATTGGTAACCTCCAAATTATAACAACCGGTCTATATAATACTGCTGTTTTCTGGAAAAAGTCAATTTTATTTTTGGAAATATGAAAAATAGGTCCCGCTTCGTATCTTGCAGCATAAGCTGTTCGCCGGTAGAGAAGCCACAAATGCGCACGAAAAAAGCTGCCCCTTGAATGAGCAGCTTAATGCAATCGGCATCAGTTTATTGAAAAGACATTATTTTTTCTTAGCCACTGCCAACCAAGCCTCTTTAATCCCCGAAAGTACAAGCGTAGGAATTGCCGGTAGCACGGTAACTAACAAATACTGTTGCCATGTCAGCATTTGGGTACCCATCACCACGTTGAAAAATGGCAGGGTGGTGACCAACAATGAACTGACCGCTGCAAAACTAACTGCTGCGAGCAACTTGACATTGCTGAACGGATTGCGTCGGTACAAAGTCGTTGTGCTCCGCGCATCAAAAACATGCCATAATTGACCAAATACCAGGGTCAGGAACGCAATCGTCTGGGCTGCAGCTGCTGGCAATCCGGCACTGGCCGCCCAGATAAAGGCAATATACACCGTGCCGCCCATGACAGTCCCGCGAACAAAGATGCGGCCCACCATGCCTCTTAGAATCGAAACATCGGTATCGCGCGGCTTTTGCTTCATCTGGTCCGCTTGCGGTTTGTCATATGCAAGGGCAAAACTCGGTATCGCATCGGACACCATATTGACCCACAAAACCATGAGCGCCGTCAGTGTCGGCGTGGTTGCGCTGACATGGCCAATAGGACCGGTCATCAGGAGAACCCCTAACAGCAACGCTAGCACTTCCGCAACGTTGGTCGTTAATTCATGGCGCATGAAGTTCTTAATGTTTCCAAAGATCGTCCGGCCAGCTGCCACTGACTTTTCGATGGTAGTGAATTTATCATCGAGCAAAATCAAATCGGCTGCATCTTTGGTGACCTCGGTGCCATTGATGCCCATGGCGATACCGATATCTGCAGCCCGCAATGCCGGGGCATCATTAATCCCGTCACCGGTCATGGCAACCACCTGGCCGCGCCGTTGCAGGGCTTTAACGATCCGTTGCTTGTGCTCCGGGGAAACCCGCGCATAGACCCGCGCTTCTAAGACCACGTCGTCTAACTCAGCATCAGGCAGCTTGTCTAACATGGCGCCTTCAATGACCTGAGCATCCTTTTTCTGAACAATCCCCAACTTGTAAGCAATGGCGCGTGCAGTGGCGGCGTGGTCCCCGGTAATCATCACGACATTGACGCCAGCCGTATGCAACGTCTGAATCGAGCGCTTCACTTCCGGGCGAGGTGGGTCGATGATGCCAGCGATGCCTAGCAGTGTTAGATGTTGCTCCAGTTCGGCTGTTTCACCATGCAAAGCCAGCGATTCATCAATGGCGCGTTCCGTGATCGCAATAGTTCGCAACGCATCATTAGCGAAGTCCAGAATCACTTTTTCCATGGTCGCCCGTGCTTCTGCAATCGGCACCAGCTGATCATGATCCACCACTTGATCCGTTTTCTGTAAAATAACGTCCGGCGCGCCTTTGGTCAGCACCTTGAACTGGCCATTTTCTTTAATCACGACGCTCATCATTTTCCGCGTCGAATCAAACGGCAACACCCGTAAAATGTCGATATCGCGTTGATCGTTCTTTTCCAGCAATGTTGCCCGATCAATGTCGCCTTTTGCGCCGGCTACGACTAACGCCACATCGGTTGGATTCCCAAAAGGCTGAAAGCGGCCATCTTCATCTTGCATAACATTGGCTTCATTGTTTAACACCGCCGCCTGCAAAAAGCACTCGACTGCCGGCGTATCTCGATCATCTACCGGTAAAAAATCACCAGTCGTGTCATACCCGTTACCTTCGACTTCATAATGCGCGCCGTTGGCAAAAAAGCGGGTGACCGTCATCTCGTTTTTGGTCAGAGTACCGGTTTTATCAGACGCAATATAATTCGTCGCGCCTAAGGTTTCAACTGAGTTCAGTGACTTGATCAAGCCTTGATTCTTGGCTAACTTGGTCGCACCAATGGTTAACACGATGGACAAAACAGCCGGTAACGCGTCCGGAATCGCCGCCACCGCAAGTGCAATGGCAGTCGACAAGGAAGCAGCCAGTATTTCAAAAGAAATATTGCCGGTTTGCTGATAAGCTTTAAAGAGCTCCAAACCTAACGTCAGGAAAACAATCCCGATCGCCACAATCATCAGCTTTTTGCTCAAGCTGTGAACGACCCGTTCGATGGGCGTCTTTTGTGTCGGCACGTCATTCATTAACTTGGCAATTTTACCGAGTTCGGTTTCCATTCCGGTTGCTACCACGACGCCATAGCCATTTCCCGCCGTCACCATCGAACCGGCAAAACCCATGTTGGTCTGATCGCCCAGTTCAACTTTTTCAGTCAGGGCATGGGATTGCTTGCTCACAGGCTCTGCTTCACCGGTTAAGTGCGCCTCGGATGTTTGCAGATTGGCCACCCGCAGCCACCGCACATCGGCTTCCACAAAGTCACCGGTCTGTACCCGAACAATATCGCCTGGCACCAGCTCCGCAACCGGCACATCTTCCCAAACTTCATCGCGCAACACCCGCGCCTGATGATCCGCCATGTTGCGTAGCGCATCCATCGACTTTTTCGCCGATTGTGCCTGCCAGTAGCCTAAGCCGGAATTGACGCCGATCAGGATTAAAATAGCGATACTTTCATAAATTGCCGCCATGC
The DNA here is from genome assembly GCF_004123795.1 of Lacticaseibacillus chiayiensis. GTDB lineage: Bacteria > Bacillota > Bacilli > Lactobacillales > Lactobacillaceae > Lacticaseibacillus > Lacticaseibacillus chiayiensis. Next base: position 37,753 of record NZ_MSSM01000011.1, on the reverse strand, counting down.
CATGACTGCGATTGCCGGTGACAAAAAAATCGTATGCGGCACTCAGCAAGGCCAGTCCGACAGCAACAAATAAAATAATGACAAGTGGTTCCTTCAATGTTAATAAAAATTGCTTCCAGGCGGGGATCGTTGGCGCGGCTTTCAAAGCATTGGGACCAAACTTTGCCAATCTTGTTTCAGCGTCTGAGCTGGTTAATCCATGTGTTCGATTGGTCGCCAAGGCGGTTAAAACTTCCTCTTTATGCTTTAAATAAACTTTCTGCATGGTCATCTCCTTCTTGATATAAGTTCTTGAATTCGGTTGGTGGCGCTTTTTGCTTACGTCATAACGCGTTCGCCGGCGCAGGAGTCTACGTGTAAGGGCCTTGGTCGCAATGACCAAGCCCGGGTCATCACGCCCAAGGCCACTTACACTCCGACTCTTAAACGCGCCGGCTCACGCTCACGAAAAAAAGAGCGCACGCCTCAATGCCCTTTCTTCCCCAGGAAAGGCTTCTTGAAGCATACGCTCAACCGATTCGTTGCTATTCACTATAGCTTATATTAAAACATAACACTGTTCACCTTGTCAAGTTGGACACACGCTATGATCTTAATTCACTTTACCAAGGACAAGTTCTTCTTGGTTCAACTGAGCAAGCCAGTTCAACATGGTAGTCAATGCAAGCCCGACATTGCCAAGCTGACAATGATTGCTAGCAAATTCCTGTGCCGTAAATCTCCTTGCAGTGAGAGAGTACACATGGGTTAACGTCCTAATTTGCCGCGGTAGCTGATCATTGGCTACATAATGGTCATTGGCCACCGGCAAGCAATAAAACATCCTGTTTAACTAACGGTGAAATCCCATCAGCCGTATAATTGAGCGTTTTTCGGATAAAATCGAATGGCGTCTCAACCCCCATTACCTTCATCCCCTGTTGAAATGCCCATTGCAACATTAGACTTTTTTTCATGAGTTGGTCAGCCACTCCATTAATCTGATCTTTATTCTCTTCGGTTACTAATGAGCGGTTGAATTTCTTTTTTAGCTCAGCTGGTAACTGATTCATCAAACAATCAAAAAAGTCAGGAAAAATATCATAACAAATAACGCGGTTGATGCGCGGTTCAAGGGCCGCTGCCCTTAAAGCAAGATTACCACCCAACGACATACCGATAGCAGTTGCCTTGTCGACATGAAAATAATCAAGCACCGCTTTTACCGGTTTTTCCCACTGGTGCGTCATCGGCAAATATTCCTCTTCCAAACAATAACCTTGGCCAGAGCCATCAAAATAGATGACATCATATCCCGCGTCACGCAAGACCAGCATGAGCCGGGTCACTTCCTCAATGTCACCATCAAAGCCATTTAAAAATAAAAGGGTGCCCCGCGGATTTGAAGGTGTTATCCGGTAGGCAGACATGTGCCCATTTTCATAAGGGATCAAAAAGTGCTGTTTTTCAGTAATGCCGTAATAAGCGTTGCTCAGCGAGATAAATTGATGACGCAGGTTGATTTTTCCTGAATCGGTTGAAGGTAGGTAAAATTCTGCTAGTCTAAAGTACATCGCAGCGCGTAACTTTTCATTCTTTTTTAGTGCTGATTTGCCAGAGCTTTCGAACGCTGTAACAAGTTCGGGATAAGTTTGCTTAGGATCGTCGAGACGCTTCATCTGCTGCAACATTTCGCGATCATTTGACCAGTTAAAGAACCGATTCATTTGGAAATTGACACTCTGATCATGGTTCACTTGATAAAGACCGACTGGAAAATCTGATACCGTCCATTTTTTTGGCATTATAAAGTTCCTTTCTTGATGCTGAATCCACTATACATGCCGTTATAAAACGGCTACAATGCTTAACAGACGGCCATTTGTTGCTTATACAGCAAATGGTTTGTCAATGTCGTCCAAGTCAAGATTAATCAACAGAGGTGTCTTAAATGTCGCATCAAACTGATTTGCGTGTCATTAAAACCAACGATGCTATCCACACGGCCTTTCTTTCCCTTATCGATCAAAAAGGGTTTGAAAATATCACCATCAATGACATTGCCCAAACTGCCAAAATTAATCGCTCGACATTCTATCTTCACTATGTCGATAAATACGATTTGCTTAAACAAATGACAGCAGTCGGCATGACTAAAATCATTGCTGCGATGGCCCCCGAACTTTACTTTTCTAAAAACACCTTTAAAGAAGCCGCCTTTACCGACGACCTAGGACAAGCACTAAAAGTTGTGGCAAATGAACCGCGTCTCTATGCATTTATCTTAAATGACCCCAACCATTTAGGTCTAAGACAACAGGCTGAAGACGCTTTACAACAACATCTCATCGAATGTTTGCCGCAAAAGACCGCCGTTGAACGCGATCTGTTGTTAAACATTGTGCCCGCCGTCTATCTCAGTGTCATTCGCTGGTGGCTTGCCAATGATATGCGTTATTCTTCAACCTTTTTAGCACACGAATTAGCGAAGTTTTTCAAGCTTGGGTCAAGAAGTTTGATGAGTCCTGAATCTCATATGAATGTTTGAGAGTGTGCGAAATTATTCTAAAAATCCTTTTGAATCATTAAAAAATTCACCCCTAAGACAAACTTATCTCAAAAGGGTGAATTTTTGTTTTCTATGAAAGACCATTGAGGCACGATGAGCATTCGATGCAAAACAGGTCACAAATTACTTTTCTTCCACAACCTGCCGATTATTGAAGCGATAAATCCGATCCGCATAGGCTGCCGATTCTGCGCGATGTGAAATCAAAATGACGATGCCGTGATAATAAGTCTTGATCGTGTCGAGAATCAGTCGCTCGTTTTCGGTATCAAGGTTGCTTGTCGGCTCATCCAAAACCAAGACGCTGCTAGAATGCAACAACGCGCGGGCCAATTCGAGTCGTTGCTGTTCGCCACTGGAAAAAGGCACGTGTCCGGCAACAATCTGTGTATCCAGTCCATTGGCAACCTGTTTTAACCGCTCACTCAGTTTAACTTGCGCCAACACCGTCCAAATTTGATCATCCGTGATCGCCGGGTCATGCAACGTCAGATTATCACGGACCGATTCGGAGAAAAATATCGCGGACTGCGGCAAATAATTAATTTGTGCCCGTAGTGATTGTGGATTGAGGGTTGCAAGATCCGTACCATTGATCAGAATCTTCCCACTTGTGACTGGATACCAGCCCATGATCAGTTTAGCCAATGTACTTTTGCCCGACCCGCTCGCACCCACAAAACCGGCGATTTCACCAGCCTTTAAGGTCAGCGTCACGTCGTTTAAAACCTCTTCGGGACGCACTGGATAACTAAATGAAACCTGCTTCACCTGAATCTGCTTAATCGCACCAACTGTTTGACTTGCGGTTGCTGGTGCTGCCGTTAGCGGCTGTTCCTGCAATAGGTTGAAAAGATTTTTAGCCGCCGCAAACCCGTTAAGCAGGGATCCAGGAAGATTGTTTAGTGCGAGCAACGGACCAAAAGTCAGCGGGAAGATTGCAAGAACCGCTTGTTGCAAGGCGGTTGCCTGCTGCCAGCCGCTTATCCAGACCATGACCAACCACGTTGCGACCATGACGAACGTTGCAGCGACATTTTTTAATAATTGACTGAATTGCGCTTGTTGAAACGCGGCGGCTTCGCGGTCAAAGCCGACATTGCCTTGATCCATGCGTTCTTTTGCAATGCCCAGCTGGCGCACCGCCCCCATCCCACGAACTGATTCTAACAAGTACTGCTGGTTGGCCGCCTTCAGCTGATCAGCAGCCTGAGTCTTAGCGGTCAATTGCCGATGCCGCGCATACGGAATCAACCCGCCCACGGCCGCATAACCGACCAGCGCAACCACTGCTGCCAAAATACTGACGCGACTATAAACTGCCGTCATCAAAAGACCATATGTTACGCCGATTGCCACGGGAACGATGGTATGGGCATAAAAGATTTCCATCGCTTCGATGTCGCTGCCAATTAACTTGAGTAACTTACCGCTCGATTGCGTATCCAGTTTTGCCGGTGCCAATCGTACCAGTTGCCGATAAACCGCGCCGCGTAAGTCAGCTAGGACATGAAAAGCTACAAAATGTCCGGCATATTGCTCGCCGAAACTTCCGAGACCCAAGAGAATGACCGCGATGACGCCTGGCAACAGCAACTCTGACGCGTGTTGCGGATCAAACAGCATCATCGCCGCAAGAATCAAGACAACGGCTTTGGCCAGTTCGGCAACCATGCCGATCAAAAAACTGATCACAATGGCGCCGGTTAAATGATGGGTGTACTTTAATAACCCTCTGATCATCAGCGTGCACCCTCTTTCTGCATCGTCTCCGGATTATCCACCAGTCGCCGATACGCCGGCTGCTCTTGATAAAGTTTCTCATGATTAGCAACGATCAAATGTTGATCATGAATAAACCACACCACATCAGCCTGCGCCATTGCAGCAAGGTCGTGAGAAATGAACAAAACAATTTTCTCTTGGCTCAACTTTTTAACAGCCGCCAAAATCGCCGCAGCGTTGACTTTATCAATGCTAGACGTCATTTCATCCAACAGGTAAACGGTCTTGTCCGCCAGTAACATCCGCGCAAACGCCAACTGTTGCCGCTGCCCAGGTGAAAGCAACCGTCCGCCTTCGCCCACCTTTGTGTCATAACCTTTTTCCAACCTAGGGACAAACTGCATCAGTCCTAAATCATCAAGTTTCTGCTGCCACGTGTCGCCAAAGCGATTCCCTAACAGCAAATTTTCCTGGACAGTGCCGGAAAAAAGGTACTCATCTGCCGTGACATACCCAAACACCGCAGCTTTCTGTGCGTTGCTCAACGCAGAGACGGCCGTGTTGTCAGCCATAATCGTTCCGGATAAAGTCTCCAGGCGACCCAAAATAGCTTGAATGAGCGTGCTCTTACCGGTGCCATTTTCGCCCGCCAAACCGTATAACTTGCCCGGTTTTAGCGTAGCATCGATGTCAGTGACAAGTGGTTTATCCGGCGCATAACCGATCGTCGTCTGATCAAGTGTGATTTGTTTAAGTGGGCGGTTGTCGGTAATCCGAACTGTCGCCGGCGCCGCCTTGGCCTTGGCAATCGTGCCAAGGATCGCCGCCAGTGACGGTCCATTTGATTTGACAACATGCACGAAATAGCCAAGTTGCCGGGCATTGACCATCATCATGGCCAACGTAAACCAAGTGGCAAACGCCCCGGCCACTGGTAACTGGCCGCCAATCAGCTGAAGTGCGGTCACAAAACCGCCAACGAACACAGTTAGGTAAACAAAACCATTGATGACAAACAGCACCTGCAACTGGGTTTTCAAAAGATTCATCGTTGCCTGGCGAAAATATTCGCTTTCGTCCGCGAACTTTTGCCCGTAACGGTCGGCAGCATTGTACATCACCAAGATATTCATCCCGCGCAAGTCATTAATAAAGCGTCCACCCATTTTTAAAAAGCCAGCCAGATGAGTCTTATTTTGTGCCGACATTTGCTTGCCAAGAAACATCATGGCAAAGCCGATCAACAAGACACAGGCAAGCGGCAGCAAAGCTAACCATGAACGATACCAAATCGACAGCGCGATCAACAACAGGTAAGTCATCATCGCCTGCAAGGAAGTGGGAAACAACGTGCTATAAAACATATCCAAATTGTTAAGTCCGCCCAAATCACGCTGAATCACCGCATTGTCTGCACCGGTTGCGGCCGCGGCATCATTGCGTTGGTAAAGCGCCTCGAAATAACGATCACGCAGCTCACGCTTGGCACTCATGGCCCAGTCATGACGGTGATGTCGCTCGTAAATCGTAATATACAGAAGCCAAAATATCCCCAGTACCCCGACCACCACGATTGCTTCCATCGCACGATTTGCCGCCAATTCAAGCGCAATGATGACCGGCAAGACTGTCGGTAACCAATCAAAAATTGCTTCAATAACCCCAGCCCCAAGCTTGTCACGTCCGTATTTCAATAATCCAAGCATTATAAAGGCTTTCCTCTTTTCTTTCAATCAGTCTGCAGCATTGTGACTGCCATCCGTGTCGCAAACGATCTGTTGAACAACAGATTGTTTTTCCAGTTTACCATGAGAAAATCACATTTAAGCAGCTATTTTTGAAATACTGCACCACATTTAGCAGCTTGTAAACGTTTAAGCCAACTGATTAAGGGTGTACCAGTCCGCCATCATCGCCGCTAGTGCCTTTATTTCCTTGCGCCGGCTTGATTTCAATCAGCAATTTATGCGGTAGGCAGATGCTTTGCTGCCCAATTTGGCTAATCCAGCCCGTATGCACCGCAATCTGATCCGGCGAATTATCTTCCTTATCGCGAATGCGTGCGCCATCAACTTCGATGACATTATACTGTCCTTTTGCCGGATAAAGCGTAAACTGCTGGTGCTCGGCATGAGCATCCAGCTTAATGCGCCGTTTGACATGGCCATTAATCGAAATAACCGCCACTTTTTGATCCGTATTCACATGCGCTTCGGTCATCGAAAAGATCTCAAGTGGAATGAAGCATGCTATGAACAGTAAGACCACAATGACATAATCCAGTGGTCGTACATATTTTTTTAGCCAGCGCATGTTAGGTCACCTCAAATCGGTTTTCAGGTTCTTATTGTACAAGTGAATAACTAAGGTCTGTCTTAAAACGTCAAAGCCCTGTATATTAGTTAATAATGCTAAGTATAAATCAATGAATACACCTAAACGTTATGAACTTTCTGATGAACAATGGGATCAGCTTGCAACACTGTTCCCATCTTACCGTACCGGTCGACCATCTAAGCTTTCCAACAAAACGGCTTTTAATGCGAATCTTTGGCTGCTTAAAAGTGGCGCTGCTCGCGTGATTTATCGGAACGCTATGTGTCATGGAAGACAGTCTACAACCGTTTTCGTAGCTGAACGGACACGGGTTGTCTTCGAGAAAGCCTTTACGGCGATCAGCGATGATCCTGACATGGAAAATATCAGCTTAGATTCAACGAGCATCCACGTTCATCAGAAAGCAACCGGTGCAAAAAACGTCAGATGCATCGTCGAAAACCAAGCCATCGGTATGAGTCGCGGTGGCCGAACCACCAAGATTCATGCCATTGTGGACGGCTTAGGTAATCCGTTGCGCTTTTTATTGACAGGTGTCCATATTCACGATTCACAAGCAGCGCAACCATTGCTGGTACAACTTGAACTTGCTGGCGTCAATGTGATTGCCGATAAAGCTTATGATGCCAAGCATCTGCGTGATTATATCGATACCGAGCATGGTTCCTATACCATTACACCTAAAGCCAGCATAAAAGAAAAATGGGATTGTGATTATCATGTCTACTGGGATCGCCACCTGATTGAAAGCCTTTTCAATCAGGTGAAGAATTGCATTCGCTTAGCAACACGATATAATAAATTGGCCCCGTTTTCTTGGAAACCGTTTATATCTCGGCTATTCTGGTATGGTTGAAATAGTTTTAAGACAGGCCCTAGCATTACAGTGGTTAACAATCAACTTGCAGATTTCTTTTGTCTAGCCAAACAAAAGCCGCAAATTTCATTAGCAGCCTTTGACAAAATACAATCTTGTTAAATTCGTATTACTCTTACGACCAACCTCATCAGTGCTCTTTATCTAATAAGCTTGGCCACTAACACCAATTTGAAAACTTTCGAACTGATTGATCTGACATCTACCTGAGACCGCATATTTGGCCGCCACAGCGGTTGAATTGCTCTTGAACTGATTGATCTGACATCTACCTGAGACGAAAGAGTTGGGAAAATCGTTTCCGATCTTGCTCTTGAACTGATTGATCTGACATCTACCTGAGACGTGATCGGTATCTTATTTTCAAGCGCCCATGCTCTTGAACTGATTGATCTGACATCTACCTGAGACCTTGATGGCGATGAGCGGCATGCGAAAAGGGCTCTTGAACTGATTGATCTGACATCTACCTGAGACTCATGACATCGTATGGTGATGACTCCATCAGCTCTTGAACTGATTGATCTGACATCTACCTGAGACGATGACATTGCACAACCAGATGGGGTCGATGCTCTTGAACTGATTGATCTGACATCTACCTGAGACCACAAGACGGCGAGGCGTACTAACATGAATGCTCTTGAACTGATTGATCTGACATCTACCTGAGACGCCTGACAAGGGTCACAACCGTATAAGACGGCTCTTGAACTGATTGATCTGACATCTACCTGAGACCCAAAACGGTCGAAATGTCAGATCTTAGATGCTCTTGAACTGATTGATCTGACATCTACCTGAGACATATGTAGCGCGTTTTTCGCCTGATGATGGGCTCTTGAACTGATTGATCTGACATCTACCTGAGACGCCAGCGTAGATCTCAGTCCAGACTGTCAGGCTCTTGAACTGATTGATCTGACATCTACCTGAGACGATTAGTACCCCAAAACGCTTACTTGCGTAGCTCTTGAACTGATTGATCTGACATCTACCTGAGACAACACGGCAGCCTCGCCCCAGAATGGCGATGCTCTTGAACTGATTGATCTGACATCTACCTGAGACGGCGTTTAAAGACGGATATGGCACTGATACGCTCTTGAACTGATTGATCTGACATCTACCTGAGACCGGCAATGACCTCGGCGCTTTAATCCTCGAGCTCTTGAACTGATTGATCTGACATCTACCTGAGACTTAGCGAGAAAATCGAAACGGTTGCCTAAAGCTCTTGAACTGATTGATCTGACATCTACCTGAGACAGATTGGTATGTTTTAGTTAACGATCAAAAGCTCTTGAACTGATTGATCTGACATCTACCTGAGACTGTGTCGCGGTGATGCCGGCCTGCAAGCAGGCTCTTGAACTGATTGATCTGACATCTACCTGAGACTATGATTCTTACGCCCTTTGCAGGATCACTGCTCTTGAACTGATTGATCTGACATCTACCTGAGACCTAGGGGCGCTAGATACGTCAATCTTGTCGGCTCTTGAACTGATTGATCTGACATCTACCTGAGACAATTACCTGTGCCCAGATATTCCCAAATGGGCTCTTGAACTGATTGATCTGACATCTACCTGAGACCGGTGTTTTCACACGGTCTCTTAATCAATCAGCTCTCGACTATCCATAAAGTCGTTGTCAATGTACACATACTGGCAGTCTTCAAAGAAACTCTTTCGTTCGACATCTGAAAATTCAATGAGAAGTATCTCCAGTGTGGTGCCACTAACTTGATCCACCAAACATTTCCACTCCTTAGCACCTAAATAATGACTGACATTAGCCAATATTACAAGGCGTTTTTCCTCAAGCTTTGTTAAGGTTTGAATCACTGCTTCAATTTTAGAAACTGGTTCTACAATTACCCCTTCATCGAAATGGAGGTTACAATACTTCATGATTTGTTCCAGCTTCCCACCGGGCTCAACTGTGAGAGGAAGGTCGTTCAAAAGAGGATCTTTCAGCAATTCCATGGCCATATGTTGCGATTGGTCAATTAACTCAACAAGCCGCTGATCGTCAATCATTTGTGCAATCTTTTTGTAAATCCAACGTTGTAACAACTTGTCCAAATCTAGTTCTAGGACAGGATCACCGACCCACAAACACACCTTATTGACTTCTTGAATCTGCATTTGGTCATTGCTTAAGACAACTTCCCCATGATCGCCTCGAAGTGTTCTCAGCAGATCAAGAAACACTTTGGGCACAGCCGTATCTACTACCGTTATTAGTGAAGGCTTGGTTGTAATCACTTGAAAGGGATAATAAGTTAAATTCAAATAATCACCGTCCTGTCTGCTAAGTTCCGAATATCTTGTTTTTCTGTCCCAACCATGAAATGCATAGCTTGATATTGTGCTTCTGTAATCATTAAGGTTTGGACAATTCCAACGGGGGGCTTAACAGTTGCAATTCTGTGCTCCATATACGTAGCTGATTTTTTTGTTTTACAAACGCGTACATAAATGGAGTATTGCATCATCAAAAACCCTTCATCAATAAGCGCTCGTCGGAATTTACGATAATTTCGACGGTCTTCTGATGTTTCGACAGGCAGGTCAAACATGATCATTAATCGCATAACTCGATACCTCATCGGGAAAGATCACCTCAATTCGACACTTCTTAGCACGCCCATCCAAAAATGCCATACAATTCTCAACATGATCTGCTAATGCATTTTGAAGTAAGGCCTTTTTGCCATTAAACGTCAACTCTAAGTTAAGCAAATCAATCAAAGCGTATTTAACATCCGGCGTAAGATCTTTGATTGAGTGTTGCGCAACCCAGTAATCGATTGCAGGTCTGAACGGTTCCATTAAATCTGAGCCAAGATTATATGGATTGGACGCACTGTGGTGATGCATACCCAGTTCCGTTATATGACCAGTGCTCACAATCGCACGATTCGTACTTGAAAGTAAAATCGAATATCCGTAGTTTAAGGTCGCATTGGTCGCGCACAGATCTGATCGCGAAAAGTCCTCTCCAAACATTATCTTAAAATAACGTCGAGCCGCACTGGCCTCACGATTTGATACATCATTTAGTTCTAGAGCGTCAAGGTCATCTAGCAGTGGTCGCTCATCATGTCCACAAAGTTTGACCACTTGGGCTTGGTTGTTTATTTTTGCTGCAACAATCTTTGTCCACATTGTTTCGACCAAATCATTCGGCCAATTAGCTTGTAGACGGATCTGTTCAGCTTTCCGCCGATCGGAATACAAGTTTGCAGTTTCCGTGACCGGTTGCCCATCTCGGCCGGAAAAAACAACCTTTGCATTTGCTTCTGCCAACGATGTAATAGCATCCGCGGAAATCAAAGCCCGCGTCGTCGCAAAAATAACCTGATTCAGATCATCTATCGGCATCGTATGAATATCGCCATTTGTTTGAACAACCAAGGAATGTTGCTTTGTTGTTACTTTACAATGCTGGGTTATAATCAACGATCGCCATCCCATAAAATCACCTCTTGTAATCGCTTGCGTAATATGATTTAATACAGTTGTTGAGACGACATCCTCAACAACTTGAATTGATTGATCTGACATCTACACGTTGAGATCAAACAAAGCTTCGGCTGAGTTTCAATTTCTGAGCCCATGTAGGGCCTACATATGCTCGCCGCCATCCGAGTTCGTTCTCGGATGGCTTTTTTGTTCAAGAATTGCGAAAATGATTATAAATCCGCCAGTCGTACTCGTCGCTTAAACAATCCGGTTGGAGATTGTTGAATGATCTCTGTATCATCATCAAGATTAATACCCTTACCAGCTTGGAGGAAACCAAATGGCGTTTTAATGCCAAGATTCTTAAGTTCACTTCGGACGGGATTAGCCTGTAGTCCAATCAATAACTGCTTCAGAGTTTCAATCTTGCCTTTCTCACCATCAACACCTTCTACTGGAAGTTCTCCGAAAGCGTCAAATGCACTCGGAATCTTAGTCCGAAACTGATTAATATCATAAAGTTTAAAGAATTGTTCTACTTGTTTAGCGATAGTCTCAAAGAGATGAAGAGCATCGCGATCCATCTCAGACAGGTCATACTTTGTTAAAAACAATTTTTTCAAAATTTTTTGGTCTTCGCGGGACAACCAAAGTTCTTGATAATTGTGGTAGTAGGTATCCGAGTTAACCAAAAACAGGCCGTACTTACTGTTGTGAAATAACGCTTCCTTACCTAGACGAGGTATAACTACGTCAGACAAATCGACAGTGATTTTCTTATCCCTATTTGTTTTAATAAGGCTCTTCTCCAAAATTTGGCACAGCTTCTTATTGCCCTCCTCAGCCGATAGAGATCTAGCGGCGGCAATTTCTGCGGCATTCTGTGTTGAAATCTTGAAAACTTGATATACTACTTTGCCTGCCTTTGTTAAACGAACTAAGGCGTTATAGCTCCCTGTTTCCTGAGTATATCCGCCATAAATTCCAGTCGGATAGCCCTTCTTCTTTGGAATTAGCTGCTTACTGCCACCGCGTTCCTTAGAATCCTTAGCAGCATAAACCGTTTGTTTAAACAAATCAGCAGTCTCAAAATAAACTTCATGCGTTATCAGCATGCGTTTAAAGTTATAAATTTGATCGAGTTCCTCGATATCTCGCTGATTGTCCCACAAAACCTCACCAGTGTCTTTGGACGTTATTTTTTTATCTGCGTGCGTCAGCGCACCAATAAAGTTGAAGCTTTGTAATTTTTTGAGATTGGTTTTCGTGAATTCGCCATACGTAAAGAATGGAGCCAAATTCGGATATCGTTTAAGGAGGTAGGTTCCTATACGAGCCGCTAAGAACGCATCAAAAGCATGATGATAATGGTTAACATCACGATTTTTTGGGAAATCAAGTTCCTGTCGCAACTGATGCGACAAGCCCGCCTTGACCGCAATGATTTTTGTGTCGGGATATTGAGCCGCAACAATTTGCTCAGTAAGCTTAATAATCTGTCGCGTTTCCACTAACTGACGCGCAACAAATCCCTTCGCATATTTATCGACTTCATCAGGACGCATTAGCAAATTTTCAAGCTTGCGTCCACTGATTAAACCAGCATTACGCCAACGATGCCAAGTAGATGCCATTTTAGCCGCAAACAAAGTTGATGCAAACTCAGCATTCTTTTCACGATTGATTTTAGCGTGAACAAGAACCCGGTTATCTAAAGAGTCATCCTTAATCAATGACTGCGGCAAAATATGGTCGATGTCATAACTGCTCAGCTGATCAATGTTCAAGGCTGTCCCAGTGTATATATCATGTCCACCTTGCATGAAGTAAAGTACAAGTCGGTCAGAAAAATTCGTTTTATCTGCGATCTTATCTTTTAGCTCACCACGGACTGCACTATCAATCAATTCCTTGGCTGTGTTTTCATAAATTGCTTGAATTTGTTTTTGACGAGACAACGTTCTTTTACCTGGATGGCCTCCTCCATCAGCAGTTTCAATGTACAACCAGCTCGGAGCTTGATCATTTGCTGCGCGCTTGATATCTTCGACGACCTTCAGCACTTGGCGTATGGCTTTCTTATTACTCGGTGACGTATAGGCATCATCAATGGCCTCACTGATGCTGTCAGGCTTTAATCGCTCCTGATTTAACGTTGCTATTTCTTCCTTTAACGTTTCATCGGTCAAAATCTGCATTAAGTTTCTACTTGATAGCATCAGTTCCTGAATAATCGTATGTCCGTTACCCAGTTTCAACCCATCAAGCAGTTTATGTGAGAACTGTCCCCAACCGCGATAACGAATATTGCTTAATGATGTACGGGTTTTTGAATCGAGCCAGCTAACCTCATTTAATTTCGTTTTAAAAATGGCAGCATCTTCAAAGACCGTGGACCAGGTAATGATGGCCTCTATATCAGTTAACTTATCTCTGTCATCAATAGCATCACCCAAGATGGCCTTTAACTGATGGTAGGTAGAAAGTGAACTTAAAAACCGCTTTTCATCTGCCAAGCCACGAACGTCTGGTCGCATTGCTACATCGCCATGTGCTACCAGATTTTCAACAAATTGCTTGAGCGTAACACTGCTATGTCGTTCGAATAACTCGCGTATAAGCCGCTTCTTCTGATCCGTGCTCAGACTCTCGCCATTAACTCGAACATTGTTTAGCTCATTTAAGACTTCATACTTCTGATAGAGCAGGCTCTGTTTGGGGAGCACATCTTCACCAATCAAATAGGTATCAGTGGTTTTCATGCGTTGAATGAAGGCATTGGCTGACGCTTCCCGATTTACCTTTTCGTCAAAGTTGTAAGGCGTAATATTGCCTGAAGGATCTTTACGTACCATCCAAGCGAAAACATTTTCACCAGATTTTCTCTGTTCCTCTTCGGTGATCATCGGACCAACATAATAGGGAATACGGAAATTCAACAATTCATCTAGTTGATAAGGCTTGCTATCCCGATGCTCCTTAACAGGATTCTCGGCAGCCAGCCAGCTATAATATTCGGCTTGGTTAACGATAATCTGATCAAGCTCACGCTGCTGCATTTGGACTGGAATTGATCCGTTCGCTTTTGTCCTTTGCTTGAGCATAAAGTTATCGTGTTCCATCCGCTCTAATAACGACTCAGCCAGTTCGGTTGGATGCGCTGTGACCTCTTTTTTTAACGCCTTAACAAAATCGTCTCTTAAAAAAGGCTTAGCGTCATCGCCATCAATATAACGATCATAAAGCAACCGAATGTGCTTGGCTAAATCGTGATCATTAAGCTGTTTCAAATATGCCTTAAATAGCTTAAGATCTTTGCAATGCTGCTCGTAGTCGTCAACTTTTGCTTGCGAAAGTGTTTTCCCTGCTGGAACGATACCATTAAGCAACCGCGCGCGATAAAGATCCTGAATCTGCTCAAAGATTTCCATCCCTTGATCTGTCAAGGACGGTTCAATGTCACTCCATTTGTCTTCCAATTGCGCCATTCCAAAATGCCAGTTCTCGGAATTTGAAACTTCTATTCCTAGTGCAACATCAAATTTAGCTTTAAGACCAGCCACGGCCTTTGCAAACTCAGTCAGTACTTTCTTCTGCTGCTTTAATACTTCTTTGTCACCGTCATCAGCCAGCAATAACTTTACCAATGCTTTTTGGGTATCGTTTGACGTTGCATCTTCATCTAATAAGATCGATTTGAACTTCTCGGTCTTGCTCGCTTCAAAGTTTAAGTTCAAGTCAGGATAGGCTTGTGCGAATGCTTCGTTCAATGCCGGAAAGATATGGTTTAAATCGATATCCTCAGTGCTAAAGTTTTTAGCGTCTCCTGGTGTCAAAAAATGCCCACGGCTTTTTAAAACATGGTGAATTGCAAAAAAGATCTCACGCGGATCAGCCTTACTGGTGTCATTCATTAGGCGCAGACGCAAATGGTACATTGTTGGATATTGTTTATAAAATTGAGCATCCGTTCGATCATTAAAAAGCCGCTTTTCATATTTAAAGCGCTCTTTGTCTTTAGGAGAGATCTCTGAATACTTTTGCCGTAAAAAGAAATCAGGATCTATTGAAGATATATGAGGCTCAAAAAAGTCCTGCAAAAAGCGCAGTCTCCACCGATTACGACTCAAACGCCGCCGCGTTGTGCGACTTGCTCGTCTACCTGCCGCAGATTCTCCTTCCCTAAATAGCCTTGCTCCAATGGCTGTTTCACCTTTTAAACGAAGCAAATGACTATTTGCGTCCACAACAGCAAAACCGATCGAACTAGATCCTATATCAAGACCAATCCCATATGGTTGATTGAGTTTTGTCATCTTTTCTCCTCCACATTTCTAATAATACTTTCAGTATGAGGCTTTTCGTAACCGTTTTCAACAATTTAAGTGTTATTCTCCGTCGCCTCTTTTTCGACCTTAACTTTTTGACTGCACCAAAAGAAAAACGATCCAAATTCTGCTTGATCACAGAACTTGGATCAAAAATAAAACAAGTTTCTAACGCCATCACACTTATACCAGCTGTTTTTCTGGTGACGCAACTAAATTTAAAGTTAGAACGTTTCAACACCTCACCGCAACCCCGCATCCAGCGCATACAGATTCTGATACCGCTGATTCTGTTCCGCCAGATGCTGCGGTGTGTCATTCATCGTCAACCGGCCATCTTCCAGGAAGACAACTCGATCAGTTTGGCTGACACCTTGCAGATGATGGGTGACCCATAGAATGGTCTTTCCTTTTAGAACGGAGAACATCGTATCCAGCAGCGCCTGTTCGGTAATCGGATCCAAGCCAACGGTAGGTTCGTCCAGGAGTACGATCGGTGCATCCTGTAAAAGAATCCGCGCTAACGATAACCGCTGACGCTCACCACCGGAAAAGGCAAAGCCGGCTTCTTCGACACTGCTGTCCATACCATTGGGCAGTTGGGCAATGAGCTTGTCCAGCTTGACGGCTTTCAACGCCGCAGCGACTTCTTCATCGCTGGCGTTTTCATTTCCCAAACGGACGTTATTAATAATCGACGTGCTGAACAGAAATGGGCTCTGATCCAGCACCGCGAATAGATTCGTGCGATTTTGCTGATAAGTCAGTACGTCCTGCCCGTCAATCAGAACTTGGCCGGTTGTCGGCGTTAAGTCACCTAACACCAGTTGCAACAGCGTCGTTTTTCCCATGCCGCTGGGACCGAGAATCGCCATTTTTTCCCCAGCATGAAGGGTCAAGTCAATATCGGTAATCAATTCAGGATCGGTGGGTGTGTAGCGGAAGCTGACCTGTTTCAGTTGAATCGTTTTAAAAGTAGTCGGTACCGGCTGCTGTTTCGGCAATTTCCTCTTCACTGGGTGCAGATCATTGAGGTGCCGGATTGCATCGCGATAAGTCGGCCACTCACCAACACCTTGGGCAATACCCGAAAAGGCCTGATCAAGCGGGAAGACAACTAGGACAAAGGCACCGACCCAGTTAGCACTTGTCTGACTGCCGGTCCATTCAAGGTTGGTCCAAATCAACATACTGATGGTAATCAAGACAAAGAGCAATTGGCCAACAAAATCCCTGCCCCACTGGAAACGTTTGGACTTTGCGGTTGATGCCGCCAGCTTTTTCGGTGCTGCCAAGCTTTGATCCAAAAACTCCTGACTGCGATGGGTGATGACCCAATCAGATAAGCCGAGCACAGAGTCTGTCAGCGATACATAGGCATCATGGTTCAGCTGCTTTTGTTCAGCCTTACGGAAACGTTCGACAACCAGTCCCCACCAAGGAAGAATCAAGATTTGGAACAGTAACAAGAAGCAGATCCATAGCGCAAAGCCCCAGTTGAACCAACCTAATAGTAAGGTGGCAATTACGGTCAGGCCAGCACCAACCACAGTCGGAAAAATCATCCGCAAATACAGGTTTTGAATGTGGCCAATGTCATCTGCCAACAGTCCCAAGATATCACCAGTTTGATGGTGTTCCGAAACGAAAGCTGCATCGGTTTCCAACACTTTGTAAAGCTTGCGCCGCATGTGGCTGGTAATCCGGAGTACCCAGTTGTGACTGGTTAAACGTTCAACATATTGGAAAACCGGACGGCCAATCCCAAAAGCCCGGGTCAGGACAACAGTCACGTAAATCGCCGCAAATAAAGGTTTAGTAGCACTTTTATCAATTAAAAAGCCCGAGGTGAACATCAACGCGCCGGCAAACACAAACGTCATGACTCCGAGAACCAGCGACCAGAACAGCAGCCACCGGTAGCGTTTTAGATCAGGTCGGACCCAGTGTTCATTTTTCCACCAATGCATTGAATTCACCTCGCATTTCGTGTACAAGTGCCTGATAGGGCTTAGAGTGAGCCGCTAACTCGCTCGGTGTTCCTTCCGCAACGATCCGCCCGCCATCAACGACGATCACGCGGTCCATCTGATTGAGCCAATGCAGTCGATGGGTAGCGAAGATAACCAGTCGATTTTTAAAAAGCGGCACCAAGGTCTCTTTTAGCTCGGCTTCGGTTTCAATATCCAAATGGGCAGTCGGCTCATCAAATAGCCAGATTGACCGGTTGGTATCAACCAGCGTTCGTGCCAATGCAATTCGCTGAGCCTGGCCACCGGAAATACCGCGTCCACCTTCACCAATGCGAGTTTCATAGCCATCCGGCAGCGTCTCGATCCATCGACTTAATCCCGCCGCCTTGGCTGCTTGGCGTACCTCGCCATCCGAAGCACTCGGCCGGTAGAAGCGAATGTTTGCCGCAATGGTGTCAGCAAACAAATAAGGATCTTGGGGAATATAACTCAAATGGTCCTGCCACGCTGCCTGTGTCATGTGCGGTACCTTAGTTCCCCGGACAGTAATCGTTGCGGATTGTGGTTGCAAGAAGCCGCCAATCAGATTCAATAACGTCGACTTACCTGAGCCGCTAGCACCGATAATCGCCACTTTTTCTGGCCCCGTAAATTGTAGATCGGCCTCATGAATTCCTGCTCGCTTATCATTATAAGTGAAATCAAGATGCTGCATACTCAAAGTATCTTGATCTTGCCAGCCATCAAACGCTGGCAGCACCTTGGTATCAGTCGGCAACGGCTGGTCGATTACTTTCCAGATCGCAGCCATTGCATTTTTACCATTCAACGTTGCGTGATAATCTGTACCGAAATCACGAATCGGCATGAAATACTCCGGCGCCAGAATCAACGCCACCATCGCTGGGTATAAAGGAATGCTGCCATCCATCAGCTTAATACCAAGAAAAACTGCGACAACCGCAATCGATAACGTAGTAAAGAAGTCCAACGCAAAAGTCGACAACATGGCAATGCGTAAAACGCCCATAGTCTGTTTCCGATAGTCTTCCGACACTTCGTACACGTTATTG
The DNA here is from genome assembly GCF_004123795.1 of Lacticaseibacillus chiayiensis. GTDB lineage: Bacteria > Bacillota > Bacilli > Lactobacillales > Lactobacillaceae > Lacticaseibacillus > Lacticaseibacillus chiayiensis. Next base: position 19,419 of record NZ_MSSM01000011.1, on the reverse strand, counting down.
GCATACTGGCGGCTGATGCCCATTAATTGTAGCGTTTTGAGTCCCCGCAGCGAATCGATGAAATGGTTGCTCATCTTTTGAAAACCAGCATATTGACTTTCCGACTTATCACGAGCTGCCAGTCCCAAAATCACCATGAACAGAATGATAATCGGAAACATAATCAGTAGGGTAAAACCCGTTAGCCAATTTTCGTACCAGATATACGCAACCAAAACCCACGGAATAATGCTCATATTAAGGATTTTGTTTAAGATCAGTTCAATATAATTTTCGGCTTCGGGAATGCCGTCAAGCGCCATGGTGACCAGATTACCGGTACCTTCTTTTGCCACTGCCGCTGGTCCTAATGCATACAAGTGCTTCAGCAATTGTTCCTGCAACCACGCAGATCCGGTCATGGCGAAGCGGGCACCGATGCGATTGCGCACCCACACAATGAGCTGTCGCACTGTAAATGCCAGCGCAAACAGCCCCAAAGGCATCCATAACCCGGCTAAACTTTGACGATTCCAGGAATGGACGATCCCTTCTGCAAGAAACTTTCCTTGCAATAAAATAACAAAAGCTTGCACGAGCGCAAACCCGGCAAGCATTGTCATTGTTTTCCTCATTCCCGATAAGCGCATGAGCGTCTTATCGATCATTCACTAACCGCCCCTTTTGCTTGAACGCGTTTGTGGAAGACAACGTAACTCCAGATGAAGTAGATCAAGGCAATTGGCAACAGGATAACTGCCACGATAGTCATAATCGTCAGGGTTAGAGGGCTGGCACTGGCATCTTTTGCAAGAATGGACATTGCTGCATCCTGCCCGATCATCACACGTGGGAACAAGCCATTGAAGATGACGCCAACGACGCCAACCAATCCAATCGCGCTTCCAACAAAGGAAAGCACTTCATTATCCTTCAAAACCCCGATATGAGCTGCAACGGTTGAGCCGACAATCACAACCAAAATCAGCAAAGTGCTAATAGGACGTTCCTTGAAGAAGTCGGTCATGAAGAATAACAGAACCGCGAATACAACTTCACCGGCATATAGCAGATAATACAACTTGCTGTTCCACTCACGCGCACGTTTGCGCAAATCACCAGTTGTCTTCAGGCGAATGAAGTTTAACCCGTGCATCAACATCATCAATGTAACCGCAACCCCACCAACAATGGTCAGGAGATTAATCTGATTGCCCAGCGTCGGATAAACATTGCCAGCCTTAGTAATTGGTAACGGCTGGATAATCGCAGTGAAAATCATCCCTAACACAAACGGCGGGATCAAGCTGCCGCAAGCCAGCGCCCAGCGCCAGATATTGCGACCGGTTTTGGTCTCGGCGTGTGCCGCAAACTCAAAGGACACACCCCGAACAATCAACCCAAACAAAACGATGAAGAACATGATATAAAAGCCGGAGAACAAACTCGCATACCACATCGGATAAGAAGCAAACATCGCACCGCCAGCGGTAATCAACCAAACTTCATTACCATCCCAATGCGGACCGATCGTTGCCACCAGTTGATCTTCTTCGCTCGTATTACGAGCTAACAGCTTGGTTGACATACCAACGCCAAAATCGAAGCCTTCAAGTACGAAGAAACCGCTGAACAGGACGAACAATAAAAAGAACCATAAAATCTGTAACCAGCTCATTTTGCGAACGCCTCCTTAGCTAACGGATCGCTGTTGACCCCATAATCGGTGTTCAAATCGCCTTCTGGTCCCTTCTTCAAAACACGATGTGAATAATAAATCATGACACCGCCGAGTAGGGTGAAGATCAGGAAGTAGCAGATGTTGGTGAACAGCAATTGACCGGCTGTCGTGGTTGGTGAAACCGCATCGGCAATCGTGTACAATCCGTAAACAACCCACGGATAGCGACCTAACTCAGTGATGAACCAACCAGCCGTGTTAATGATAAACGGCAGCCATAGTGCAAAGCCGAGAATGTACAACAGCCAACGTTGATTCAACAACGTATCCTTCTTCTTACGACCGAACCAAAGACCTAAGAAACCAAGCAGGAATAACAGAACACCGCCACCGGCCATGACCCGGAAACTCCAGAACAAAGTCTTCACCGGCACATAGTAATCTTTGTCTTTACCGTATTTGGCTTGAAGTTCCTTGTTAGCCGTCTCCATACCTTTAACCGAACCGTTCATTTTGTGGTAGGAAAGCAGGCTCAGCAAATACGGTATTTCAATATTGCCACTCGTCGTGTGATCTTTAGTATTAATCAACTCAACCAATGTCCACGGCGCCGGGTCACTAGTGTCTTTGTAAATCCCTTCGGTGGCCGCAAACTTCATTGGCTGATCTTTGATAATGAATTGCGTCTGCAAGTCACCAAAACCAATCGCGCACGCAGAAGCGATAGTGCCGACAACCAAACCGACTTTAAGTGACTTCTTGTAAAAGTCGACCTGATCTTTCTTCAGCAACCGCCAGGCAGCCATGCCGGCAACGGCAAAGCCTGCTGTAGTAAAGGCACCAAAAATGACATGCGGAAATTCAACCCACAATTGCGGATTAGTGATCACGGCACCAAAGTCAACCAACTTGACACGTCCCGTGCTTTGACTGATCGCAAAACCGGTTGGGTGCTGCATGAAGGCATTCGCTGAAAGAATCCAAATTGCCGATAACGTGGTACCTAACCAAGTCATCCAAATAAAGATAGCATGTACAACTGGCTTGAAGCGATCCCAGGTAAACATCCACAAACCGATGAACGTCGATTCCATAAAGAATGCCAACAAGGCTTCAATCGCCAGTGGCACACCAAAGATGTCTCCCATGAACCGGGAATAGTTCGACCAATTCATGCCGAACTGGAATTCTTGAATAATGCCGGTAACGACCCCTACGGCAAAGCTGAGCAAGAAGATCTTGCCCCAGAACTTGGCCATCTTCTTATATGTCTCATTCTTTTTGCGCACATATAGCGTTTCCATAATGGCGGTCACAAGACCCATACCAATAGAAAATGGCACGAAAAAGAAATGGAAAACGGTCGTCATCGCAAACTGAAAACGTGCAAGCGATAATACGTCCATTGCCATTAGCATATGTTTCTCCTCCTTTAATAGATTCATTACAATCTAAGTATACCCCGATATTTATTTTTTAAAAACCAAAAACCCAAAAAACAGAATGGAAATCATGCTTCTCACATTTTTTCAAATCACGAACCCGTTATGATATTGTGCGATATGGCTGTCCGCAAGCGTTTCCGAGACGTTCTTTTTTCTATCTTTTTCACGACTGCGGAAATAACCCATCTGTTTGTGAAAATAAACGTCACGGGCGAATGATTTCATGAATGAGTCGCGGTTTTTTCGGTGCTGAGGAGCCAATGTGATAAGCCTTTTGGACTAGTCCAACAATATCGGCGACATCTTTCGTGTCCGTGTGCAACATCACAAGCGTATCACCTTTCGATACCGGTGTTCCCAGTTTCTTATGCAAAATCAATCCGACTGCCAAATCCAAAACGTCATCTTTTTTGGCACGGCCACCACCAAGCTGCATCGCTGCCAAACCAAGCGCATTGGTGTCAATTTGGTCGACAACGCCGCTGTGATCTGCAGTTACGGGAATCCGATACTTGGCTTGCGGCAACTTCCGGGGATCATCAACGACTGCCGGATCGCCGCCTTGCGCCTGAATTAATTGCTTAAATGCAGCCAAAGCGCGCCCGTCACGCAAGGCATCTTCGGCTAAGCCACTGGCAATTTCCAAGCTGGGAGCTTTGCCGCCTAGCACCAGCATTTGCGCCGCTAAAGCTACGGTCAAATCATGTACATCTCGTGGCCCACGATTTTTCAACACCGCAATGGATTCAGCAATTTCCAAGCTATTCCCGATCGTAACACCCAGTGGCTGATTCATGTCGGTCAGTAGCGCAACGCTTTTAACGCCAGCTGTTTGACTGATGCTGACTAATGCCTTAGCTAAGGCCCGCGCGTCTTCGATAGTTCTCATAAACGCGCCGTTACCGACTTTGACATCGAAAACTAAGGCATTGGTACCACTGGCCAGCTTTTTGCTCATGATCGAACCGGCAATAAGTGGTATCGATTCCACAGTCCCTGTCACATCCCGCAGCGCATAAATCCGGCGATCCGCCGGCGCAACTTCGCGACTAGCGCTAACAATCGCTTCGTGAATTGTTTGCACCTGCTTTTTGAACGCTGCCTCAGTTTCGGTGACGTTGAAACCAGGGATACTTTCGAGCTTATCAAGCGTCCCCCCGGTATGGCCAAGCCCGCGACCGGAAATCATCGGCACGGGCACGCCTAAGCAAGCAACCAGCGGAGCCAACGGAATACTGATCTTGTCTCCTACCCCACCGGTGCTGTGTTTGTCGACCTTAATGCCAGGAATTTCGCTTAGATCGAGAACATCGCCGGAATGCAACATTGCAAACGCAAAATGATTGCGCTCGGCATCCGTCATGCCATTGAAGTAAACCGCCATCAAAAAGGCACTCATCTGATAGTCAGGAATCGTTCCGGCAGTATATTGTTCAATCATCCAGGTCAGCTCTTCATTTGTTAGCTCACCTCGATCGCGTTTCTTCGTGATCAAATCGACCATGCGCATCTTTTATCACCCTTACCTTTATTCGTTGCCTATATCTATTGTAACGCGTCGACAGCTACCTATGTTAAACTCAAGTCATTCTAGGCTTTAACAAAGGAGAAAACGATGGACTTCGACACACTACATGCTTTAGGTAAAACGGAATTGCACTGCCATCTTGACGGTTCATTATCGCTGAGCTGCATTCGCCAACTCGCCAAAATGATCAATCGACCCTTGCCGGCATCCGATGACGCCTTGCGCCAACTCGTTCAGGCACCGACCAACTCCGAAAACCTGGCTGATTATCTCAAAACATTCGACTTTGTTGCCCCACTGCTTCAGACCAAAAAAGCTTTACAAATGGCGGCTTTTGATGTTGTCGCTCAGGCAGCAGCAGAAAATGTTCGCTATATTGAAATCAGATTTGCCCCGGCGTTCTCAATCAGCGGTGATTTGTCTTTAAGTGAAGCAACCGAAGCTGTCATTGAGGGTTTGCACCAAGCCGTGAACCAATTCGACATTGTTGCTAAAGCGCTCGTCTGCGGCATGCGTCAATTACCTAATGTTGATAATCAAACGATGTTCCGCGCCAATGCCGCGCTGGTTGGTAACGGACTAGTCGGCGGTGATTTTGCCGGCAACGAAGCTGATTTTCCTACCAGCGTGTGTACTCCGGCGATCAAAACTGCACAAGCGCTCGGCGTTCCGTTAACTTTTCACGCCGGCGAATGCCACTGTCCGCAAAATATTGCTGAAGCCATCTTCCTTGGCGTTCCGCGAATCGGTCATGCCACTGCCTGCTTTGATCAACCGGACCTCATTCAAAAAATCGTCCAGACCCACACAACGATCGAACTGTGCCTGACCAGCAACCTGCAAACTAAAGCAGCCCGGTCACTAGACGAGTTCCCGTATCGAGCTCTCAAGGCCGCCGGTGCCGCTATCACCATTAATACTGACAACCGCACTGTTTCCAATACGACCCTGACCCACGAGTACGAACTGTATCAAACCTACTTTAAAACCACTGCAGCAGACTTCTTGACCTTCAATTTAAACGCCATTAACGCTGCGTTCATTTCCGAACCTGCCAAGCAAACATTGCGCGATCGCCTACATCAGGATTATGCGGCTTATCTGTAAGTTAATCGATACTCGGGTTAAAAGATCACAAACCCCGACAATTTAGACCTGAAGTCCCTTAACCATTACTTAAAGGAAAAGCCACAACTTCATCATCAATTTTCCCCATATTCATCCCAGTTGATTCGTGATATCGCCACAAGGTCTGGTTATGCTGGTTTTATCAACAATGAAAGGAAGATTCTTATGTTGATTAACCAAACTGACTTCATTGCCACCCAATTGCAGAAAATTGCTTACCCAAACATTAAAGCCATCACTGAAACCGGCGTTCCTATCACCATTACAACGAATAAAAAACAGCGTGACGACCCTGCGTTTTGGCAAAGCATCAGCGCTATTTTAAGAGCCCATCTCTGGGTTCCGGTTTCGAAAAAATATCATGAACTTACCGACCACGATTGGCTAGCATCACCTGCGTCGTCCTAAGATTCGTGATTTGCAAACGCGTTAGCTGCCAGCACAAGCGTGAGAACAGCATCTGGCGACAGCGCCTTGCTGACCGTCTCGATGTGGCCGCTAGTTGCGACTGCCCCGATGACTTCCAGACCATATTTCACGATGTTGAGATCGCGCTGAGGCGCATAACCACCATCGAAAACCGGCTCGTGGTTATATGTAAAATTCAGTTGGTCATCTTTAATGGATCCATCAACGTGATTGACCATAATGCGATCATGGGTGGTCGTCAGCGGCGACTGGTCATCTGGTAAATTTAATTTATGATCCGATTCAGTTGTGTAATAGTCGACTTGTTTCATGTGCAAGTATTTCTCAGCCGGCTTTTTGAGCACTTTCAAATAATCCACAATGGCAAATACCTTCGTAGAATCCAGTTGGATGGTTTTGGCCATCAGCTCATCGTTGTGTGCTTCAAGCCAATCTGCTAAGTTGCTAATACTAAACTGATCCATATTGTGCCTCCATTTTGATTGCTAATTCATACGCCAGTATAGCATGGACGCGCGGCCTAATGTAGCGGATTGTTATAAACCTGTGACATTCCACGTTATATAATGAAGCCGGGAGATGAGTATGATGCTAAGCAATCAAACACCGTATCCAATCATTGATTATTTAGGTCGCCCTATCCGACTGCAACTGTTTGTCACTTATCGTCTATGCATTAAAAACGGCTACATCTTAGCGCTGCGTCATAACCAACACCAACAGGCACTTCCCAATCTACTCGTCAAACACGCAAGTTAAGTCTGAGGCGGCTGTGCTAATCAGTACAAACGCTACTAGGCCGTTCGACCCTAGAGGCAAAATGTCTCTAGGGTCGATTGCGTTTAACCAGATGTTAGCACCCAACTGTTTAAAAATGATTCTGCTCATTCATTGGACGGCTTTTCCAGCTTAGGCCCACGCGGTGTCACAATCGCCATCATCGCCACTGTCAGAATAATCAGCGCACCGCCAAGCACCTCGGCAAACCCTAGATGCATGTGCAGGAAGACCACCGATACAAGCGTTGCACCCAACGGTTCGAACGCATCCAATAATGTTGCTGCTGTCGGTGAAATAAATTGCAGGCTGGCAAGGTAAACCGAATAAGCGATAATTGTGCCAAAAATAACGATAAACCAATAACCTGCCCATCCGGTCGCATCCAAAAGGGGAATTTGTTTCCAAAACGGGTCAAACGCATCAACTAGTAAACCGCCCAGCAACTGTGCCCATGCCGTCACTACAATTGGCGAGTGACGTTGCAAAAGTCCGGCCGGTAATAACGTATAGGCGGCCGCGGCCAAAGCAGCCATAATGCCCCAAAAGAAAGCTGAAGGGGAAATTGCCAAGTGCGTCAGCCGGCCTTTGGTCACTACCAATGCGGTTCCCAGCATCGCCACAGCAATCGTCAGTAAATCGATCCGACGCGGTTTTTCCTTTAACCTAAGCGCAAGAAAAACCAAGACGACGACTGGTGAAAGATACTGTAAAATCGTTGCGGTTGCGGCATTTGCCACGGCAACGGCTTTAAAATAAATATACTGCATGCCAACCATGCCAAATAACACAAAAATAATCAGCTGCAACGCATCACGCCGATTGCGCCACGGTGCCATGATAGCCGACCGATCTTTCCAAAAGGCCACCGCCATCAACACAACACCGGCAATCAGCATTTTCGAGCTAATTAACCAAGACACCTTGATGCCTTTATCAAACAAGGACTCACTTACCGGGCCGGAAATACCCCAAAAGCTTGACCCCATGATGGCCAGAAAAATTCCCCACAAGCGGATGCGTTTCAACGCTCTTGCCCCTTCTTGCGCTGATTGGATCAGTCTTCCAAAACAATATGATCATCAATTAATCCTGCGCCTTGCAAATAATTATACACGATTACCGGGCCGACGAAGGCAAAGCCGTGTTTTTTCATATCTTTGGCAATCTTTACCGATAATGCGCTCTTAGTCGGTATCTCCGTCAGTGATTTTGGACGGTTAACCAGCGGCTTTCCGTCAACAAAGGCCCACAAGTAATCATTTAAGCTGCCATAATTGGCCTGAATTTTTAAAATAGCGCGTGCGTTGGTAATCGTTGCTTCGATTTTCATGCGGTTGCGAATGATGTCGGCGCGTTTTAACAATGCCTCAACATCCTGTTCATGCATCGCTGCCACTTGCTGAATATCAAAATGATGGAAAGCATTATTAAAAGCAGCTCGCTTGTGTAACACGAGCTCCCAATTTAAACCTGCCTGAAAGATTTCCAATGATAACAACTCAAATAGTTTTTGATCGTCATGAACAGGCACACCCCATTCATGATCATGATAAGCGCGCAATTCTGGTGACATTTTGGCAACCCAGTCCGTATAGCGCTTACGCTCCTGATAGTGGCGCAACGCTGCTTCCGTCTTGGCCTGTGCCGTGCGATCGCTTGTATCTGCCATCTCAATGACCTCCAAATCTTTGTTGGTTGGTTATAGATACATTACGCCGCGATCTTCAAGAATGCCAGCAGTCGCCCTCAGGCTATTGGATTTGTTTGTAAGGCTTTCCGAAATATGAGCTGCACCAAAAAAGGTAAGCCCCAGCGATCTAACATCGCCGACACTTACCTCACCAAAAGCTTATTTAGTTTTAACGATGAGCACATCACATGGTGCGGTGCGATTGACGTATTCGGTTACCGAACCAACTAACACCCGTTCGACCGCGTTCAGTCCGGTTGCCCCAATGACGATTAGGTCGTTGTGGTGGTCATGTGGAAAGTCGGTGGCAATAACCGTCTTGGGGTTGCCAAAACGAATGTGGATGTCAATATCGGTCAATCCTGTACTTTTAGCCTGTTCTTTCAGATTCTCTAAGTATTCCTGCGCATCTTGTGTCAACTGATAAACCGCATCACCGGATATCATACCGCCATAGCTGCCAATAAACTGCTTGGTATCAAGCACATTTAAAATATCCAGGTGAGCTTGATTGGCCATTGCAACTTTAACAGCTTTACTGAAAGCTAACTCAGCTTCCTTTGACCCATCTACGGGTACAAGCAAGCGATCATACTCTTGATCCATTCGACTCACATCCTAACTTTCTTACTAACTTAAGCATAGAACGGTGAGGAAACGAATACAAGAAATAAATTTGGTCTTAACATGGTAATCGATCACCATACCATGTAAAATATGCTTCAGTACCAACCTTGAGACGTCCGCGTGGCAGGTCAAGGAACCGTCAATCATTATTTATTTAAATATATTTTGATTTTGCGGTTCAATGATTGATTTAATACGTAATGATGCTATATTATAGTGAGTAAGCTCGTATTCTTAATTTTTAAGAATTCGGCGTCACACAAGAAAAAAGAAGCGTGGTGAAATTTATGATTACAAATGGTGTTGGCAGTGTCTTGCGGCAAATCCGTAAGAGTCGGGGCGAATCAATTGTTGAAGTGGCTAAAGCAACGCACACTTCCCCTGCAAGTTTTACCAAATGGGAGAACGATCAGACAATTCCAAGCGAACGCAGTATTCGGAAACTCGCTGAATACTATGATGTCGATCCGCTTGACTTGTTAGGCGTTGCGTATCCTGACAAGTACGCAAAACAGCAGGAGAAAGAAAAAGCAGCTGCAGAAGGTTCGACCATTCGGATTGAAGATCTTATCGGTAACAATTCCGTTTTGACCTACAATGGTTCTCCACTTAGTTCCGGAACCAAATCTCTCGTGGCCGCTTTCATTACTGGCTTAATCATTTCCCAGCCGGAAGCATAGTCGTCTTGCGTTACATTAGGAGTCGTCCTCGGGCGGCTTTTTTTATCTAGTCATTCTGAAAACTTTTCAACCCGTTGCCGGTCACTATCAATGTCGCGTATACTGAAGTCAAACGTTTTCACGATGGAGGAATTCAATTTGGCACCTTATGTTCTTAATATTAAACACGGTTTAAATTTTCGCGAACTTGGTGGATATCCTACAAAATCCGGCCAGGTGATCAAATCTCACAAAATTATTCGTGCGGCAAAACTCAGTGAATTATCTGACGCAGATTTGGATTATCTAGCTGATTACGGACTGATTTCCGACGTGGATTTTCGCTCACCTGAGGAACAAGCGGTCGAGCCCGATCGCTATCCAAACATCGCTGAATACCACTTCGTCCCTGTTTTTCCAACTGACGAAACCAAAAGCAGCGAACAGGCTGATGCATTGCAAAAAAGTTTCTCCCGCGATCCCCATGCCGGTTTCGAGAATATGGTCAAAACTTACGCTGATATTGTTAAAATGCCGTCTGCCCAAAAAGCCTATCGTCGCTTTTTTGACATTCTCTTAAGCAACGACAGCGAGAATGGAGCCGTGCTGTTTCACTGTACGGCAGGAAAAGACCGTACCGGCATGGGTGCCGTTTATTTACTGTCAGCTTTGGGCGTTGATGGCCACACGATTCGGCAGGACTATCTCGCAACCAACGACCTGATTCAGCCAATGGTCGAAAAGAATCTTGCTGCGGCACGTAAACGCGGCGCAACAGACGCTCTACTGGCCAATATCCGCGACCTTGGTACCGTTTCCGGCGCCTTTCTTGACAGTGCACTGGCGACTATCGAAGAAGAATACGGCAGCATGAAAGATTACCTGCAAGAGGCCTTGCAACTCACACCGGCAGAAAAACGCGACCTGCGCGAACTTTATCTTCAGTAATTGGCGATAATTTCGTCACAGTCTTTTCACATTTTTGCGATACCTTAACATTGTCATGAAAAATCAATGCTCCACCTACTGCTCTTTTAATGAAAAACGTTATCTGGCGCTGGCTGGATAACGTTTTTTGAGCGCGAACAGGATCGTTTAGAAATCGGAGCGTTCTGCATTTTGCTTTCCCGCCACGGTTTCGCTAAAATAATAACATCATTAATGCTAGGGGGGCTGGCGGCATGGATCTTAAGGAAACGATCAAAAGTCATGCGAAGGATTTGGGGATCGATAAAATCGGCTTTACGACAGCCGATAATTTTGCTGCGTTGAAACCCAGCCTACTGGCCCAAAAAGCAGCTGGCCATACAACCGGATTCGAGCATCAGAATCTGGATGAACGACTATATCCAGACAAAATCTTTGACCAGCCGCAGAGTATCATTGCCATTGCGCTGGCGTATCCATCTAAGATTCATGACCGGCCACCACGAACCGGTCCTAAACGCGGTCGCTTTGCCCGGGCCAGTTGGGGTCTTGATTATCACACCGTTTTGAATCGCAAAATGGCAGCATTAATTCAATTTATCAAGAACACGGCTGCGACGGATACAACCATCCGCTTCAAGCCCATGGTCGATACCGGAGAATTGATTGATGTTGCTGTCGCCCAGCGTGCAGGGCTTGGTTTTATCGGTAAAAACGGCTTATTAATCACGCCTGAATTCGGGTCCTATGTGTATTTAGGCGAAATCATCACGAATATTAAATTTGCACCGGATGAACCGATGGCGTGTCAGTGTGGGACATGTACCCGCTGCATTGACTTTTGTCCGCCCAAGGCACTGTTAGGCGATGGGCGTATGAATGGTCAGCGTTGCCTGTCCTACCAAACCCAAACGAAAGGTTACATGGATCCCGAATTTCGGCCGATGATCCGTAACGTGTTGTACGGCTGTGATATTTGTCAGCAGGTCTGCCCGTTTAATAAAGGGAAAGATTTTCACATCCATGCCGAAATGGAGCCTGATCCAAACACCGTGTTGCCGGAATTGATCCCAATGCTATCGCTAAGCAATAAAGGCTTTAAAACCCGCTTCGGTAAACTGGCCGGTGCCTGGCGTGGTAAAAAGCCTCTGCAACGTAACGCCATCATTGCATTAGTGAACCTTCACGATCGCAGTGCCGTTCCCCACCTACTTGAAGTCATCGAAAACGATCCGCGGCCCATGATCAGGGCAACGGCTGCGTGGGCTGTCAGCGAACTGGCCACAACACCCACAGATGAACTTACAACGTTTTTGAAAAATGCTCAGGCTAAGGAAACCACGAAAGAAGCCCGCACCGAATTTCAAAAAGCAATTGATCGAATCGTCCAACGGTGAGCATGTTATAATAAGAATTAAGAATGAGAGGTGCCTACATTGAAATTATATCAAGGACTGACACAGGTGCAGGTCAACGAAGAGATGGCCGATGATGCTCCAGATTTCAAAATCACTACCGATCTGGTTAAACCGTTACACTATTCCCCTTCAGAACTGTATCATTATTTAGATGCCGTCTTAAAACCCGGTAGCCGACACGATCAAAATAATCTTAAATACGTCACGGATGCCGCATTTATCGGCGAAAACTTCGATTTCAATTCGGTACCTTTCACAGCCAAATTGAAGGATTTTGAGTCCAAAATGGCATTTGCTCGAAATCTCGTGAGTGACCTCAATCGGCACGTTTCCGTCAACATCAATACAAAAGATCATGCCTTTGAGCTCTTGTTTGTTGATTAAAAATCTGCAAAAACATGGCTCCTTTTAAAACAAAAGAGTACCCTGATCCCACACCGTGCAACAACACGGTGTGGGATCAGGGTACTCTTTTCATACTCAATTACTTTGAATTCAATGCAGGCATCACCGCGGTTAACTGCTGGACTACCAAAACGCTGAGCGCCATTTTAAGCAAATCACCTGGAATATAGATCAAAACACTCAAAAGTGCCGAAACAAATGTCATATTCGTCGTCGCAGCCAACCAAGCTGCGCCCAACAGTTCCGTCAGCAGCACACCCCCCAGCGTCATCCCGAGGGCTTTGGTCACCCAGGAATCTTGCTTAAGGTAATGGGTGATGCCAGCATAAGCCAGCGGCGTCAGCAACCAACCATACATGAAGCCGGCTGTTGGTCCCATGAAGACAGCGATGCCGCCGCGCCCACCGGTTAATACAGGGAGTCCTAGCGCCGCCAAAGCTAATAACAGCCCGATCGTGATCGTTGCCGGGCGTGTTGGCAGCAACAGTGCCACCAGCATAACCCCCATATTCTGAAGGACGATTGGCACCCCGAGGAAACCGATCGTAATCGGCGGGGCAAAAGCCAATCCAATTAAAACCGCCAGTAATAAACCCATTCGTGTCAGCGTTTTTGTTTGCATGACGTCACCTCTCGTTCGTTTTGTTTTATTTAGAATAGCACATTTCGGCCCGCAATAACGGTGAAGCTGATTGGCAGACTGTTTCTTTGGTGTTCTTTTAAAGAAACCTCATCTGTTACTCAGCATGTTGTGCCCATTTTGGCTACTGATTCAGCTGCGATCATCTGGTATTGCCTCTTTTAAGACTATAAATGGCAGCTAAGCGTAGCAGGATCACACGCATTAAAAAAGTCGTGAGCGTTGTCAGCTCACGACTTTTAGACTGCCCAGGCTGGATTCGAACCAGCGACCCTTTGATTAACAGTCAAGCATTCTACCGCTGAACTACTGGGCAATTAACATGTCTATTATATTCTCATGTTTCTTAGCACAATGCAATACTTTTGCTTAAATTTTCCAAACTTTTTTCAGCGTTCCCTCAGAAAAGCTCGTCGATGAATTAAACCAGATGTCGTTAAGCCGTTAGTTCATCATCAATAACATGCAAGATCAACCGACATCTTAGGGCATTTTCCTCTATAATGAATCTGAAAGGTTGTGAACCTATGGACACGCCATATCCTAATATGCAAGATAATCCCAACATGCCATTCGAATCAGGTGATGATCAACCGGTATGGCAGGCGCTCGTCAAGAAGATGCCGCCATTAACGGATCTGCGTGTACTTGTCATTCATTGCGGTGACGGCTGGTTTTGCCGCTATGCCTTGAACCATGGTGCGGCTGCCGTACTGGGTATCGACACCGATACTGCCGCGATCCAAGGTGCCCGAGCAGTGGCCAGTTCTGATCGGCTGCGTTATCGCATCATGCCTGATCATTGGTTGAAGTTACTGACCGGACCTTACGATCTGATTGTCGGTGCGTTTAACCAACCCCCAGCCGAACTGCGCACCATTACCCACGTACTTAGTAACTTACTTAGTGCCAAAGGTCAGCTTATTGCGGCGGTGGCGCCTCCTAAGCAACCAACTGGCGACCAGCTCGCCGTTGATGAATTGATTAGTTCGCAGCTAGTGATTAATCGCTGGTTTCAGGTCACCGATAAACGGCTGACTCAGACTGCGCAACTTTATTTACTACTGAGTTCCCGTGTTCGGTGAACTTTTTACTGTCAGTTCAACCAATTTCCCAGCGCAGAAACATCCATATTTAGATCTCGGGCGCAATCATCTATGCTCGAGTCAGAATTCTCCAATAAAAAACGCACTCACTGCTTCCCTGTGTTGGGAAAGTGTGAATGCGTTTATTTTTGAATCAACTTACTGACAAGTCGCTTTAGCCAATCACTTCAACCGTTGCAGAGAGCACGCCTGCTGAAGGGATCTGGTTGTTTGGCATTGCTACGTCAAGCTGACGTGAGTTGCCGGCAGCGAATGAACCTGTGTCGTTAACGACCCGGTCCAACACCTGACCATTTGACATCGTGATGCGTAAATGGGTGCCTTTAGGGAAGACGTTCAAGTTAGCGGCAACACCACCATAACCCAAGCTGCTACGTAAAACAGCCGGATCATAGAAAGTAACTCTGAAGGTGCCTTGATTGCTGGTTGTCTGTTGCTGGGTTGACTGCTGAGTTGTCTGAACAGCCTGGGCTGTCTGAACCGTTGCCTGGTTGCTAGGTTGTTGTGCCTGCTGTTGTTGTGCAGCAGCCTGAGATGCAGCAGCTTGCGAAGCAGCGGCTGATTGCTGAGCTTGCTGTTGGGCTACAGCTTGTTGCTGAGCTTGCTGTTGCGCAGCAGCTGATTGCTGAGCCTGGTGTTGAGCAGCGGCTTGTGAAGCGGCAGCAGCCTGAGAAGCTTGCTGTTGTGCTTGTTGCTGGGCAGCGGCACTAGCTGCGGCCGCACTTTGAGCAGCAGCACTCGATAACGCCTGAGCATTGTTAGAAGTTGACTGGGCAGCCTGTTCAGCAGGTGACTTTGTCTGCGTCGGTGCGGCGCTTGCGTCAGCCTTTTGGGTTAATGGCGCCAGTTGTTGCAAGGTATTGATGTTCAAGTAGCGTTCTGGAACCCAACCGTGATCGGCGGTTTCATACCAAATTTCTGCATAAACTTTTTTACTGTTAACAAACTGAAGATGTTCACCAGTTGTAACGTAACGTTTTGCCCGTTGTCCCACTGTCGGTGAGGTCCAAACAGTTGTTGCTCCGCCATTGTAAGTGACATCGGCTTCGGTCTTATCGCTCGCTGGTGCACTGACAGTTGTTGATCCAGTATCTTTCGTTGCTGCGCTAACGTGACTTGGCTTGGACAAAGCGACGGCGGATAAAGCAACGGCTGAGAATAATACTGTACTTAAGAGCTTTTTCATGTTCGTAATTCCTCCTGAATTCATGTGGTGACTTAACTAACTGTTGCTTAGTATAGCCAGCCAGTATTACGAACACGTATTCGTGGTGTTGCGGTTATGTTAAGTTCTATGACAAAAGATTACATTAAGTTACATTCTTAACATTGTGAGCTGCAAACCCTTGTTGCACTGCGATTCTCTTAATCAGTGGACCTTGAAGATCTTCGCAAAGGCTCATGATTTTTTGTGTTAATGGCTTTAAAAAAGGAATTTTTCGGCGTTTTAGTCAAAAAGTTGCTCAAGTATCCCATTTAGTACCACGTGGCCAGGTTCTAGAATTGCTTCATTAACTGGGCCTTGAGGTTTACCGGCAGCGGCTCCCATTGCTGTAATCATGGTTGGCGTCACTTCCAGATGAAATTGCAACCCGACGATCCGATCGTGATATTTAAAACCTTGAAGTGCCCGGTCATTTTCGTATAACAATTGGCTGCCTGGCAAACGGCTCATCGCTTCTCCGTGCCAATGGAAAACATTAAGCAGCGTCTCATCGCTCCCCTTGACCGTGCCGATCCCTTCTTCTGGCTTTTCCATCGAGTAGACGTTGGCACCAAAAGCCTTAGTGATCTGCTGGGCGCCTAGACATATGCCAAGGACTGGCCGGTTCAATTTGTTCAAGCTGCGAATCAAAATTCGTTCAGCCGCTAGCCAAGCGAGATCGTCATTGACGCTCATGGGACCGCCAAGCACAATCAAGCCATCAATGTCTGCCGGATTCAGCTGCGCAATTGGATCGCCTTGATCAGGACGATAAGTAACGGTTTCGATTGAATGCTGATCGGCCCAGTCTTGAATGACACCTAAGCCTTCAGCATCCGCGTGTTGCATGACTGTGAGTTTCATCGGATAATCCCTTTCTTTTCTTTATTCGTCTTCATTTTTTAAAGCGGCCGCAAATGACTTAATCGTCCTCATCTGCGGATCGTAAATGGCAAAATAAACGCGTTTGAATGCGCCAGCAAACTCCGGTAATAACAATGCCTTCCGAAAAACATGGGCAACTGGCTTAACCGGGTTGCCAAAAACGCCAGTGCCAAATGCTCCCAGAATCAACTGGTCAACGTCATGCGCTTTAAATGCCCGCAGCGTCTGCAAAACCTTAAACGCAATATCTTTTAGGGCCGTCGCATCATCTAATTGGGGATCAACACGGCGATCGGGTGCTGCCACGGTGACGATATCGACATATTTTTTTGGCAAACGGCGTCCTTGATCATCAAAAACCTGCCGCACGTGTTCCGCATAAATAAGCTTTGAGCTAAATAGGCCGCGATTAGGCTGCTTACAATTCTGATCATAATAATCCGCCATATGCTGTTCCAACGCCGGTACCAAGAATGTCCCTTTGGCAATCGCTTCTTCTTGCGCCCGCGCGCCAAACATGACGCCCCCACCTGGATGAACGGGACTGGCAAAATTCATCACGCCAACTTTGCCAGTCAACTCACTCATCAATTGAAAAACGTCCACGTTGCGAATCGCAATCTGTGGCATTTTTTCCCCTTTTGCTGGTGTCCGTGGCAGCGGCTTGCTAATCAGCTGAGTTTTGGGCATTTCCGGTTCGGATTTAAAAACCTTCATCGTCTCCCAATACATTTTGACTTGTTCCATTTTCGTGCATCCTCCTTGAAATTCTAGCTGATACAAGCATAACGCACAATATAGAAGCAATCGATGAATTATCGTTCATTTGACTCATTCAATGTTAAAATTAAGTTTGTAAAGCTACATGAAATGAGGAATGGAATACATGGAAAGTGGCCAAATCGTCCCCAATTTATTGGTGATGCTCGTCACCTTTTTCTTCGCAGCGTTTTTTGTTGCCTGTGAATTTGCATTGGTTCAAAGTCGTCCGAGTGCTTTGGAAGAAATGATCGACAAAGGCACGGGCCGCAAAGCGAAAATTGAGCGCGCCTTGCACATGGTTCACAATTTAAATGAGTATTTGTCAACGACCCAGGTTGGTGTTTCGCTGGCTGGCATCATTTTGGGGTGGATCGGAGAAGCCACCGTTGAGTTTCTGCTGGTTGATTTATTCGGTCTGACCCACTTAAGTTTACCAGGCGGCAGCCTTCACGCAGTTGGCGCCATTCTGGGGGTTATCATTTTAACCTATCTGGAAGTGGTGCTCACCGAAATTGTCCCGAAGAACATTTCCATTGATTATCCAATTAAAACATTGATGTTAGTTGTGACGCCGCTACATTACTTTCATATCTTGTTCTTCCCATTTGTCTGGTTGCTAAATGTTAGCGCCACCGGCATTGTCAAAATGTTGGGCATGAAACCAGCCGATGAAGGTAATGAAGCCTTCTCACAAGCCGAAATTTTGAACCTCAGTAAAAATGCCGTTACGTCCGGTGACATGGAACAAAACGATGTCATCTATATGCAACGGGCATTTGAATTAAACGACAAAACCGCCAAAGACATCATGGTTGATCGTACCAGTCTATTTGTCATCGACATCAATACCACCGTTAAGGAAGGCTTACGGGATTATTTAACCCAAGGCTATAGCCGATTCCCGGTGGTGGCAAACGGTGATAAAGACAAGATTCTGGGGTATGTCTACATTTACGACCTCGTCAAGCAAGGGCAGGTGGACCCTTCCGTGAAAGTCTCCAAGTTACTGCGTTCGATTATTAATGTGCCTGAAGTCACCCCGATTCACAATATCTTGACGCAAATGATCAAGAAACAAACGCCAATTGTTGTGGTGGTCGATGAATACGGTGGCACCAGTGGTATTGTCACCGATAAAGATATTTATGAAGAACTTTTTGGTACGGTTAAAGATGAAATCGATGATGTGTCCGATGAATACATTCGGAAAACCGATGATCCTAAAGTCTTTCGGGTCAGCGGCAAGACAACGCTCTGGGACTTTGAACGTTACTTCCACACCAATATCAAAGCGTTCACGGACTCTGAAATCATCACCATTGCCGGCTTCATCATGGAAACGCATCCCGATCTGAAGTTGCATGATAAAGTCAAAATCGATCACTTTAACTTCACGGTTGCCGACTTTTCCCGCGGCTTCGCCAACTGGTTTGATGTCACCCAAGACCCAAAGCCGGTTAAACAAACTGTTGCCGAGGAAGTCAAAGAGGCAAAAGATAAGAAGCAGGATTAGTTGCGGTGTTAAATTCTTGCGGGTAAAAATGCTTCTTGCCGTGCCAACCTCCGCAATCTCCGACCAGATGAGGTGGCGACGCGAAGCTAGAGCAGGGACTGCTGAGCCTCATCTGGCCTACAATTGCTCCGTATTGGCACTAATATCTTAATAAACTGGAACGAATTACCTTTGTGGAAACAAAAAATGAACACATTCCTTGCGGTCGGCCCTGTCAAGTTGACAGATGAAATAATATAAAATTTTGGTAGCTTTTAGATGGCCTTATTCCAGTATTCTTCTGGGGTAAGGCCGTCTCTTTGTCCTGAACGATTATCGTGATTGAAATAGTGGATCCCATCTTCAACGAGCTGGACGAATTCCTTGTAAGTCTTTGCCATTGGATGACGATCCATCCACCGCAGTTTAAATTCGTTCCACCAGCGCTCCATCGGTGCGTTGTCATAGGGCGTTCCCGGTCGCGACATGCTTCGTGTGACTTCAAACTGGCTAAGGTAGCGGTTGAACGCCCTAGATGTATAGGCGGAGCCACGATCAGTATGAATGAGCGGATGGACGTTGCCGGCGCGAGTGAAAGCGCGCTGGAAGACCTGAATCTCGGCGGCGGTTGTTT
>NZ_MSSM01000010.1 GCF_004123795.1 Lacticaseibacillus chiayiensis | reverse complement strand
CTTGGGCGGGATGGCCCGGTCTTGGCCATTGCGACCAAGGTCCTTACACGCAGACCCCTGCGCCGGCGAACGCGTTATAGTTGAGCGTGAGCCAGCCCGGTTAGAAACCGAAGTGTAAGTGGCCTTGGGCGGGATGGCCCGGTCTTGGCCATTGCGACCAAGGTCCTTACACGCAGACCCCTGCGCCGGTGAACGCGTTATTTTCATCGGTGACGTGTCACTAAGCCAGTTTCAAGTAATCCGCTAAATAATCTGCAACGCCATCGTGCTCGTTATCGCTTGGCGTATGCGCGTCTGCTGCTGCAAGAATGGCTGGACGCGCATTTTTCATGGCCACCCCGTGTCCGGCAAATTGCAGCATATCCAAATCGTTCATATCATCACCAAATGCAATGATATGCGACTGATCAATGTTGTAACATCCCGCCACATAAGCCAAAGCCCGGGATTTACTCGTGTTGCGGCTGGTGACTTCCAGCGCCGTGTACTCCCCACTCCAGGCACCCCAGGTCTTGGCAGCTAGACGCGGATACAATGCCGCGACCTGCGTGGCAACCGACTTGAGGATCTTGGCTTCCATAAACATGGTGACCGAAATCGGTTCCTGCCGCAACCCCTGCTCATCCAACAAGGCATCAGGATGTAGACGATCCGGTAAAAACGGAATGTTGGCATACGGCCGATCCGCCACCAACAAGCGCTTGCCTTCTGCCACCATGACCTTAAACGCAAACGCCTGCTTTAACTGGCGCAAGGATAAGGCCACTGGAATCGGAATCGTGACTTCCTTTTCATACTGCCAGTGGCGGTGCGGTATGTGAATCAAGGCACCATTAAAATTAATCATCGGACCTTGTAATTTCAAAGCATCATAAAATTGTTCGGAAATCACATCCGGGCGGCCGGTTGCAATGACCACTAAATGGCCTGCTGCCTGCGCCGCCTGCAAAACAGCGATCGTGCCAGCACTCAACTGGCCTTCAGCGTTCAAGGTCGTACCGTCCAGATCCAGTGCAATAAGATAACGATTCATGCAGCAGCCTCTTTTCAATTTTTTTTCGAAAGCGATCAAGGATAGCCATCTACAACTCGTTCCCCTACAATAGATAGTTAGAAAGCGAGGACAAGATGGCTGAATCAATTGTACTTTATACAGACGGTGGTAATCGCAACACCGGCAATCACGCTGGCGGCTCAGTCCGTTCCACCGATAAAAGCGCGTGGGCAGCGTTACTGATCTATGGTGAGCACGAAAAAATGCTCTCTGAAGGCGATTACGGCCGAACCAATAACTATATGGAGATTATGGCAGTGATTCAAGGATTAAAAGCGATCAAGCGTACGGATATTCCAATCGATGTTTACTCTGATTCTGCATACGTCATCAACACCATGCAGCAACGGTGGTGGGTCAAATGGCAGCAAAACGGCTGGCGCAATCACGGCAAGCCGGTTAAAAACGCCGAATTATGGCAGACACTGCTACATCAAATCAACCGCTTCGATCAAGTCACGTTTCATAAGGTCAAAGGCCACGCAACCAATCGCAACAACAATCGGGTTGATGAAGCCTTGAACCAAACCATGGATCGTCTTGATGATCGCTCCTGACCATTTTACCCTTGATGGCCCAAAAAAGCTTCTCCATACGTTTCTGCCAAGAAACCATTAATCACCTGCTGCATCCGCTGAACAGAAGGTGATTTTTTAATAGTCGGATTAATCACCAAACATAGCGTCCGTGAAAATGGTTCAGAAAACGGATAAACATTAACATCACCCACCAACTTCTGCAAGGCCAGTTTTGGTAAAATGCCCATTCCTAATCCGGATTCAACCATCGACAAAATGCTCTGGTCATCAATTGAATAGTTGATGGTGTTGGTCGAAACATGATAACGATCCAAAGCGCGCTTGGTGTCGCGATCGTAGTCGATTTGCTGAAGAATAAAATTCCGTTTTTCGACATCCGCCTGCGTCACCGTTTTGCCATTTTTAGGCTTGAAACTTTTCGGCGTGATACAGTAAATCGGATCCTTCAGTAACGGCTCCACGATCACGCCCTGACCAACCGGCAACGAGGAAAAGCCCATGTCGGCCGTTCCCAGGCGAACAGCGTCCACAATGCGATTGAAGGTGCCTTGAACGACGCTGATTTCAATGTGCGGATAGCGTTTCTTGAACCGTTGAATAATCGTCGGCAGCCAGTTTGTGGAAACCGATGAGAACGCGCCAATGCGAATGCGGCCGGTGTTGACGCCATTAATGTTGTCGGCTACTTGCGACAGCTGCTCTTCAAGATTTTGAATGCTTTGAATAATCGGCAGCACTTGCGCCCCGTCTTCCGTGAGCGTCACGCCGGTTCGGTTACGAATCAGCAGCGGGAAACCCAGCTCATTTTCCAGCTGGCTGATACTGTGGCTCACCGCACTCGGCGTGACATTCAGTTCCGCCGCCGCTTGCGCCAGTGTGCCACGTTCAACCACCTTGCTAAAAACTTCATACGAAAAATTACCCATGATATTTTTCCTGCCTTTCACCGCGATACAAAGTGACAACGTTTGTCACTTCAACAAAACAAATCCCGCCAGACCAGCTCTCAAACCTGTACGCTCTTTTTAACGTGAATGTTATTCAACTTTGCCTGAAATAGTTGAACTTTACTCAATCATACGAGCCGTTTTACACTAGTGTCAACAAGAAAGCGTTGATCGCATTTTTGAACCAGCGCAACGAAGGTATCGCATCACTTCACGTAGCGATACCAAAGGGGGATTTTCATCATGAAATTCGCAAAACGTACACAAAAAACCGGTAATTCAGGCTTAGAGGATCTATTCGCAGCTTCCGGCCCAAATGTGATTTCCTTTGCCGGCGGTTATCCGGATCGCAGCCTGTTCCCAACTCAGCAGCTCAACCGCGCTTTTAAGAACAGCTTCACCAGTGGCGATACCGAATTGCTGCAATACGCCAGCACTCAAGGCTACCTGCCACTCCGGGAAAAGATTGCGACGCGGCTGCGAGCCACTGGTATGCCAACACGCGCTGCCGATATCATGATGACCCAAGGTGCCCAGCAAGGCATCGATCTAGTCGCGCGGTTAATGCTTGATCCCGGCGATGGTCTTGTGGTTGAAGCCCCTACCTATTTAGGCGCACTGGCTGCGTTTAACGCTTATCAACCAACCTACTACGAAGTGCCAATGCAAGACGACGGCATTGACATCAACGCTCTGCAACGGGTTTTGATGAGCCATTCTGTCAAGTTCATCTATACAGTTCCGGATTTTCAGAATCCAACCGGCATCGTGATGTCCTTGGCTAAGCGGAAGGCTTTGATTCGCCTTGCCAATCAGTATGACGTCATGATTCTGGAAGACAACCCGTACCGCGATCTTCGCTATGACGGCAAGCCAATCCCAACGATTAAATCACTTGATACGGAAGGCCGTGTTATTTACCTCGGCAGCTTCAGTAAGATTCTGTCCCCTAGCTTGCGAATGGGTTGGCTAGTGGCAACGCCGGAGCTTTTGAAAGAGCTGATCGCATTAAAAGGCGGCAGCGACTTAGAATCTAGCAACCTAACCATGCACGGCATCAATGATTACATGGAAGAAAACGATCTGGACGCGCATATCAAGCAAATTCAGGATCGTTACCGTCAAAAGAAAGATGCCATGGTCACCGCCATGACGCGTTACCTGCCTGTGGAAGCCCACTTCAACAATCCTGACGGCGGCTTCTTCCTGTGGCTTACCATGCCAGCCGGCTTCGATATGGGTGCCTTCATGAAGCAGCACCTACTGCCGGAAAATAATATCTCTTATGTGCCATCAGCCAATCTATACGCGACTTCCGCACAGGTCAATGGCGCCCGGCTCAACTTCACCGGCCCGACTTTGGAACAGATCGACACCGGTATCAAAGCGTTAGGCGACGCTTTAAAAATGGCATTACACCAGCCTACTTTGGTTGCAGAGCAGGCTTAGTCACCCGATGAATCGCGTCGTTTGGGTGATAAACTTTACAAAATAACAAAGTATCCATCACATTTTCGTCAAACTTTGTCAGTAGTATTAATACCATAGAAATGAGCCACCCACTCATTCCTAAACCCCAACCTAATTTTCATTTTTCTCCTCCAAAGAAAAAGATGATTGGCCCCCATCCGATCATCACTCCAAAAAGGCTCGCTGCATTTTGGCAGCGAGCCTTTTGTCGTGGACTTATAACTTATCGAAAACTACCTTAGACTAAACGGTCAACACCAAAGCTTGATGGATCGTCTTTCTTGTCATCCTGCTTTTTCTCTATTTCATCCGTCTTTTCTGTTTTAGTCTCGGCAGTTGCTTTCTCGTCTTTCTTGGCGTCTTTCTTGTCATCATCTGTTTCTTCAGGCTTCTTAGGCGCTGCCTGTTCGCGGATTTTGGCTTCGATTTCTTTGGATAATTCCGGATGTTCGTCCAGATAATGGGAAGCATTGACAAGGCCCTGGCCTAACCGCTCTTTGCCGTAGTTATACCACGAACCTGATTTCGTAATGACGTCAAATTTACTGTCTTTTTCTGTTACCAGATTAATCATGTCCGTATTGTGTTCAATGCCATGGCCAAATGACATGGTGGTATCGACGGTCTTAAATGGTGGTGCCACCTTGTTTTTGGTAACTTTCAGCTTGCTGGCAAAGCCGATAACATTTTTACCGTCTTTGACTTGTTGGCCTCGTTTAACTTCGATTCGCACTGAAGCATAAAACTTCAAGGCGCGTCCGCCCGGAGTGACTTCTGGGTTACCAAACACGATACCGACTTTTTCGCGCAACTGATTGATAAAGATAACCAGTGTATTGGTGTTGTTAATCGATCCGGCCATTTTCCGTAGTGCTTGCGACATCAGCCGCGCTTGCAAGCCGACATGACTGTCACCAATGGCGCCTTCAATTTCAGCTTTTGGAACCAAAGCGGCAACGGAATCAATCACGACAATATCCACGGCTGCAGATTCAATCAGCATTTCAGCAATCTCCAACCCTTGTTCGCCGGAGTTTGGCTGGGACAGCAAGAGATCATCGATGTTGACCCCAAGTTCGGCCGCATACTTTGGATCCATCGCATTTTCGGCATCAATATAAGCTGCCTTACCACCGGACTTCTGCAACTCCGCAATCGTCTGCAAGGCAATCGTGGTTTTCCCGGTACTTTCAGGGCCGTAAATCTCCACAATTCGACCGCGCGGCAATCCGCCGACACCAAGTGCCAAATCCAGCGACAAAATGCCGGTTGACACAACATCAATCTTCAGTTCCGGCCGATCGCCCATTTTCATAACAGCGCCTTCACCGAACGCCTTTTTGATTTTTTGCAGGGCTTTTTCTAATTCAGTTTCGCGATCTGTGGCATCAGACTTTGTATTATCATTCTTTGTGGTCGTTTTTTTCGCCATAATGGTCTCCTTAATCACGCGCACACAGCGCTTAAAATACACTAGTTACATTATCGAACAAGCGTTTGTTTTTTGCAAGCCTTTCGTGCAACAAAACGAATTTTTCTGCGTATAAAATCGAGCTCATATCTATTTTACCTGAAGCAACAGGTCGATTGGGAAAAACCTAGCGTTATTGATTGGCTGAAACGCGTTCACTGCCGCAGAAGCCTACATGTAAGGACCTCGAAATCAAATGGCTAAAACCCCAGCCATTTGGTTTCGAGGCCACTTACACTCCGGCTTCTAACCGCGCCAGCTCACGCTCTGGCTGAAACGCGTTCACTGCCGCAGAAGCCTACATGTAAGGACCTCGGTCGCAATGGCCAAAGACCGGCCATCACGCCCGAGGCCACTTACACTCCGACTCCTAACCGCGCCTGCTCACGCTCTGGCTGAAACGCGTTCGCTGGCCCAGAAACCTGCACATAAGGACCTCGAACCTAAATGGCCAAAGACCAGCCATTTAGGTTCGAGGCCACTTATGCTCCGGTTTCTAACCGTGCCTGCTCACGCTCTGTTGAAACGCGCTCACTGGCGCAGAAACCTGCGTGTAAGGACCTTGGTCGCAATGGCAAAACCGCCATCACGCCCAAGGCCACTTACACTCCGGTTTCTGAACGCGCCAGTTCGCGCTCTGTTGAAAACATGCTATGATGGTTCGGTCAGCAATGACAATCATACACACAAGGTGGAGAAAAGCAATGATGTTCATGGGTTCCATTGTCAATGGTTTAACCATTATCGGCGGTGGTTTGCTGGGATTGATCCTACACAATATTAGCGACAACGCCAAAGACACGATCACCAAAAGTCTGGGGCTCGGGACCTTCGCGCTCGGCATTCAGATGGCACTGCAGACAAAAAGCTTCATTGTCATTATCATCAGCCTGTGCCTTGGTGGCTTATTGGGCGAATGGTGGCATATCGAAGACAGTATGAACCACCTTGGCCTCATGCTGCAGGAACGTTTTGCACGAGGCAATAGCCACTTTGCGGAAGGTTTCGTCACCGCCACATTGATTGCCGTTATCGGTGCCATGAGCATTCTCGGCGCGATTCAGGCTGGCGTTTCCGGAGATAATACGACGCTTTACACAAAGTCTGTCATGGACGGATTCATGGCGATCATGATGACTGCTTCGCTTGGTATCGGGGTTTTGTTTTCTGCCATCCCTGTTGTCTTGTATCAAGGCACCATCACTTTGCTGGCTAGCTTCTTAGTCCAATTCATCCCTAAAGCCTTGTTGGCAACATCTTTACGCGAGATCGGCGCGATCGGTGGCCTGATGATTCTAGGCATCGGCTTGAATCTTATGGATATCACCAAAATTCGGATCTCGAATTTGCTGCCGGGGTTGATTGTTCTTTTGGCAATCCTGACTGGTCAATATTTTCTATAATTGCCAACCAAAAATTTTGAGCCATAATTCGTGTGGGGTGTCTTTGAATTACTGAACTCCGAACGATACAGAAACCTAGGCTATTAGTTCCATTCCGTGCCAAACTACGCAATCTCCGACCAGATCCGCTAAGCTAGAGCGGAGACGGCTGAGCCCCATCCGTCCTACGATTGCTCCGCCTTGGCACTACTGTCTTAAGACTTTTGATTAATTATTTATGACGAAACTAAAAAGCCGACACAATTTTCGAAATTTCTGGAACGACCGCACCGAAATTGTGTCCGTTTTTGTATTATGGCAGTGAATAATGCGCCTGCCACTTTCCGCTAAATTTTCAAACCGCCTCGTCTAAAAATTCGGAATTAACCCCTGTCGATTGCTTTGAAACCGCCGATAAACCCATTTACAATGCCAGTCACGAATTTTTGCCAGAAGCCGTGAGTTCGCATCGTGATACCAATAACGCAGATCGTCCTTAATATACAGACGATTCAGCCATGCATGATCATGTCGCAAAAAGATGAAACTCTCCAGCAAATCCTGCTCCCGCCAGACATCGGGCAAGAGAAATTGGCTACGGGTGAAGCGCTTTAACTGCCGCGATGAATAATAAACCCGTTCAATCCGACCGATGAAAAGAGCTGTGTGTCCCTTTCCGACATACGGAGCCATTGGTGCGACAATCAGCCCGCCACGCAGACGCTCAAACCAGTCTGTTTGCGGACTCACTTTGATGGCACCCGTCAAATCTTTTGGCAACCGGAAGTCCAAAACCATTCCATCCGGGCGGCGAACCCGTACAACGATATGTTGCTTCTTCATGTTACCACCCCACTTATCTTGGCCCCAAAGGCGACTTGTACTGCTGAAAAAAGTTTAACACGAAATGTTCGGATTTGCATGAAGAACGTTTGTTTCGTTAATCAACTCACACCCAAACTAGCCATTAACTCTAATGCAAGTGGCACAGCCAACATGAACACAATCACCACAAAGACGTAATAAAAACTTGAATTTGCCTTCACATTTCGTTCACACCCTGTCTGTAGTATAAGAAACATAGAAATGAGCCACCCACTCATTCCTAAAAACCCCAACCCAACTTTTTCATTTTTACTCCTCCAAAGTAGAAATTCGTCGATCGTCCCCCAAACGATCAGACAGAAAGCAGATCGCCCACCCAGCGATCTGCTTTTTTGGTGAGCGCGAGCAGGAGCGCTTAGAAATCAGAGTATAAGTGGCCTCAGACTAAATGGCTGGGCTTTGGCCATTTAGGTCTGAGGTCCTTATACGCAGATTTCTGCGACTGCGAGCGCGTTATAGAACGCTGAGCGTGAGCCAGCCCGATTAGAAACCGGGGCATAAGTGGCCTTGGGCGTGATGGCCCGGGCTTTGGCCATTGCGACCAAGGTCCTTACACGCAGGCTCCTGCGCCGGTGAGCGCGTTATAGAACGCATAGTCCAACCACATAATTGCCATTAATAGAACCCCCCAAAAAAACGCAAAAACGCCCCTCAGCACCAAATCGTGCCAAGAGACATTTCTAACCTTCAACAACTCTACCGTTTAAACAACGCATACAGCGCATCCGGCGTCTTTGCGGCCTGAAACGCCTGCACAAAATCCTCATGCGTCAGCAACTTCGCCGTATTCGACAAATACTTCAAATGTCCGCCGCTATCATGTTCCGGAATCAAGAACGAAATCACAGCTGTCACCGGTTTGCCATCAAACGTCTTCCAATCAACCGGCTGTGCCAAATGCAGCACCAGCATTGCCGACTGTTTAATCGTGGCATCCTGCGCGTGCGGAATGGCGATACCTTTTTCCATACCCGTAGAACCTTCTTCTTCGCGCGCAACATACTTTTTGAAAATTGCATCAGCATCCGTGGCAAGGTGATTCTTTACCGCCATTTCTGCCAAATAGTGTAAAACATCGTCACGCGTTTTAGCAGGCACGTCAACCGCGATATTTTCCTTACTCAAAATATCGCTCGGATCATAGGTTTCGTTGGCATGCTCATCGACCGGTGCCGGCTGGTTGCGCGCCGGATCAACCTTCACGGGTGCGGCTGTCACATCATCTGCGGCGCCTTCTGCTGCTAGTACTGTCTCGACAACCCCTGACGTCACGCCGCGTTTTCTCGCAGAGCGCCCGGCAATCATGGCTAAAAGCACGCCTGATGCTGCGGCTCCAACCAGAATCCACGCGACCCAGAGAAACGGTTTATTCACCAGCGGCAAAACGATGAATCCGCCATGCGGTGCCGGCACTTGAATGCGCGACATGTAAGTTAACACTGCTGCGATCGCTGAGCCGACCATAAAGGCAGGAATGTTCATCAACGGATTCTTAGCCGCAAACGGAATCGCGCCTTCCGTAATGTGGGTTGATCCTAGCAGTGCATTAACATAACCGGCACTGCGCTCATCTCGATTGTATGCTTTAGGATTCAACAAAACCGAGATTGTGGTAGCTAACGGTGGCGCAATGCAGGCCGCCGACACGCCAGCCATGAAAAAGTAATTGCCTTGTGCCAGCAGTGCCGTACCTGTGAGATAGGCAGCTTTATTAATCGGACCGCCAAAGTCTGCGGCACACATCACACCAACCACAATTCCTAAAATAATCGGACTGGAACTTTCAAGCCCCTTTAACCACGCCATTAGACCAAGGTTCATCGCCTTCATTGGCGTATTGATCAGATACATAATTGAGCCGGCGATGAAGACGCCTAACACCGGATAAAGGAAGATCGCCTTTAATCCGCGAAACTCCTTGTCAGGCATAAATGCGAACACTTTTTGCAACATCAGAATCGTCAGTCCGGCCATGTAGCCGCCGACAATCGCACCTAAAAATCCAGAGCCATTGCCGCCGTTGTATGCGATCATGCCGACCGCCATCCCGACGATCAAGCCAGACCTCTTCGCCACGGCTTCACCAATGTAAGCCGCCAAAACCGGCACCATCAAACCCATGGCTGCGCTGCCGACCGCATTGAGCATGGCCGCAAACTGATTGTATTCAGCGTTTTTCGGATCAGCCGAATAAATCCCCCAGAAAAACGAAACAGCGATCAACACCCCGCCGGCAACCACCAGCGGCAACATGTGCGAAACCCCGTTCATTAAACTGGTGTAAATCTTATTCCCGATGCCGGCTGTGCTGGTTTCAACGTTTTCACCGGCAGTGGCTTTAGCTGCACCGCTTTTTGGCATGTAAATCGGCGTGCTGCTACTTAAAGCCTCCTTGATCAACTTGTCCGGCTCGCGAATACCTGCTGCGACTGGCACATCCACCAATGGCTTACCGGCAAATCGATCCGCGTCCACATCAATGTCCGAAGCGATGACAACCCCTTTGGCCCCTGAGATCTCAGCTTGCGTCAACGGGTCATCCACACCAGTCTGTCCGTGTGTTTCCACTTTGATCGTCAATCCCATTTTCTTGGCAGCTTGCTCCAACGCTTCCTGCGCCATGTAAGTATGCGCAATCCCGGTCGCACAGCCGGTTGCCGCAATCAAATCGTATTTTGCCATGACCTAACCCTCCAATTGCTTGATCTCAATTTGCGTCAATAATTCGTCTGTCTGGGTAAAATCCGTAATCCATGCCCGTCGCGCTGTATCACTGCCAGCCGCAATGGAGAGCTTCAACGTGGCCGCAAGATCCTGCTTTTGATAAAGTCCAGCCAAAAAGGTGCCGAGCATCGTGTCGCCGGCTCCGGCCGTGTTGAGCACGTCAATCTTCGGCGCGTTCCCAACCAACGTCACCTCGCGATTCATGAATAAGGCACCGGCTGCCCCCAGCGAAACCAGAATATTCTGTGCGCCTGCGTCCAATGCGCGATGACCTAAAGCCATCATCGTCGACAAATCTGTTACTCCGGATTGACCAAACCAGCTCATCAGCTCCACATCATTTGGCTTCACCAACAACGGCCGATACGCCAGCGCCTTGACAGCCTCGGGATAAGCACTATCGATAATCAGCTGAAACCCCCGCTCCTGACTCAACGCACCGAGTTGCAACAAAAAGCCGGGGGCAATTCCCTGCGCGAAGCTCCCTGAAACGCAAAGCCAATCGTCAGCGCCGAGGGTCGACAATTGTTGATATAATTGTTTTAATGTTGCCGGACTAATCTCGGGACCGGGATTCACTAGCTTATATTCCGTGTCATCACTGACGACGCGGGTAAAAACATTAATCCGGGTAAACCCGGCATCTTTATAAAAGTGATTGCGAATCCCTTGTTGCGTCAAAAAGTCGGCAATATAATCCAACGTAAAGCCACCACCCACGCCAAGCGCAACATTATCCACACCGCGCCGCTTCAAGATGCAGCTGACATTGACGCCTTTTCCATTCGCCTGAATGTCATAACTATCTGTTCGATTCACCGTATTGGGTGCCATCGTCTGCGTTTTGATAAAAAGATCAATGGCCGGATTTAACGTCAGGGTATAAATCAAAGTAACCGCTCCTTCATGTCCTTTGTTTTTGCTCATCTTTATGTTAACCGCTTTCATTTGAAAAAAGTTTTCTGCTTTCAGCGAATTTCGCAGCAGATCGAAAATGTTTTTCAGGAGGGTATGTTATGGTCACGCTCAGTCCAACAGAAACTTATCTTTGGGACTACATCGAAAATCATCAGTCGTCCGTCGTCAACGCCTCAATCACGCAATTAAGTGTCGCCGCCAATGTGTCGCCTGCTACCATCGTTCGGACCATGAAGAAAAAAGGCTTCAACGGCTACACCGAATTTCGTCACGATCTATTGAAACGAATCGGCGATGCTGAGCCTTTTGGCATTCTTGACCAAGTAGATGACCAAATCAAAAAGGTCATCATGCAAAATCAAATCGAGGTACACAACACCCTCGATAATTTAAAAGTTTCCGTGATTGAAGATTCCGTGCAATTGCTGGCCAAAGCCGAGATCGTCCTGGTGCTTGCCCGCGGTTTGTCAGAATCGATCGCCTCTGAGGTCACACTAAAGCTCCAGTTGTTGGGAAAATATGCCGAATTTTTTAGTGATCCCAACATTATTCAAACCATTGCCGGCCAAATCAGTCCGAAAGCAGTCGCCCTCACCATTACGTTGAATGGTGAAACGCCTGAACTCGTCGCCGCCGCCAAAACACTGGCAGCACGCGACATCCCTCAAATCATTTTGACAACCAACGCTGAAGCACCCATTGTCCAATACGCCGATGAATTATTTGTGGGCTATAAATCAAAAGCCGCCTATTTCGACAAATATGAGGTGGCTTCGCGCTTGCCATTGCAGGTGATGAGTCGGATTCTGCTGGATAGTTATGTGGTACGGAAGCGAAAAGAAACCCCTTGATCGGCTTTAAAAATGAGTCAACCCAAGTTATACCAGAACCTGACAACCATGTGATGCCAACACCAAAACAAAAAGCAGCACCGAAACATCAAACTGATCGCAACACATCGTTACCGCAAACCAGTGAACAGCAGTCAACTGCTTTAACATTGCTGGGTGTTTTAATCTTAGGCATAATCGGCCTTGCAACCACTAATAAAAAGCGGAAACGTTCGTAAGGTCTTGCATCTGTATGTCACCACCTCTGATCAACATTCATTTTTATAAAATAAAACAAGCCCCTTGATCGAAACTGGCAACGGTTCTCGATCAAGGGGCTTGTTTGTTCATATTAACGGTTGTCTGCGCTAGGCCACCGGTTCGTCGCAACCTCGAAAACGCTCAATTATCCTGATTGATAAAACCATAAGTCGAATCCGTCTGTAATCCCCAAAACTCAGGCAACTTGTAACTAATGGCATATTCCAGCAGACCCGGACGATCAAAGGGCAAATAGGTTAACCGAAATTGCTGAATAAAAGTTTGGCTTACAGGCCGCTGCGGAAAATATTGCTTCACCAAGGCAGCATTAATCGCACCGGCCAAGTTGCGTTGTGTATATGGTAACTTGTACGGATCCAACCCGCTATCGTCGCGAATTCTTTGATACACGGAAACAAACGCATCAAGTTTATGGAGCCATTCATGATTAAGATAAGCAGCGTTGATGTTATTAACCGTGTACTGAACCGGTTGATCGCCAATCATTCGCAATCGCTGGATCACGACATAATTGTCACGTTCACCTAACTGCATTTTTTCACGCACGCCAGAATCTTTCCCGTGTTCAACACTTAAGACCTTGGTCCACTCCGGTTCGGTTTTCGCCATATTGAGATCAGTTAAATAAACCACGCGCCGATGATTTTCCTTGGCCACAAAAGTTCCACGGCCTTTAATACGCGTGACCCAGTTTTCTGACTGAAGCAGGTTAAGCACCTTGACCGCCGTTGTTGAGCTGACTCCGAAGCGATCCTTAATTTCCGCTTCACTATAAAAACGGTCGCCTTGATTTAATCGCCCGTGACTCAGCTCCTTGATTAATTCGTCCACGATTTCCTGATATTTCGGTTTAGCCACGCTGATGCATCCTTTCGACATATCGGTTTGGACCTGGATGGCTTTTAAAAAGCATAGCGCACCTGTCATATCGGCTTTCAATCATCGCGATTGTCTATGATCGGCATAATCGACTTGCGCTATTCTAACCACCCAGTCACTGCCATAAGGATACCCTGTTGCGTCAACCGTGAGAACCTTTTTGTTCAGATCCTGGGTGAAAGTCAGCGTCTCTTCATTATCTAGCCAATGAATCGTCTGAATCGGTCGCGTAACCCCGACGAATGAACGCGGATTGACCCCTTCACCGCCAAGCACCACATTATCGTTCCCCACAACTTGCAAATCGAAGACAAAGAGATATTCATGCTCCCTGGTCCGCAAGACAAAATCCCGTGTGCCATGGCCGGAAACGATGGCAGTCGGTCGCCCTTGGTATAACGCCGGTGCCGCCATGGTCGTCCACCGTCCCAGCAACGCCATATAGGTTTCAGCTGCAGGCGGAATGGCTCCCTGACCGGTCAAGCCAATATTAACCAAAATGTTGGCACCAATATGTCGCGCATGCGCAACCGTTTCGATGACTTCTGCGGGCGATTTATAATTCAAATCATTGGTCGCGATGCCCCAGTGTTGATTTAACGTAATTGAAATCTCGCCAGCCACGTATTTTTTGTCAGACGCACCGTGGAAAATTTCGTTAGGTGTTCGCCGCTCATACGTCACGACATCAATTTCGGGGTCGCTCACCTGCCCACGATTTTTTAAACCGGTGTTGTTGACGATAATCGCATTTGGCTGATACTTGCGAATCATGCCGTACAGCTCCGGCAAGTGCCAATCTGCATCTTTTTTGTTCCAGTTGCCGTCAAACCAAAAACCACCAACCGGACCATAATTTTGGCAAAGCAGCTCAACAGAAGACTGTAAGTAATGCAAATAAGCGGAAAAGTCCTCCTGATACAAAGGTGAATGCCAGTCATAAGTTGCCATGTAAAAAAATGGCAACACTCCCTCTTTTCGACACGCGTCCACGAACTCGGCAATGAGGTCCCGTTTAGCCGGCGTGTGCATGACATCGAAATCGCTCAGGCCTTTGGTGTCATACAGGAAAAAACCTTCATGATGTTTCGTTGTCAAGACAATGTATTTAGCTCCCATCATTTTGGCTGTATGGACAATTTTTTCGGGATTGAACTGATTTGCTGTAAAAGTTGTCTGTAGCTTTTCATAGTCATGTTGCGGCCGATGATGAATGAATTCAGTCCATTCGCCAACTGCCAGCTGCGAATAAAGTCCCCAATGGATAAACAATCCTAAACCAAGATCCTCGTAACGTTTAATACGTGGTAGTGGTTCTGTCATCTTGTCACCTCATTTGTCTTCCTTGATACATATCCTAACACATTAGGTTGATTTCTTTAACGTCCATGTTTTATGATACCTTTGTTGGGTTTAACCGGTTGCATCGCCTTTAAATCTGTAATCTCATTGCAAGTTCAAAGCGTTACAGGCGGAAAAATAATATACTAAAATTTGCCGTAAGTTGTACCTAACACATTAAGTAAAACGAGGTGATTAACATGTATGTGCTCGCAAGCCATGGCACTTATGCTGAAGCCACTTTAGCAAGTTGTGAACTTATCGCTGGCAAGTTACCAAATTTCACAACCGTTTCGTTCCACGACCCAATGAGTATCGCGGATCTCACCGCAGCGTATGCCACCGCTTTTTCCAAAGAAACCGATCCTGCTAGTTATACGATCATCACCGATATTCCAAATGGCTCGCCTGCCAATGCCGCATTGCAATTCAAACATGAGCACCCTGAGATTCATATTTTTTCTGGTTTGTCGTTGGCACTCGTGCTGGCGCTCGCAACTGGCACGCCCATGGGGGAAGCGCTAACGCAGTCCAAGTCAATTATCAAAGAGCTTTCATTGCACGATGATCGTGCTGACGCCCTGAAGCAGGTATCTACTAATCAATCTTCAGCTATCAACAATACTGGTAACCCGTTGATCAACGTTCGGGTAGACGCCCGCCTTATCCACGGTCAGGTCGCCACCATGTGGACGCGCACACTCAACGCCACGCGCATCATGGTAGTCGACGACCAAATCGTCAAAAGCGAGGTCCAAAAGATGACGTTAAAAACCGCGGTTCCCGGTGGCGTTCACTTAAGCATTCTGACATCAGTCGGAGCCGCCAAACGCATTTTGGCTGACCAATATCAAGGGCAACGCGTCTTTTTAATCGTCCGTAATCCGAAAGCTTTACAAGAAATGGTCGCAGCAGGCGTCAAATTTGATACTATCAACGTTGGTAACCTTTCAATGGCTGCAGGTGCCAAGCAAGTCGCCAAAAGCGTTGCCGTGACGCCAGCAGATGTCGCAATATTCGACTATTTAACTGAGCACGGTATCAAGCTTTATCACCAGATGGTTCCCAACGATCCAAAAGTGGATTTCATGCCATTACTTAACAAAGGAGTGTGAGCCACATGGCAATTGCATGGTGGCAAATTCTATTACTGACAATGCTCGCGTTTTGGATGATTATTGATCAGATTACGGTCGGCATTTTAGCCAACTACCCCTTACTCTACGGTTTTATTGCCGGCATCATTATGGGCGATGTTAAAACCGGCCTCGTTGTCGGTGCAACTTTGCAATTGATGGTATTAGGTGTCGGTACATACGGCGGTGCTAGCATGCCAGACTTTATGACCGGTGCCATTATTGGTACCGCCTATGCCGTTATTTCTGGAAAAGGGATCGATTTTGCAATCGGTCTAGCCGTACCAGTTGGGTTGTTAATGGTTCAGCTAGACGTTCTTGCGCGATTCACGAATACGTTCTTTCTGCATCGGGTGGATCGCTACATTGAAAAAGGTGACACGAAACGTGTTGCCCGCAATATCGTCTACGGGGTTTTCCCATGGGGCTTATCGCGTGCGATTCCCGTATTCGTCATGCTCCTCGTTGGCAATAGCGTCGTTCAAAAAATCGTGAATGCCATGCCGGAATGGCTTTCCAAAGGACTAACTGCAGCTGGCGGTATTTTACCGGTCGTCGGCATCGCGATTCTCCTCCGATTTCTACCGACAAAACGGTTTGTCTCATATTTAATTATAGGATTTCTGGCCGCCGCCTATCTTAAGATTCCAATGCTCGGGGTTGCTTTACTCGGTTTAGCGTTGGCCATCATTTACTACAAACAAAGCGGCCATCCATCGAAAAACAACCACGACCAGCAAGACACGCACAAGGGAGGTTTTGAAAATGCCATCGGCGAATACGAAGACTGAACAGCCTGTCAAGTTAACCAAACACGATCTTTTCCAGGCAAACTGGCGCTGGCTATGGAGCAGCCAGATTTGCTGGAATTATGAACGGATGATGTCAACCGGTTATCTGTTTACCATGCTGCCAACGTTGAAAAAGTTATACAAAAATGAACGGGATCTCATCGAAATGATGAAGATGCATAATCAATTCTTCAACACGAACGCCTATGTTGGCGGCTTCATTGTTGGCATGGATATGGCCATTGAGGAAAATAAAGGCCGCAAAGCTGAAGAAACCGTGGCCGGACTTAAAGCAGGTCTCATGGGACCGTTCGCTGGCGTTGGTGATACCATCGTCGGCGTCATTTTACCAACCATTTTCGGTTCAATCGGCGCTTATATGGGGTTAAAAGGTAATCCAACCGGGGCGATCTTGTGGTTGTTAGTAAACTTCACCGTCCTGATTCTGCGCTTCTTCTTGTTGCCGCTGGGTTATTCGCAAGGCAAAAAATTGATTTACGCTGCCGGTGATAAGCTGAATCGTATCACCGATGCTGCGATTCTCCTTGGCGTCACGGTCGTTGGTGCCTTGATCCCGACCGTCGTCTCTGCCAACGTCCCACTGGTTTTCAAAACCGGCAAAGTCGCATTGAAAGCACAGACCGTACTCAACCAAATCATGCCGTCACTCGTCCCGGTAGCGCTGGTAGCCTTCAGCTACTGGTTGCTCGGTAAAAAAAGAATGAACTCCACCCGTCTCATCGTTTTGGTCCTAATTCTCGGTATCGTCTTGGGTGCATTTGGGATTATTGGTAAGTCATAGCTTTGTTTAAAAAGAAGCCTTTAATTAGAAGCGGTTTTGAACATTTCGGAAAATCTGGGAGAAATGTTCAAAACCGCTTTTTGTTTGCCGATCTCAACTTTATTAATAATAACTATCTTTGTTTTTATGGTTAACTAATAAACATGATGAACACACGAATTTACTCGATATATTAGTATTGATATGTCGCTAATTGATTAACCAAATATACCACCAGCATTGATATAGTGATATTTTTGATAGTTTTAAACGCTAATTTCTTTACTATAAAAATTGCATGTGTTACTCTATGCTTGAAAAAGTGAATAGTCCAATATTGCAAACGTTTTTACAAGGAGAGTAAACATGGAAAGAAAAGTGCACTATAAACGCTACAAAAGCGGCAAGTTTTGGGTAGCCGCTTTAATCTCAGTGTCACTCGGAACGGTTGGGGTTATCACCATTCCGCAATTTTTCGAGGCCGTACCGGTATACGCGGATGGCAGTGCGACTGATATTACTGCAACGGTTGGGCCGGCTGAGTTTACCAAATATTTCCAATGGTACAAACAAGCAGCACCCCTTCCGATCGGTCCAGATGGGCAACCACAACAAGGTTATCAAGTTCAGCTAACTGATAATATAAAAAATCAGGTAGGGGGCATCACGCTAGCAACAAAAATAGACATGGAACAAAGTTTTACCCTTACCGGCCGGCTCTATCTTGGTGAGTTCCCTAACGGTGCAGACGGTGTCGCTTTTGGCTTTGCCGACGCTGATCCTGGAGCTGTCGGTCAAACAGGTAATGCTTTCGGAATCGGTGGATTGCCGAATGCATTCGGGGTTAAATTTGATGAATATTATAATGGTACTTCCCAGGGAGTTGCTGCAGCGGACATTGGTGATCCAAATATGTATCCCGAAATGCGAGTCGTTAAAACAGATTCGACAATTCCCGCTATAGTCAGGGGGGTGAAAGGCGACAAAGGGGTATTCTATGAAAACTTCCCTGCCCCTGATAATAAATACTACAATCTTACAGTTAACTATGATGGTAAAAGCAAAAGAATGACGGTTGAATATGCAGGAAAAAGTATTTCTTTCGATGCGACACCATATATTACAAAGCCCCAGCTTTCTATGTTTCTTGTGGGCTCAACCGGCGACACGTTCAATCAGCATGTATTTGACTTTTTATCATTTAATTACACACCTGGAATTAATGCAGTCAAAGTCGATCTTAAAAACAGGTTAGCTAAGGAAGCAGATACCCAAAAACAGGCTGTTAATGCTGACCCTACGTTAACTTCAGGAGAACGCACGACTCAATCCAATAGTATTGATGGTGCCCTAAAGACAGGGCTAGACGAAATTGACGCCGCAACGACGACGCCTGATGTTGTTAACGCTTTTGATCACAATAAGCCCATCATCCAGGCGATACACAAGTCCGGTCAACCATTAGACCAACGAAAAGCCGATAAAAAGAAACAATTGCAGGCTGAGCACGACAAAATCGTAGCTGACATCAAAAACGATCCAACCCTGCCTGCTGCGGACAAGCCACGGCAAATCACCAATACTGGGACTGCGTTAACCAATGCCAACACTGTAGTCGATGCTGCAACCGATGCAGATCACGTTGACTCAGCATTTAATGACGGGATAATCGCGATCGATAAAGCCCATGTCCCCGGCGCCAC
This sequence comes from Lacticaseibacillus chiayiensis, assembly GCF_004123795.1. Lineage (GTDB taxonomy): Bacteria > Bacillota > Bacilli > Lactobacillales > Lactobacillaceae > Lacticaseibacillus > Lacticaseibacillus chiayiensis. The sequence goes on along the minus strand of NZ_MSSM01000010.1, from coordinate 5,149 downwards.
TCTTGACGCGCAAAGACAAGCTAAAAAAGATGCATTAGATACAGCAGCAGCCACTGTCAAGCAAGCCATCCAAGACGATGCCACCTTAACTTCCGCTGAAAAGAAAATTCAAACGGACGCTGTTGACAAAGCTTTAACTGATGGAAAAGCCGCCATCGATAAGGCTATGAACGCTGATGATATCAACACTGCTGCTGATACTGCTTTAACCAACATCAACAGTGCCCACAAACCTGGCCCATCTTTAGCTGATCAGCGAACCCAACAAAAGCAAGCCTTACAAACCAAACACGATCAGGTTGTCAACGAAATTAACCTTGATCCTACTTTGACGAGCACTGAAAAGAACGATCAGATCAAAAAAGCAGATCAAGCGCTCACAGACGGCAACAAGGCCATTGACGACGCCGTCACCGCCGATGCGATCATTGATGCGGCGACTATCGGCCAACAAGCCATCGAAAAAGCCCACGAAACCGGCACGCCAATCGATGATCAGAAAAACACACAAAGAAAAAGATTAAACGCTGAAGCCACGGCCGTGAAGCAAAAGATCCAAGACGATGTCACACTGACAACAGCAGAAAAAACAAAACAAACCGCTAACGTTGACACAGCTTTGGCAGACGGATTAAAAAATATCAACGACGCAACCACCGCCGATGCCATTAATGCGGCAGGCGACAAGGGCATCGCTGACATTGATGGTATGTATAAAACCGGCACGCCGCTTGATAAACAAAAGACCGACCAGAAACAAGCCATTGACGCTGAAGCAGCTAAAATCAAAAAGGACATTCAAAACGACCCAACTTTGACTGCTACAGAAAAGACTAAGCAAAGCGGCGACGTGGACAAAGCTGCCGAAGATGGCAAAAAAGCTGTTGACGCTGCGACTAACGCCGACGCCATCATCACGGCTGCCAGCGGCGCGATCAAAAACATTGACGACGCGCATCTCCCAGGCAAATCACTCGATGATCAGCGGAACGCCAAAAAAGCCGAGATCGATAAAGCAGCCACCGATGCTAAAAAGACTATTCAAGACGATCCGACTTTAACGACCGCGGAAAAGAACCCGCAACTCGATGCGGTTGATAAGGCCGTTACGGATGGTAAAATCGCCATTGATGCTGCAACCGATGCGGATGGCATCAATAAGGCCGGCGATGATGCCATCAATGTCATCGGCTCAATCCATCAACCCGGCAAACCGCTCGCCGAACAACGCGATGCCAAAAAAGCTGAGATTGACACGGCAGCAGCCAATGCCAAAAAAGCCATCCAAGATGACCCTACATTAACGACCAAGGAAAAGAACGAGCAAATCGCCGTGGTTGATAAAGCCGTTACAAAGGGTAAAGCTGCTGTTGATGCTGCAACAGACGCGGATGGCATCAACAAAGCCGGCGATGCTGCCATTGACACCATCAACAAGGCCCACCAACCAGGCAAGTCCATTGCCGAGCAGCAGGCTGCTCAGAAACAAGCCATTGCTGATGAAGCAGCCAAAGTCAAAAAGGACATTCAAGACGACCCAACTTTGACGACAACGGAAAAGAATAACCAAAGCGGCGCCGTTGACAAAGCTGCTGAAGATGCCGCCAACGCCATTGACAAGGCAACCACTGCCGACGACATCAACAAAGCTTTTGAAACTGGCAAAACCAATATCGACAACGCCCACAAACCTGGCACAAGCCTTGATAAACAAAAAGAGGATCAGAAAAAGGCGTTGCAAGATGAAGCAGCTAAAATCAAGCAAGCCATTCAGGATGACCCAACCCTGACGACCGCTCAAAAGCAACAACAAACGGATAACGTTGATCAAGCTCTGAAAGATGGCACGGCCGCTATCGACAAGGCCGCCAACGCCGATGACGTTAACACAGCTTTTGATACCGGCAAAACGAACATCGACAACGCCCACAAACCTGGCACAAGTGTTGATGACCAGAAAGCCAATCAAAAAAAGGCACTGGAAAATGAAGCAGCTAAAGTTAAACAAGCCATTCAAGATGACCCAACCCTGACAACCGTTGAGAAACAGAACCAAACGACTGATGTTGACAAAGCCCTCAAGGATGGCACTGACGCCATCGATAAGGCCACCAATGCCGATGACATCAACAAGGCTTTCGATACCGGCAAAACCAACATCGACAACGCCCACCAACCGGGCACCGCTATCGATGACCAAAAAGCCGCACAAAAGAAGTCACTCAAAGACGAAGCGGCCAAAGTTAAACAAGACATCCAAGATGATCCAACCTTGACCACCGCCGAAAAACAAAAGCAAACTGATGATGTTGACCAGGCACTGAAAGACGGCACGGCAGCCATCGACAAAGCAACGAATGCCGATGACATCAACAAGGCTTTTGATACCGGCAAAGCTAACATCGACAACGCGCACAAACCTGGCACTGCCGTTGATGACCAAAAAGCCAATCAAAAGAAAGCACTTGAAGACGAAGCAGCCAAAGTCAAACAAGACATTCAAGGCGACCCAACCTTGACCACCAAAGAAAAGCAACAGCAAACTGGCGATGTCGATAAAGCGCTGGAAGATGGTAAGAAGGCCATTGATGCGGCCAAAGATGCGGACGGTGTCAACAACGCCTTTTCTGACGGTAAGAAAACCATTGATGACGCCCATAAGCCGGGAACCAGCATCGATGATCAGAAAACCGCCAAAAAGCAGAGCCTTGCCGATGAAGCAGCCAAGGTTAAACAAGACATCCAGGATGATCCAACCTTGACCACTGGCGAAAAACAAAAGCAAGCTGCTGATGTTGACCAGGCACTCAAAGACGGCACGGCTGCCATCGACAAAGCCACGAATACCGATGACATCAACACGGCTTTTGATACCGGCAAAACCAACATCGATAACGCCCACAAATCCGGTACTGCCATCGATGACCAAAAAGCTGCACAAAAGAAGTCACTCGAAGACGAAGCAACCAAAGTGAAACAAGAAATTCAGGATGACCTCACGCTGACAACCGCCGAAAAGAAACAACAAACAGCGGATGTTGACCAAGCACTAAAAGACGGCACGGCTGCCATTGACAAGGCCACAAACGCCGATGACATCAACACGGCTTTTGATACCGGCAAAACTAACATCGATAACGCGCATCAACCCGGCACAAGTATCGACGACCAAAAAGCTGCGCAAAAGAAGTCACTTGAAGACGAAGCAGCCAAAATTAAACAAGACATTCAGGACGACCCAACCTTGACCACTGCCGAAAAACAAAAGCAAGCTGCTGATGTTGACCAAGCCTTGAAAGACGGTACGGCAGCCATCGACAAGGCCACCAATGCCGATGACATCAACACGGCTTTTGATACCGGTAAGATCAATATCGACAATGCCCACCAGCCGGGTACCGCCATCGATGATCAGAAAACCGCCAAAAAGCAGAGCCTTGCCGATGAAGCAGCCAAGGTTAAACAAGACATCCAGGATGATCCAACCTTGACCACTGGCGAAAAACAAAAGCAAGCTGCTGATGTTGACCAAGCGTTCAAAGATGGTGAAGCAGCCATCGATGCGGCGACAAATGCCGATGACGTCAACAAGGCTTTTGACACCGGCAAGATCAATATCGACAACGCCCACCGCCCTGGTCAGTCGGTTGATGATCAAAAGGAAGCCCAGAAGCAGTTCCTTGATGATGAAGCAGCCAAAGTCAAGCAAGCGATCCAAGATGACCCGACTCTGACCACGGCTGAAAAACAGCAACAATCAGCCGATGTCGACAAAGCGCTCAAAGATGGTAACGCTGCAATTGATGCCGCGAACAACGCCGATGACATCAGTAAGGCTTTTGACACCGGTAAAATCAACATTGACAACGCGCATCGACCAGGTACCGCCATTGATGAGCAAAAAGCTGCCCAGAAGAAACATCTTGCCGAAGAAGCGGCCAAGGTTAGCCAAGAAATTCAGGATGACCCAACGCTGACGACACCTGAAAAGCAACAGCAAACTGCTGATGTTGACCAAGCGTACAGAGATGGTGAGGCCGCCATTGATGCCGCCACCAATGCGGATGACATCAACAAGGCATTCGATACTGGTAAAATCAACATTGACAATGCGCATCAGCCTGGTAAAGCCATTGCTGACCAGAAAGATGCTCAAAAGAAACACCTTGCTGAAGAAGCAGCCAAGGTGAAACAGGAAATCCAGGATGACCCAACGCTAACAACCACCGAAAAACAGAAGCAAACTGCTGATGTTGACCAAGCGTACAAAGATGGCGAAGCTGCCATTGATGCCGCAACCACGGCCGATGACATCAACAAAGCCTTTGACACCGGCAAAACCAACATCGACAACGCCCATCAACCTGGTACCGCGCTTGATAACCACAAAGCTGCGCAGAAGAAGTCGTTGGCTGAAGAAGCAGCCAAGGTGAAACAGGAAATCCAGGATGACCCAACCTTGACAACCGCCGAAAAGCAAAAGCAAGCTGCTGATGTTGACCAAGCCTACAAGGATGGCGAAGCTGCCATTGATGCCGCAACCACAGCTGATGACATTAACAAAGCTTTTGATACCGGCAAAGTCAACATCGACAACGCCCACAAACCTGGCACAGCCATTGACGATCAAAAGGCGGCCCAGAAGAAATTCCTTGATGAGGAAGCTACCAAAGTTAAACAGGCTATCCAAGATGACCCAACTCTGACCACTGCTGAGAAACAGCGGCAGACGGAAAACGTGGACAAAGCGCTCAAGGACGGTAACGCTGCAATTGATGCCGCAACAAACGCCGATGATATTAACAAGGCGTTTGACACCGGCAAGATCAACATTGATAATGCGCATCAACCAGGCGCAGCCATTGATGACCAAAAAGCGTCACAAAAGAAGCATCTTGCCGAAGAAGCGGCCAAAGTTAAACAGGAAATTCAAGATGATCCAACCCTGACAACCGCTGAAAAACAAAAGCAAGCTGCTGATGTTGACCAAGCCTACAAAGATGGTGAAGCTGCCATTGATGCCGCAACCACAGCTGATGACATTAACAAAGCGTTTGATACCGGCAAAGTCAACATCGACAATGCTCACAAACCGGGCACAGCCGTTGATGATCAAAAAGCGGCACAAAAGAAACAGCTTGCTGAAGAA
>NZ_MSSM01000001.1 GCF_004123795.1 Lacticaseibacillus chiayiensis | reverse complement strand
AAGAAGCGGCCAAAGTTAAACAGGAAATTCAAGATGATCCAACCCTGACAACCGCTGAAAAACAAAAGCAAGCTGCTGATGTTGACCAAGCCTACAAAGATGGTGAAGCTGCCATTGATGCCGCAACCACAGCTGATGACATTAACAAAGCGTTTGATACCGGCAAAGTCAACATCGACAATGCTCACAAACCGGGCACAGCCGTTGATGATCAAAAAGCGGCACAAAAGAAACAGCTTGCTGAAGAAGCGGACAAGGTAAAGCAAGCGATTCAAGACGATTCAACCCTGACGACCGCCGAAAAGAAACAACAGTCAGAAAACGTTGACAAAGCGCTTGTAGACGGCCAAAGGGCAATTGATCAAGCGTCGGATGCCGACAGCATCAATACAGCATTCGTAACCGGTAAAGCTAACATCAACACCCAGCATCAACCTGGCAAGTCGTTAGCAGACCAACGTCAAGCCGCAGTTAACGAAATTGACAAAGAGGCGGCCAAAGTCAAACAGCAAATCGACAACGACCCATTGTTGACCGAAGCAGAAAAAGCCACCCAGAAAGCGCGCGTGGATCACGAAGCCGCATTGGCTAAAGAAGCACTGGCAAAAGCTGGCAATGCTGACGAATTAAATGCCGCGCTTGCTGACGGTATCAAGAATATTGATGCCCAATATGTACCAGGAACACAAAAAGCGCCGGATCCTAAACCGACCCCAGCGCCACTGCCTGGTGATCCGCGACCAACAAGCACACAACCACTGTCAACATCGCGCACATCAACCTCCTCGCTGCCACGAACCAGCGACAAACCAGCAACCGGCTTAGCTGCTCTAGGCGCCTTCCTCCTGAGCATGTTCGGTTTTGCACTGACAGGTAAAAAACGCAAACGCTCCTAAAACAAAATAGGTATCGCCTACAACTCCTCCATGAGTAAAACAACAAGCCTCGCGATCGAGATGTCCGAAACGACACTCGCTCGTGGGGCTTGCTTGGTAATGGCGGCATCAAGGCAATCATAACAATCATTTTCACCGTTCATTTGCATATTTGAAAATAGATGATGTGTGCTTCAAAGTTTCGTTCTGCCACTCTTTTCCTCATTGGCTCAAGCCACAGAAGCTCACCCATCCACTTCCGCTAACTTACCAGCCATCACCTGCTGCAACTGCTTAAGTGAAGCAATGACAACATCCGCGTTCTCACCCAATGCCTTCCGTAAAAAGGCATCGTGTTGGTCAAAATACGCACGAATATGGGCTGCATCGTGTTGCGCTTTAGCTGTTAACACGATCGTTTTATACCGTGCCTCATCCTTTGATGTCCCGGTCCCTTTGTAACCTGCATTTATTTAGACTGCTATTTCCGCCAAGCGATTAAACCAACACCTCAACGCCCGCATCTTCCAAACTTGTCGCCAATGATTGATCCGGTTTGTCATCGGAAACAACGGCTTCCAATTCTTCTTCATGACACAAGCGATAGTAACTTTTGACGTTGTACTTTGAATGATCGCACAGTAAGATCGTTTTCTCCGCGTGTTGCATCATGGCGCGCTTCACGCTGGACTGTTCCTGACTGGACATGAAGACGCCATCGTTGGTCAGTCCGACGCACGACATAAAGAACAGGTTCGCCCGAAAGTTATTGAGAAAACCAATCGCATCATCCCCGATAATCGAGCCGGCACCGTTGCGCAACCTGCCGCCGGTGACAAAGGTCTTGATACGAGGCAGCCCATCAAGTTCGACCGCAACACGCAGCCCATTCGTGATCACGATGACATGGTTGAGTTTGACAAGATATGGCGCCAAAAAAGAGGCCGTTGAACTTGAATCAATGAAAATCGCTTGATTATCGCCAAGAAACACGCTCGCCGTGGCGGCAATCTGGTGCTTTTCATGCGCCCGTTCCTGTCCCCGAAAAAGATACGGCAATTCCAGATTGTCCGGTTTCACCAGTTCCACATAGCCAAAACTGCGATGCACCTTATCCAACCGCTCTAGCGTCATTAGATCCCGGCGCAACGTGGAATTACTGACAAATAACGTTTTTTCCAAATCGGTCGTGCTCACCACTTTTTTATGCTCCAGAATCGTCATGATGCGATTGAGCCTTTCATTCTTAAACACAATATCGTCCCCCTATTCACCCTTACACAGTTTAAATGGCAGAGAAAGCGGTTGCAAGAAATGACGCTTTGTGGCGAATTGTGGCGTTCCTCTGCCGCGTTTTCCGCGCTTTAGCCAGAATATCCGCCAAGCCCCGCTACGATAGCGTTTTCAACTATAATGACGGTAATCAATCATGGAAGGAAGTTATTCAAAATGGAAATGATGTTTCAGGCGGAACGTGATGACCTGGCTCACACAGTCAGAGTCATGTTTGACCGCAAAGATACCAATGTCGCAGGCGGGAATATGTCGGTCAAGGTTTTTGATGAACAGGAACATCCTTACATCCTTATGACCCCGACGTTTATGTCCGAAACTTATTATTCCGAACTGCATCCGGCGCAGATTCTGGTAATCGATGCGGAAACCGGGCAAAAAGTGGATGGTGTCGGGGATGTCACGCGCGAAGTCAACATGCACGAAAAGGCCTACAACGCGCATCCCGGCATTCGCTGCGTCTATCATTCACACGCCGAAGAATCCATGTTCTGGGCCACCGCGGGACTCGACATGCCCAACGTCACCGAAGCCACCCGCGAGCTCGGCCGCATTCGGGTACTGCCATTTGCGCCGGCAACCTCCATGGAACTCGCAGATACCGTGTACACGGCTTTAAAAGAAATCGGCGACAAGGCCATGGAAAATGTCTTCCTATTAGATAGTCACGGGATCCTCATCACCAGCACCGACCTCCACATCGCGGCCCGCATCATGGAAACGTTGGAATGGAACGCCCGCATCGCCTATCAACAAGCCATCTTCATCAAACTAGGCTTACTAGACGACTACCACTCATGCGGCCAAAACTACCACAAACCCTACAAAGAAGTCCCACCCATCGCTGTCCCCGGCATCCCAATCAAAGCCAAGCAAGTCCCACTCCCCAAAAATCCCCAACGCCCAGCCAGCGAAATGCAGCCAGGCGAAGTCACGCCAACCAGCGCTGTAAATGGGCTTTGATTTAGCGCCACTGCCGCTTTATTCCGGTTATGTTAAACAATAACCTGAATGAAGTGGCTTTTTTTAATTCTCCAGCAACAGATCAATCATGCCAAGCCGCAAAAAGACCGAACATCCCCAGTTGGAAATGTTCGGCTATTTTGATTAGTAAAAGTTTCACTTGCTAATTCAAGATGCTGTGAAGACTCCCTAGTGCCAAGGCGGAGCGATCGGAGGCGGTTTGGGGTTCAGCCGTGCTCTCCGCTCTAGCTTCGCGTCGCCAGCCCCAAACCGCCGGAGATCGCGGAGTTTGGCACGACAACCAATCTAAAAGCCTGCCTTTTAGTCTCACTACGCAATAACACCCTTTTTCAAAACCAAGTTCCCGTACAACGCCTGCTCACCCGTCTGGACAATCGCAAAGCATTGCTTGGAATGATCATAAAAGTCAAAGCGCTCCAACGACTTCAAGTGAAACCCCGGAAACGCCTTGGCCAGCTGGGCGCGATACTCGTGCCAAATCGGCGGCTCGCCTTCCGGAACATTTTTGTCGCCAGGCACCACCGCTTGAACAATCGCCTGATAATCCGCGTACGGATCTAGCGGCATCAGCGTCAAAATACCTTCCAACAGCGACGAAATCGTCAACCCATCCGCCCGAATAACGCGTGTATTATTCGTTTTCGCCGGATAATTGGCATCCGCCAGCAAAATCTCATCACCATGCCCCATCTCCATCAGCGCCTCAACCAGCGCCGGTGACAACTGCTTTGGAATATGCTTCAGCATAACTCTACTGCTCCTTTACGCATGCTTCGTTTCCCAGTAATGTTCGATATCTTCCAACGTCCGCCCCTTGGTCTCCAAGACGTTGCGGTGAATATAAACCACCGCCAGCGCCGACAATGCTGCAAAAATGTAAAACACGTTAATGCCCAACGCTTCCAGCATCATCGGGAAAACCAACGAGAGAAGGCCATTAAACAGATACTGCGTAAACGTAATGACTCCCATCCCCAATGCCCGTGCTTTTAACGGGAGGATCTCCGGCACATATGACCAAAAGACCGGTCCCAATCCGAACCCGAAAGCAAAGACATACACGAAGATCGCAATGATCGCAATCGTGGCATCGTTCGACCAAAGACACAACACGATGGCAGGCGGCACTTGACCGGCAAGACTGATTTCCAGTAACTTTTTCCGGCCCAACCGATCAATAAACGGCAGGGACATGAGCGTTGAAATCACCAACGCGCTGCCGACAGCGAAGTCCGCGATGATACTGGCATTGGCCATTCCTAAGTTATGGAAAATCTCAGGTGCGTAATAAACCGCCGCATTAATGCCGGTAAACACCTGGAAAAACGTCAAGGTAAACAGCAGCAACATCGCCGGACGAAAGGCGCCAAACAACTCACGCATCCCAGCTTCTTGGGATTTCAAACTGTCCTGAATATCCTGAATCTCGGTTTCGACTTCATCATCCGTCATCCGAACCCGCTTTAAGACCTTACGCGCTTTTGCCACTTGCTGATCACGAATCAACCATCGCGGGCTTTGCGGCGACAACATCATGCCAATCGCAAAAACCGCAGCCGGAACCGCCCCGAGCCCAAGTGTCCACCGCCAGTTATCTGTTGGCAGGTTGTAAGCCCCCACAGCATAAGCGGCCAGAATCCCGACATTGACACTCAACTGATAAAGCGAGGACATGAGCCCGCGAATATGCGCCGGCGCCAATTCGGAAAGATAGATCAAGCCATACATATTAGCGATCCCTGCCGCTACCCCGAGGACAAACCGGGCAATCATCAACATCATCGTGTCCGTGGATAACGCGCTGAAAACACTGCCGGCGATGAAAATGATCCCGCCAAGAACTAAAACGTTACGCCGTTCGATTTTCTTTTCCATCGCCGTAAACACCACGATGGATGGCAACGCGCCGAATAGCAGAAACGAGACAACCAATCCTTTTTCTGCCGAGTTCAAGCCGAATGCGGTGGTAATCGACGGCAAAGCGAGCGAAATGGCGCCTGAATCGTAGCCATATAGCAACCCTGCAAAGCCGCCCAAAATCGCAAACAGATACACAATCGGTTTTGTTGCCGGTTTGGTGACAGGTTTCTTGGTTTCCATGCCCATATCACTTCGCCTCCGTTTTTGATGGTAAGTCAGCCGGCAATGTTTGACCTTTCGCCACTATCTGCTGGAACGCTTTGAGATGCGCCTCAAGATCCGGCACGGCTTGCGGCTGGATGGTCGTCACGGTATACGACCGCTTCATGGTTGCGGCCACCGCTTCCGGCGTTAATTTTTGCAGCACCAGCAGTTGTGACACGATATTTCCGGTCACGCTGGCTTCGATCGGCCCAGCGCTGACCGGCATCTGGGTCAAATCCGCTGTCAGTTGCACCAACAACTAGTTCTGGATGCCGCCGCCAAACATGTGAATCTTTGTCAACGGCGTCCCAGTGGCTTTTTCCAAGTTGGCAATCGTCTGCCGATACGTCATAGCCAGGCTTTCCAGCACGGTGCGTATCAGCTGACCACGGCTTTGCGGCAGTGGTTGGCCAGTTCGGCGCAAGAAGACTTCAATTTTTTCTTCCATGCGACTCGGGCCGGTGAACAACGGATGATTCGGATCAATGTAGCTATGAAGCGATTCCGCCGTCTGCGCTTCTGCCGTCATTTTGGCAAAATCCACCATCTCGCCTTGATACGACCATTCCCGCTGTAACTCTTGCACAATCCATAAGCCAGTGACGTTTTGTAAAAGACGATTGCTGCCGTCAAAACAGCCTTCATTGGTCAAGCCGGCGTCTTCTGCTTCCAGTGACACAATCGGCTTGGCCGTTTTACGCCCGATGATCGACCATGTGCCGCAACTGATAAAGGCGGTTTGCTGCCAATCTTCCGGTGTCAACGGCAACGCCAACACAGCTGCAGCGGTATCATGACCGACACCGTTAATCACCTGCATATCCTCGTTGAGCTGCAACTCAGCCTGAATCTCCGGACGCAACGGCCCTAACACTGCGCCACCTGTCACCAGCTTGCCGAACCATTTCCTAGGCATGCCAAGCTTCTGCAAAACCGCGTCATTCCAACCACGATCAGCAACATCAAGCAAGCCGCTGGTACTGGCAATCGTAAAGTCCGTCTGTTTGACACCGGTGAAAAAATACTCAATCAGATTCGGCATCATCAACACATCGGCACCTTCACTCAGCAAAAACGGATACCGTTCCACATCGGCAAAAAGCTGTACGTTGGTATTAATCATCGCCGGCTGATTACCTGTCGCCAAAAATAGCTTGCAGGGACTGATGCGCTGGTAAAATGCCTTTTTGACGGCGTCGGTTCGCGAGTCCCGATAACTGTGCGGGGCAAATAGCAACTCACCGCGTTGGCTCAGGATGCCGTAATCAACGCCCCAAGTATCGATGCTCATGCCGTCAATGCGCCCGAGATCACGCCGGGCAATGGCCAATCCATACTTGATTTCCTGGATAATTTTCAGATAATCCCAATACAGATGGCCATTCACTGCCACGGGTTGATTGGAAAAGCGAAATTGCTCTTTTAAGTGAATCTGGTCACCATCAAACTGGCCGGAAATCAAGCGTCCAGAACTTGCGCCCAGATCGACGGCAATTAAATTTGTTATTGCCATGGCTATCACTCATTTCCAGCTATTTGTATAACGGGCCAAAATTCTTGCAGGCATTGAAGTCCGCTGCTTCCAGATTCTCTGTGCCTAGTGACGACCATGCGCGCGGCCGGAAAATATCGGCTTCCGGAACGTTGTGCATATTCACTGGAATCCGCAAAATTGATGCCAAGGTAATCAGATCAGCACCGATATGCCCATAGCTGATGGCCCCGTGGTTGGCACCCCAGTTATCCATCACGTCATAAACCGACTTAAAGGCACCATGACCGGTTAAAATCGGTACGAAGAAGGTGGATGGCCAGCCCGGGTCGGTTCGCTTGTTAATGATATCGAACACATTTTCCGGCAAATCAACGGCGAAACCTTCCGCCAACTGCAATTCTGGGCCAACACCTTTGACCAGATTCAGGCGTGCCATCGTGACCGGCATGCCCTTTTCACCGCCGCGCGTGACATAGTTAGATGAGAAACCGCCGCCGCGGAAGTAGCCAATGTTCGCTGGAATCCACCGCGTATGGTCAAGGTTGGCCTGGGCTTCTTCTTCACTCAAGTCATAGAATGGTTTAATCGCCGGCTGGCTGTCAATCGTCTCCTGACCGGTTGCATCAAGCGTTTGGGCACCAGAGTTAGACAAATGTAAGAAACCATTTTTGGCTAACCCTTCAAGTTTTGTGCCCGTGACACGCTCAACGGCTTCAGGGCTCCAGTAGGTCCGCACATCGGCAAAAATCTGCGGCGTATTGGTTAATAGGTAGTTGAACAACATGGATGTCGCATTCAATGAATCATTTTCGGTCGCAAAAACATGCGGTTGATGAATACCGTTCCAGTCATACTGGGAATTCATGAAGGCTTCCATGTAGTCGCCATTCGGAAAATGATCCGTCCACTGCCGTTGTCCTTGGAACCCAGCTGCAATCGCGTTATGGCCTTCCGCTTCTTCTTTGAAGCCCATGTCAGCCAGTTTCGGATTACCATCCATGAGATCACGGGCAATCATGGTCATTTTCACGCAGGCAACGAGTTGCTCATGCTTTTGCTCGTCGGTAAATTTGTTCGGATCGTCTTCGTTGTAAAGATCCGGACCAATCGGCGTGTTCTTTTCCGCCCATGCCAAGGCCTTTTCGAATTCTTCCTTATCGTAAATGCCTTCGTCCCAGCGGCGAACAATTTCCGTCATGTCCACATACTCGTTCCGCATGCCCAAGTATTCCTGGAAGAAGTCAGGGTTAACCGTCGAGCCGGCAATCCCCATCGCCACATTACCGATCGACAGGTAGCTCTTGTTGCGCATGATCCCCGTTGCCAATGCACCTTTGGCAAAACGAATCAGTTTGGTTTTAACATCGTCAGGAATGCTGATATCGTCGGCATCTTGCACATCATGCCCATAAATACCGAACGCCGGAATGCCCTTTTGCGCGTGCGCTGCCAAAACTGCGGCCAGATAAACCGCGCCTGGACGCTCGGTGCCGTTGAAGCCCCAAATCGCGTGCGGCAGATCCGGCGACATATCCATTGTTTCACTGCCATAGCACCAGCACGGCGTTACGGTAATGGTCCCGCACACCCCGGCGCGATCAAACTTCTCTTTAGACATGGCAGCTTCCTTAACCCCGCCAATCGTCGTGTCAGAAATCACCGTCTGCACCGGCGAGCCATCAGGATACTTCAACGTCGCCGCCAAAAGATCCGCCACCGAATGTGCCATCTTCATCGTCTGGTCTTCCAATGATTCACGAATACCACGCCGCCGACCATCAATCGTCGGACGAATACCAATCTTCGGGAATGTCATGTTTGTCATTTGTTTAGCCTCCAAATGTGCTACTTGTCTAGTTGCCATCTCGTTAATTTCATCAGCTGACTACGGCTTTTATGATAAGCGCTTTCATGTCACGCGCCAAGGGTTGGCAAACTGATTGAAACTTCGTCAAAAAAAGCGCCAATTTTCGTCATAGTTCATCAAGCTTGTGAATTTTTCTTTGCTAAGGTGGGTATACCAAAAGGAAATTATTGGTGGCGTGACCCAATCAGAAACGTGTTGCTGGGGTGTTCATGCTTGGACAACTGATGGCACCTCACTGTATCTTAAATAGACGATTTCTTGATGTGGATTTGCTGATAGTATCGGGAATGTTTATATCACTTTGAAATAAATTATTTAATATAAATTCCTTTTAGCGTTAGCATGACGCTAGCTAAGCAACACTTATCAACTGAGAAATGCACGTGAAGAATAAATAAATTCTTTTTTAGTGGTATCATAACTGTTGTTAGCATTGCAGACACAGATGGTCGTCAACGTCGAAGCTATATTGATAACGATGGTAGACATAGTGAAACAGCAAAAGAATGCTCAAATAAACAAAGATATGCTAAACAAGCTCTACGATTTCGTCCTCGATCCTGATATCAAGGACCGTGAGCGAAGAATAGAGCTTATGGCAAAAGCCGATATGGAAAAAGGCAGATATAACGTGGCGGTTCTTCACCAGACGCTCGTTAGTCTGCAGAGAGAGTCAATGCGTTTCGGTCTGTCACGTAATGTGGGCAAATTTTATGATGACTTTCAAGTTCTCTATGATCGAAACCTGCCTTTTGGTACCAATTGTGGGGTTCTGGAGACGTTGATCAGTTATCTGGATCCATGAGAGTGTGAAAGGCAGCTTTGTGGCTTTGCTACTGATGAGCTTGGCGCCTTCCTCACGCTACTAAATGAAAGCAAAAAGTGCTAATGCGTTGGAAAATAAACAATTATGAAAGACTGTGATAACCCGTGACGATTCAAAGGGATCCTTTACTCAAAAGGATCGCTTATATGACACTGATGTACTTCGTGTCGCCGCTCCCGCAGTGCTTTTTACTGCTGATGGCTGATGCCAAAAGTACCTTGGCTTTAGTTGAACTTACGAATGCTTTTGTTTTAGCAGAGGCAGTCGTTCTTTTCGCTGCATATAGATTTGTCCGTAAATACACAAATAATGGCATTCTGCAAAAGGCCAGTCTTCACGACCTTGGATATATTTTCGGCGGCTATGCTGTTGGCCTGATGAGTGATGCTGTTTTCATTTATCTAAATTACATAACATATCATCAAACGCAAACACCAAATAACCAAATCATCGAAAGATCCTTGTTCGACCATCACCAGCTAATGGTTGGTCTGTTTATCATTAACATGGTGATCATAACGCCAATCGTCGAAGAGTTGTTTTTTCGGGGAATGGTGTTTAGTCTATTTTTCAATTCAAAGCAAGCTTGGATTAAAATCATATTAAGTGCGCTTTTGTTTTCATCTGAGCATGACAGCAACACAATTTTTGGTTTCCTGATGTACGCCTTCTCGGGAATCGTACTTGGATTTGTCTATTGGAAAAGCGGCAAGTTGCAAAACTCGATTGCGCTGCATGCCGTCATAAATTTGGTTGCAGTGCTAGCCATATTTTCAATTATTTAAATCGTTATCTTAGTAGCCAGAGGTGGTCAATTAAGAAAAATAACACCAATTTTTTAGAAAACATGTGGCTGAACATCCCCTATAGCATCAGCACTGCAACGGCTGATGTCACGGATAAAGACAACCAGCGTATTCACAAAACCGAGCATCTTTTAGTTGCTAAACAACCCATTACACTGTATTTTACGACAACGCAGGCAAATTATGCGTTACGCAGTCAGAAAATGAGGTTCAGTTTTTTAGTGCCGGAGTCGAATCATGATGTGAAATATTCGCTGTTGCTGGAATAAGTTCCCCACCAAAACAGGCTCTGAAAGCCCGTTAGATCCGGAATTTCAGAGCCTTTAAATTCGACGATCAAACTGATTCCGCATTATGAATGAATCCAGCATGTCATTTATTTCACGGCATTTTTCGACTTAGTTGCATATCGTGTGATGTACGTAAACAGCCCGAAGGTGGCAACAAGGACAATGTAGAACAGCAAGTTAGGAACCTTCATGACTACCTGTACAATCACAATCAGCGCAATGACAACAATATAAGCGAACACGGCAATAAAAAGTTTCTTCAAGGACCCCATCCCTCTCCAGTTTATTAGATCGAAAGCTCAGTTCAAATTTCGACATCATTCATGGACATTCCAAGTGGTCACCCAAGCATAGAAACAACAGCTTCCTTAGTCGACAAGGTCTGCACTGTTAGCTCTTACAAAAATTGATCGAGTGTCACTAAAATGAAGCCAACTGAAAACCATTCGCATTCTAAATTGTACCTGGCTGGCATTAAAAAGGTGATAAAACGTTTTTCATTTCAACGGTGCTTAAGCTAGTTTCAAAAACATCAAAAAGTAGGCATCATACCAATTCAAGAATTAGCTTGCTGGTATGATACCTGCCTTTTTTCGTTTTTCATCAGCTCCCAATCTTCGCTTCTTATTTTTCTTAGCATTTTCAATCAGCCAAAAAATCCCCGAAAAAATAGCGGGAACGACGATCACCGGTAAAAGAAAAGCGCTGTTGCCATAATAAGAAGTCGAAAAAAGAACAAAACCGTAAATAACAAACACGACTACCCAAATGACTTTTCTAAGCAGCGTCATGCTACATCCTCCTCGCTTTTTACTGGGACGAAACCGTTAGTCGGCGGATTTTTATGCAATGACAATATAACATTTTGAATGCAAAGTAAAGGAAAAACAGCTATTACAAAACAAGCGGTCTGTGCGACTACTGATAACGAGTTGGTGAACCTAAAAAGCTTATAATCCTTTATGCACCTTAAAAAATATTATTTAAACAGATGTATTTTGTCTTGTGATGCTGTATCATTCTATTTATCAAAAGCTTATTAACAGATTGCCATCACAGATTCATCTGCTTTTAGCCGCTGCTCTGCAAACGATCCAATCCATCTCTTTAAAGGTCACGAGGTTATGTTGCGTTGCTTGCTACTCAATGTACCAAAATACCATTTTAGCAAGAAGGCCATTCTATGATATATCGGATTAAGTCCTATTTGATACAAGCATCTAGCAATATGTCTATGATAGCAGGTTATATTTTACTGGTATTTGTATCTGTTAATATCGCCATGGTTTGGTACACACAGCCGTACGAAGGCTTAACTTTCAATTCACCTTTCTTTGTTCCCATAGTGATAGGTGTCGGTTATAGAACGCTGAACCCGCATAACATCTATGCTCTTGTTCTATACGCACTACTTATGATCTTTTCGCTTTGGCTGGCGGTTGGCAACCAACTACTTCAAAGGAAAGAGAAGCGAGAACAAAGCAGCGCTAGACAACATCATAATTTATGAAAGATATTGTCCTCTAAATCATTACTAAATAGTTGAATTTTGAGAAAGCCCATGTTGAATAAACAAAGAAAACCCCGATCGCTCGAGGCTTTCTTCGTTCATTCAACCTTTGCGCGTTGCCTCAGACCGCCGCTCCTGTTTCTGCCACGGCAGCCGATTCCGCTGTGGTCGATTACGAATGGCTGCTAACATGTCCGCCTGACGCTGACGATCATCTTGGGCATCGCGGCTTTCCAACACTGCCCACTCTTCCGCGGTCAACAATGCCACATTTTGCGGTAAGTTTTCCTTGAAGAACTCGCGGATTGTCGCCTCTGACTGATCGAACATTAAGGAGTAGCTGCCGCCTTTTTTGGACCAAAACGTGACCATGGTACCATGCTTAATCGTTTCGGTAATGACCCGATCATAGCGCCGATAGTCACTTGCATGCGCGACTGAGCCATACGTGATGACTTTGGTTTTGCCTAACCCTTGGCGATACAGCCCAACGCTGGCCACAAGAATCGCCAGAATCACGAGACGGAGGTTGCTGATGGTGTTCCCCGACCAGAACAACGCAACGATTAATAATGCTGCGACTATGGCGACTAAGACTTTAAGCCAAGAGGACTTGGTTTTGATTTGCAGCTGTCGTTGCTGCTGCCACTCGAGATAAAGCAGGCCGCCTGACAAGAGTGCCGTTGCCGTTACATCTGTCACCTCACATGCCCCCTAGCTTTTAATCCGCGACTTTTACCATTCGGCAATCGTGCCATCGTAATTCTTCCAAGACGGGTTACTCCAAACCAGACCTTGTTGAGCAACTGACTTGATCTTGTCTTCATCCATATCAATGCCGAGACCCGGGCCTTTCGGTAGTTGAACATAACTGTCTTTGTATTGGAAAATTTCCTTATTTTTCACAAAGTCGAGCAGGTCAAAGCCTTGATTGTAGTGGATGCCCAGGCTTTGTTCCTGAATGAACACATTCGGCGTGCAGGCATCAACTTGCAAGGTGGCTGCCAGTGACACCGGTCCATACGGTGCATGCGGCGCAACACCCATGTCGAAGGCTTCGGCCATCGCCGCAATTTTGCGGGTTTCCAAAATACCGCCACACAGCGCCACATCCGGCTGCACGATATCAATCGCCCCTTGCCGGAACAGATTCTTGAAGTCCCACCGCGTGTACAGCCGTTCGCCGGTTGCCAACGGAATGGAAACTTCACGGGCAATGTCATCAAAAGAATCCCAGTTTTCTGGTAACACAACTTCTTCCAGAAACATCGGATGATATGGTTCCAGCGCATGCGCCAGCACCTTTGCCATTGGCCGGTGAACGCGTCCGTGGAAGTCGATGCCGATTTCCAGCTTATCGCCGACCTGATCACGGATGGAAGCGACGCGATCCACGACAGCCTGCACTTTGTTGTAAGAGTCAATGTAGTGGAGTTCGGAAGTGGCATTCATTTTAATTGCGGTGAAACCCTTGTCGACCCGTGCTTGCGCCTGTTCGGCAACATCGGATGGCCGATCGCCACCGATCCAGGAGTAGACCCGAATGCGATCGCGTGCTGCTCCGCCAAGTAACTCATAAACCGGCAGATTCAGCGCCTTACCTTTAATATCCCAAAGTGCCATCTCTAAACCGGAAATGATGGTGCCGTTAATCGGACCGCCACGGAAGAACGAGCGGTGCATCTCCTGCCACAGCCGTTCAATCTCGAACGGATCGCGGCCGATTAACTTTTTCCCCATTTCATAAGCACCAGCGACAACGGTTTCCGTTTTGGTTCCTGAAATCATTTCACCCCAGCCGGTGATGCCTTCATCGGTCGATAACTTAACAAAAATCCAGCGCGGCTTCACTTTATAGACTTTAATATCTGAAAGTTTCAATTCAAAAATGCTCCCTTCAAAACTGCTTCAACAAACCTACGCGACTTACGCATGTGCACTTTTCTGATTCTGGGCATCCATCGCGGCATTGACGTGTTTGATGCCGTCAAAGAAGTACCAGACGCCGGCGAAAATGACCAACAACACCGGAATCGAAATCAGCGGATGCCACGTGAAGGCGAAGTATACCGCAAAACTTTGAATCATCGAAGTTGCTGCAAATGACGAAATGTACAGCGAGTTGGCACCAAGTTTAATGCCGACTGATTTGGCAATTTCCGTCAAAACTGGCGCTGTCGACGTCCCGCACCACAAAAGCGAGGCGGTGACGACCAAGCCGATGATGATGTTCTTCAGCAAATTGCCGTTCGTAAGTGCCACAACCAAAGCCACCCGGAATGGCACAACCGCCAAGTCAGCAAATGGCAAGACCTGGTTGCCTGGCAAAACCAATGCCATCAAAATCGTCAATGGAATGATGATCAGTGCGGTCGTGATAACGTCGGCATTCCCGACAACGACTGCGGCATCCAAGCCGATGAACAGCTTACGGCCCTTGAACCGTTTTTCTGACCATTTTTGCGCGGAATCGGAAATCGGCATCAAGCCTTCCATGAACAGCGAGGTCATTTTCGGAATCAGTACCAAAACTGCCGCCATCGACACGCCTAATTGCATAATCTTCATCAGGTTATACCCGGCAAAAAAGCCAATGGCCATCCCGATTAATAGCCCCATGATCATTGAATCCCCGAAGAAGCCTAAATATTTTTGAGCATCACGGATGGAAAACTTATTGCGCCGCATAAACGGAATGCGGTCGAGTAGCCAGTTCAATGGCCACGCGATGACCAATGATGACAGTGCCGAAACGGTTGGCAGGGACACGCCGGGCATACCGAAGAATTTTTCCGTCATCGGCTGTGACCAGTCGGCGAGCTTGAAGGTGACCAACGCCATCACAATTGATGAACCCACGCCAAGCGCGATGTTCTTCGTGACGAAGTAAACCATGACGCCGACAATAGCCATGTGATGGTAGTTCCAGATATCCACATCGAGCGTATGCGTGCGTTTGATGATCAACAGCACGATGTTGACGGCCAAAATAGCAAAAATCAGAATCGCGATAATCGGTGATGCCCAAGTGACGGCGGCGATGGAACCCCAGCCGACATCAAGTGCGGTTAGATGGGCACCGGTCCGCTCAACCATGGCTTTGGCAGCCGGCCCGACATTGGTAGTCATGAAATCCAGAATCAATTTGATCCCGGCAAAACCAATGCCTAATGTCAGCCCGGATTTAAACGCTTTGTCGATGCGCAGGCCAAAGATCATGCCGATAATCGTGATGATAACTGGCAGTAACACCGTTGGACCGGCGGCAATTAGCCAGTTAAACACATCCATTACGATATTCATAGAACGTTATCCCTCCAATTCAGTCGGATTGACCCGACCTTGTTGACGTGCCTGCTTACTTGTCTTTAACCGTTTCGTAAATCTTGTTAAGCGTGTCTTGAGCGCCGACACCGGTTAACAGCGGCAGGCCGTGAATATACGGCACGCCATGAGTTTGCCCTTCAAATTGGCCGGTCGTCACCAGCAAGTCGTAGTTTTCGACTTTGCCTGGCACTTCCATCAGTTTCGTCTGAGTCGTTTCAACATCAACACCTTTTTCCGCCAGAAAACTTTTAATCTTGGATGCAACCACCGTTGATGTTGCGATCCCGTTACCACATGCAACTAAAATATGAGCAGCCATTTTTTGTACCTCCGTTTATTTAAATGTTTTCGCCAATAATTGATACAATCCATCTGAATCTTTCGCATCCGCGATCGCGTGGCGCAGTTGATCGTCTTGAATGACATCGACGATTTTTTGCAGCATCTCGACCTGGCCATGCGGTTCGCCAATGGCCATCATGATGATGACATCCACATCCAAGACGTGATTGACATCTCCCATATCGTGAAACTTCACTGGGTGCGCCAGGGTAGCGACTGAAATGGTGGTTTGCTTCACGAGTCGATAATTCGCATGAGGAATCGCTACGGTCGGCCGCGGCGATGGCAGCCCGGTTGGGTACGTGGCCTCGCGCTCGAGAATGGCCTGTTTGTAACCTTCCTTGACATAACCCTGCGCATACAGGTTGTCGGCAATCTGGCTCAAGGCATCCAGGTTGTCCGTCGCCTCTAAGTGAGGCAGTAATAACTTTTTATCAATGACCAAATCAACCGCCACAGATCCAGGCTCCCTTCTACAATTCGTTTTTGACATCGACAAAGGCTTGCATGGATGCTGCCAAACCGGTCACATCTCGGTTCGCCAAGTCTTCGGCGTTGAACATTTTCGAACCGATACCCAAGTAACTGGTGCCGTGCGTCAACAGATCCTTCGCATTTTCCAGCGAGACGCCGCCAACTGCCATCAACGACAACTTGCCAAGCGGCGCCTGAATCGCTTTAAAGAAGCCTGATCCGACTGTGGTCGCCGGGAAAATTTTGACAATGTCGGCGCCTTTTTCAAACATGTCATGCACTTCGGTTGGGGTCATCGCAGCCGGCACCGTGATGACGTCATGTGCTTTGGCATAAGCAAAAATGTCATCCGTGAACTCAATCGGACTCAGCATGAACTTGGCACCTTTGGCAATCGCTGCTTTAGCCTCGTCCAGGGTTGTCACGGTTCCTGCGCCGATGTTGATCCGATCGCCGTACGATGCATTGCCGTTTTCAATAATCTCCAGTGCATGCGGCGTGTTCATCGTGACTTCAACGCCGAACTGATTTTCAAAACCGGCCATCGCCTGCATGATGGCGTCTGCCTGTGCTGGCGTGTATCCGCGCATAATGACGGTAAAAGTTGGATATTCAGATAATTCCATGATGCCCTCCTTGGGTTGCTTAATGTCTCGCTTAATTTTTTAATTCAGGTTTGCGCCTGATTTGGCTTCGTAATGTTGCAAAACTTCATACGCCTGTTGTCCGCTTTTGGCAGCAAACAGTTGCTTCAAAGTGGCGTTGTCGGCAATCAGTTCCGACAGCTCCTGAATAGCGTGAAGGTGCTGATCGGTATCTTTAACCGCAATTGGCACAATCATCCGAATGTGAAACCCGTTTGGATAAACCACCGGATGCTTCAGAATGTAAAAGGCAAAGCCATTGCTAAGCACCCCGTTTTCCGGAACCGTGTGGGGAATGGCCACCTCGGTTCCAATGAAGCTGTAGTTGTCTGCCGCGGCGGTTTCGTCCATCAACGTTTGCCGAAACGGATCGGTCACATAATCCAAGCGCTCCAGTGGCGCAATCGCCTGACGCAAGGCCTGTTGCCAATTGCGGCTTTGGCCAACTTGAATCAGATTCGGCGCCGTCAACGCTGACAACCGCGGCTGTGGGACTTCTGGCAGTTCCTCAACGCCTTGATCGGCTAAAAAGCGACGCAAGGCTTCATCCAATCCTGCAGAATCCGTGATTTTGGCATGTTTACGCACAATCGCGGTGAGTGCCGAAATGCCGGTTTGAATATTTTTGACGCCGATATCGTTCAACACGCGATAACGCAATTGGACTTGTTCATCTTCCGTCAATAGCGGGTGAATGATATATTGCCGCGCCGACGTTTTTAAAGGCACCGTGGTAAACACCAGATCATAATCCCCGGAAAAATGTTCGAATTCACGCGCGGATGTGGCGGATAAAAAGCTGATTTCCGGAAACAGCCGGCGCAGGCTCTGAATCATCAGCTTGGAAACAATCAGGCCGTTGGTGCAAACCACCGCTGCGCGCTCCTTACTGACGTGCAAGTCAGCTGACTTTTCCAACTCACCGTCGAAGTAAAACGCGATAAGGTTGCGTTCATCTTCGGGAATCGGCTTGCCGGTTAACTTCTCCAGCGGCTCGATAATGGCATCAATGGTGTCGGCTAAAAATCGATGCCGGGGATCAGCCGCCATGACCTGGCCGATGCCGATATCATGCAGGTGCAAGCCATAACGCACACGGAAAATCGCGGGACGCAGGTGGGCCAGCAAGCGCTTCACAAAGTCGTCCTGATCAGCCACCTTGATGAACGTCTGCTGTTCAAACTTGGCAACCATGGTGCGAATTGCGGCAACCAAGGCTTGATCAGCGACGCCAACATCCCCGCGAATCGTATTGGCCGATAGCAACAGAATCACCAGCCACTCCGCATCCGAATCGCTCGTCAGCCACGCGTCGGGAATCAGCGGTTTAAGCGATGCAAACTCTTGCGTATCACTGATTTGATGCTCAAAGTAGCGGCTATCTTTTGCCCGGTGCGACAGATTGCGCGTCACATTCATCAGCACCGCCAGCATCAAGAAGCTGAACGACTCATCCGAATACGTCACATTGCGGACATTTTCGATTTTGTGAATAAAATGAATCACCTGCTCCGTGGGCACCTTGCCTAACTGTTCGATCGAGCTGCGGCCATCGTCATACGTCAGCAGCTGTGTGACCAGATAGTTCAGCAAGTTGCGCATTGTTTGTTCGGCGCCAGCAATAAAATAGCCCGCTTGCCGCGTATACTTCAGCGTTAACTGCCGCTTTTCCAGAAACCGGGCAACTGCTTTTAAATCCGCCGATGTCGTGGTTCGACTGACGCCGCTGAAATCATAGATGTGCACCAGCGATAGCAATTCGTCGCTGACTAGCAGATAGAGGCAGATGAGCAGGATGCGCTCGTCTTCTTCGCGATACACATCCGGTTGCGGTGCTTCCGTTGCCTGCACGTTGAAAAAGTCAGCGATCTCGCTTGGCGTGACGAATTCGCCGCGCGGGGTTCGGGTAATTTTAGGCAGCCGATGATCTGTCAGTTCCTGATTAATTTGTGACAAAGCGTAAGCAAGTTGCCGCCGCGTAATTTTAAATTGTTTTTCCAAATCACCACTTTTCAAATTAGGATGCCGAATAATTTCTGAAAGGATTTGCAAGTTGCGTTTTTTCACTCAACCCTCACCTCCAGGTCCAATGTCATTGTACGAGACAAACCGCCCTAAATGACGGCGCTTTCATTCTGGGTTTTGTGCACCCCATGCGCGTCCGGAATGTTCAAGGTGAACTTATGCCTGCGGGAAGTGCGTGGTTATCGGTTTTGGCTTGAGCGGGGACAAGATACAGAATGTTTCGATTGCCGGGCCAAACTCCGCGATCTCCGGCCAGAGGGGCTGGCGACCGCGAAGCTAGAGTGGTGGGCACGACTTAGAGCCTCTGCAAAACCGGCAAAGTCTCTAAGCTCGGCCTTGTATTACGCCGGGAAGATCACCCGGCTAGTACAATCTCACCCCTGAGCCCCCTCTGACCTCCGATTGCTCCGCTTTGGCCCTCACTTTCTTAAAAATTTCGACAAATTATCCTATGAGACAATAAAAGACGAGTGATTTTTCTAAATGTACTGAAAAATCACTCGTCTTTTTAGACCAGCGCGAATAAGATTCCAATCGCGTCGATAAATTGATGTCACTAAAAACACACTTTACACACATCTGTCTGCGTGCTCACATGCCCATCTGAATTTCCCTAACAGCGTCAAAATTTGGATCGACTGCATCGTTGAAGTCGTCTTTCATGAAGACACTGTTCACTTCAAATGCATTGGTTGCTTGGCCAATTTGCTGATGAAGCGTCTGGTGTTGCGTCGGAGTCAGACGTGGTGCTATTTTTTTCAGATAACGGTATGCCGCGGCTTTTATATCGCTTAACGGATAGCCCTTCGTTTCTAGAATGGCAGTTTTGGTCCATCGGTAAGTTGTTTTGCTGATGTGACTAAAATCGGGTTCTGCATACGTTCGGCCATCGCGATCGACGGCATAAACAAACATGCCGCCTAAGTTTTGACGGGCAAATTCGGCTACCGTATGCATGTTTGAATCTAGAAAATGGTGAGGGTTGGTGTCGTACCAACGATTCTGGTCGCCTTCTTCTGAGAAACTCAATCCTGCCAGTATTTGATCTTGTGAAAAGCCGGTTGCCGTGTAGGTTTGTCGCATTTTTTCGGTACGGTTTGGGCCGCTGCCGTATTGTTGATAACCAAGTTTGGAAAAATAGGCCATGACATTTTTAAACGGGGCAAGATAGCTGCCATTTGTGTCGTAAATCAGTAAGGTGCCATTTGCCGCTTTCGGCCCTAAATATTGTCCCATTGTGCGGATAATGCTGTCGGACAAGGCAACTCTTTCTGCACTGGGTTGCTTTTCCATATCAATGTCGATGCCATCCAGTCCCCATTGACCAGATAGCTCATAGATTAAGGCTCGTACATAATCATCAACTTCGCTGGCGGTTGGGTGTTGGCCATATTGCTGAATTAAGCCATCCACCATGTGATCATAATCCAAGGCGCGAACTAATTTTGCGCCTCGCCGATGCATTTCCGGAGCATAAACAGTTTTTAACTTATCGAAAAACGGTTGTGCCTTAGCCTCTTGACCGGCCGGGACGTAACTAAACACGTTGATAATATCAATTCCGTATGGCAAATCCAGCATACTTTGCGGATTCGGATCCAAAATTGATGTATTAACGCCATGCATGGCTTGATCCCG
Organism: Lacticaseibacillus chiayiensis; assembly: GCF_004123795.1. GTDB lineage: Bacteria > Bacillota > Bacilli > Lactobacillales > Lactobacillaceae > Lacticaseibacillus > Lacticaseibacillus chiayiensis. The sequence continues at coordinate 175,990 of NZ_MSSM01000001.1, read as the reverse complement.
CCAAGCACGATAATAGACCATAAATGTCTTTTGTGGCGTTTTGGCAGAAGCGTTAACTGATTGCGATGGCATCATGATGCTGAAAAAGAGCGCGGCAGCAATCATCAGCCATGTTATCCGTCGTACAACAAACCCTTTTTTCATCGTCATTCTCCTCACCATTAAGCTAAGTTATCTTGCTTCGACGCTTCACCCAAGCGCTCATACAATGCCACAATTTCCCCGGCCAAGTCGCGGAACGTAATGGCGGTCATGACGTGGTCTTGGCCGTGGACCATTAAAAGTGAGACTGCTTGGTGGTCGCCGTTTGCTTCAGCGGTCAGCATGCCGGTTTGTGCTTGATGTGCCTCGGCTAAAAAGTGATCGGCTTCTTTGAGTTTGGCTTTGGCCTGCTTGAAGTCGCCGGTTTTTGCCGCTCTGATGGCCTCAAACGCAGCATTCTTCGCATTGCCACCTGCCATGATGAGTTGCATCACGACCAATTGTTGCTGCTCATCCATAAACCTCGTCCCCTTTCTACATCCAATAACACAGGTGGCTGCTCAAGCTATTAAATCAAGTGCCGTTTGCAAGACGCGATCGCCTTTCATTAAGCCGTAGTCCTGCATGTTGATGACTGCGACGGGTATCGACAGTTCTGCTTTAAAATCGGCGGCTAAATACCGCACTTGCGGCCCAAGCAACAAAACGTCAGGATGCTCTGCTGCCAGCTTATCGTGTGCATCGGATGCGGAGGTGGCAAAAATGTTCACGTTAACCTTGTTTTTCTCTGCCGCATCCGTCATTTTTCTAACTAACATGCTGGTGGACATCCCTGCCGCACAAACCAGCATGATGGTCTTCGGATTTCCCGTCATAATGACATTGCCTCTTTTCTATTCTGCAACCTGCTCTGTTTGGGAACACGTATCCGGAACATGGCCCGTAGCTGCGACTTGGCAGAACCAGTATCCCGATTTTTTTAACGACTTCGTTTGGTTGCGTAAGTTATTGCGAATCAACCCGTAACGATTTTTATAGGCATTGAGCCACGACCAGCAATCAATGCCGGTCCAGACAAAATAGCCGTGGCAATTCGCGCCTTTTTCGATCGCCTGATGCAGGAAAGACAGGTGATCGGTCATGAATTGAATGCGGTAATCATCCTGCACAACCTCATTTTGCAAAAAGCGCTCTTCGTCAGCCACGCCGATGCCGTTTTCTGCCACGAACCAGTCGATATTGCCATAACGGTTTTTAATGGTCATCGCAATGTCGTACAGCGCATCAGGATAAATTTCCCACCCTTTGTCGAGATTCATTTTGCGGCCGGGCAGTTCATACGCGTCAAAATAAATGTCCGGCAACCATGGCTGCAGGCTGTCAGGGGCCACGGCCGGTGCTTGGACGCGGCAGGGATGATAGTAATTCACCCCCAACACATCAATGCGATTTGCTGCAATCACGGCTAATTCTTCGGGAGTCGCCTGCCACAAAACGTGATCTTGCTTGAGCCGTTCGACGAGTGCTTCTGGAAAGCGACCATGAATCGCTGGCTCCAGGTACAGATCATTGGCCCACAGCTCTGCAAATCGCGCGGCTTCAAGATCGCCGGCAGACTGCGATGCTGGATAAACCGGCGTCAAATTAATGATCGTGCCGATAGTGGCTTGCGGCTGCCGGTTGATTTTTCGAAACGCCGCCACCGCCTTGGCACTGGCTAGATTAAGATTGTAGGCCACCTGCACCGCCGCTTTGCCATCCACCAGATTGGGATAGTGGAATTGATATAAATATTGGCCATCCACAATCACTTTTGGCTCATTGAATGTAAACCAGTGCGTCACCTGATCGCTGAAAAGTTCAAAACACCGCTGCGCAAATTTCACGTACAGGTCGACAACATGTTTGGACTGCCACCCGCCATAGCGATGCTGTAAGGCGACTGGCAAATCGAAATGATGCAGGTTCACATATGGCGTGATTCCCAGTTCATGCATCGTTGCAAACACCCGGTGATAATAATCAGCGCCTGCCGGATCAACCGTAGCCGCTTCAGGATCGTCAATTAACCGCGTCCACTGAATCGAGATGCGCAACGCCTGCACGCCTGCCTGTTTCAGCAGCTTCAGATCCTGTTCATAATCGTTGTAAAAGTTTGACGCGACATCCGGACCAACATAGTGATAAAAGTCTTGCGGACGCGTGTGGTAATGATAATCAAAGATATTTTCATGCTTCTTGTGAAACGTGCCTTCTGCTTGCGGGCCGCTGGTTGCCGCGCCCCAAGTGAAATCTGCTGGAAATTGGATGGCCATCACGTCCTTTCTAAGGGAATCAAACCAGCTTGATGTTGCTGGTAAAAATGCACCGCCGCACCGTATAGATTGGCTTCGGCTCGAAACTTGGCGATGCGAATAACCGGTCGAATCGGTGTCAATTCGGTATTGGCCATCATCTCATCGAGTGCCGCTTCCAAGTCTCCCAGTAGCGCCGGGTTTTGGGATATGCCGCCGCTGATCACGAAACAATCGGGATCAAAACTATACTGCAAATTGAAAATGGTCACTGCCAAGACATGAAACATCTTTTGCATGGCTGTACTAGCTGCTGAATCGCCGGATTGCGCCAATTCATACAGCCTTTTGCCATCCAGTTGCGTGCCATGCTGCCGATTGTATCGGGCGACCGTGTTGACAAGCGTGCCAAGATGGCTGACCGTATCTTCATCGCCGTGCAACATATAGCCAAATTCGCCGCCCATCAAATGCCGACCGCGATGAAGTTGGCCATTTATAATGACTGCGCCACCAACGCCAGTTCCAAGTACAAGCAAAATTGCATCACGCACATCAGCGGCTGCCCCTAACTGCGCTTCGGCCAACGCCGCGCAGTTCGCATCGTTTTCAATGGTAAGCGGCAAATGCAAGCGGTTGCTCAACTCAGTCACGATCGGAAAATGATGAATGTACGGCACGGCACTAGCTCCGCGAATGACGCCTGCCGCTTGGTCCACAACGCCTGGACTGCTAATGGCCACGCCCGTCAGTTCAGTTATCTGCCTTAACGCCGCCACCTGTTGTTGCAGGCAGTGATAAAAGGCAGCCAATGTTTTTGGCGTTGCTACACGTGTCTGCGCGAAAAGACCGGTCGCAGTTGTGTAACCCGCAAACTTTATGCTGGTGCCGCCGATATCGATCACCGCTAAACTCATCGCAATCCTTCTTTTTCTCGTTGATGCCCGACATCCAGTGCCAACTGGCAAAACGTCATATTGGCCCATGAAAACCACGTGCGGGTATATTGAGCCGGATCATCTTTTTGAACCCCTTCATGGCATTGACCGGTCCCGCCAGTCGTCGCCGCGATCAGCCGCAATTTCGCCATTTTTTCCGCGGCTGATGTTGCCACCAAGCCTTCCATAGCAACAGCGATTGGCCAGACATATTGCGGCGGGGTGTGCTCGCTGCCAACGCCGCTTAACCTTTTGCCCTGATAGTAGTAATGATTTTGCAGGCTGAGAATAAACGCTCTTGTGGCCAGATACAGCGGATCATCTGCGGCAATCGCGCCTAGAAACGGCAAACTCAACAGGCTTGGTACATTGGCATCATCCATCAAGCGGGCGTACCCGAGGCCATCGACTTCATAAGCTAATCCCTGTTCCCCACTTGGCAAGGTTTGAATCGCATGCTTGATCACACCTTGCTCAATAGCCGTTACTAACGCCTGCGTTCGTTTGACCAACTGCAGCTCATCAACTGGCATTAACGGCAATAAATGGGTAAGAACCGTTTTGGCTAATAGGTTAGCGGGAATATGAAAACCATACTCGCAGCGGTTGTCGCTAGGTCGAAAACCGTCCCAGATCAAACCGGTATAGGCAATCGGATTGCCCAAGCCGTTATTCGGCAACGTATCATTTTCATCAGTGTTGCTCCTTCTGAAAAAATACGGCGACTGCTCATGGTGCTGCTCTTGTTCAAACGTCGTCAAAATCAGCGTGAAGGTAGCCCAAAAATCAACGTCAAAAATGCTGGCATCCCCGGTTTCGGCATACAGGTTGATGGCCAATAGCAATGGCGCGCACAAGCTATCGATTTCAAATTTGCGTTCCCAAACATGCGGCGAAAGCGGGCAATCGCTTTCATCATCCGCGCGCCAATGTGCCCCACTAGGCGTTTCGTTAAAGGCGTTTGCATACGGATCAAGTCGCACAAACGCCAATTCACGCCGCAACACGCCTCCAAGTATCGGTTTCAAATCGGGAATGTCTTCGATGAGCTGCACATATGGCAATACCTGAAACGTCGCATCCCGCAACCACATCGCCGGAATATCCCCGGTAGCCACAAAATAGGTACCATCAGGCTGGCGGCGGGTTGCCTTGACCAACGCATCAGGTAATAAGGTGCGGAACATTTTCTGCGCGGCTGCGTCTGGTAACGGATGCGCATCCGCATAGTCCATCAAAGCGGTTGCCAATGCTGACTTTTCTTCCATTAATGGCGCGCCTCCTCTAGCAATGGTAACGTCTGCCGCGGATAGATACCGTATGTGCGGATCTCGCCTGGCTTAAATGCAGGCAGTTCAAAACTTGTCACATCGGTCGCGAGTGTTTGCCGGGTTTCGTTGTTAAGATTCAGCAAGCGAACACTAACCGGCTGGGCAAAATGAAGCGTATCTGCCTGTTGGTACATCTGCTCGCTCGGGTTATAAAGTCGCACAAGATAGCCTGTTCCATCCGCTGTGGCGCTAACACTGGACACAACCAACTTCGTATCGTTCAACGCAATAGCCGAGTGATGGGCCAGTGGCGTTTGATTCGCGTTAATTGGGAAGTACTGCAGCGGCGTGGTGAAGCGATCAAGCGTCTGATTTTGGTAGCCCAGACTGCCGATTGCCAGTGCCTGCGCCCGGCGTTGCAATTCAGCCGAGTCAAACGTAGCATCCAGACAGATACCGCCGCGCATGTGCCGCGTCCCCAACAATTGACTGTCAGGTGTCGCCACATAACGCGTCTGCAAGCCCGAAGCATCGCCTGGCCGCCGGTTTAAATCCGGACGGCCCAGATAACCAACGCCACGAAACATCGTCACCGCCAGCTGGGCAAAATGGTTCCCGACAATTTGAAATTCTTTTTCACCTAAGCCGAGGAAGGTCCAACTGGTCGTTTGGTCGTGCGTGTTGGCAAAATGAATCAGCGGTCGCAGTGCTGTGGGTTCCTCATGATAGCCGATTGACCGCCAATCCTTAAGATGCGGATCGATGACCGGCCGTGCCGCCACCCCAAATGGCGTGTCGGCATAGCTGGCTTGAGCCTGAATCGGTGTGTGCAGCACCAAGCGAATGCGGTGATCGCGCACGGTATTTTCAACGGTCAAGTCGAAGTGAATGACAGGATCATCAGCTGTCAGTTGCAACACGAGCTTGTATGGCGTCGTAGTGGTAGCTTTTTTCGCAGTGCGATCCGGCAAGTCGCTCGGCAGTTGCCACTCGCCGCGGAAAATAAGTTCACTGACAAACTTACCTTGGTGACCCGTAACTTCGGCTTGAGCCAAGGACAAGTCCAGCAGCCAGTCTTCATCAGGTGGCGAGTAATCGTACGTATCTCCCGCATCACCGCCATCTTCAAAGTGAAGCGGATCGACAAAGGTTTGCTGCGTGCGGTTATCCGTCAACAAGAGCTTGCCGTCCTTAAAAGTCAGCGTGTAAATTCCGTTACTAATCGTAGTACTTTTTGTTCGCAGCGCCATCGACTGGTGCGCAGGCTCAAGCGTCAAGCCCACCCAATCCAGCGCATCAATGACCGCTGGTACTGCAATGGTCGTGCGATAATAGATGTCCGGCGTCTCTTGTGCGGGATCGCCACGCAAAACGGCGTTGTCGACTTGTTCCTGTTTCAGCACCTCAAACGCCTCCGGTTCGCCGGCCGCATTTTTTAGCTTAAAGTGCGGTTCGCGCGTTGCCACCGTGATCTGGCCAATTTGGCGGACCGGTTGAATCGTCGGGTTCCAAAAGAAAACATTCAATGAGTCTGGGGCATTGCTGGCCAACTTGCGTAATAAATAGTCACGAAGCGATTCCGCCAACTGTAAAGCGTCGGTGCCACGCAGGACAATGTCGCGATTCGTCTCATCCGAATTGCACCCGCCGGAAGAATCATGGGCTTGGCCGCGAGCAATGCTTTTCCAGATGTTTTCAACGATGCCTCGCTGCGCCTCAATGCCATGATGAGCCGCCACCACCATTAGCGGTTCGACCACATCGATCATCAAGTGTTCAAGACGGTCATACAACTCTTTTAAATCTGCCCGTGATGAATAAATACCCCGATGAATCTTTGATGCTGACGGATCCACAAACTCACCTTGATAGGTAGGTAAATCCGGCGTTTTCGCCAAGTCGTTGAAAAAGTCCGGATAATTGTCTTCCAACAATTCAAACTCATTCTGTTGTGCATTGGCGATTTGCAGCCGATCCTTCAAGTTGAAATCAACCGCGCGCTGGTCACCGCCCACTGGTAAAACCAAATCATGCGCCTCGGTATCCGTGGCAATCCGATGAAGCAAACTCGCCACATCGTCATTTTCAATCAGCTCAACGCCGGCATAATAACCGTTTTTAATGTTGGCAGCTAACACTTTGGAGCCGTCACTCGCTGTCCAGTAAAAGTAACGCGCATTTTTTTCATGCGGCATACCACGCCAAAAGACGGTCGAACCGATGTCAAAACCTTGATAAATCTTCGGCATGTCCTGTCCCTGACCAAATGAATCAGGCAGATAGCCGACTTTCATAACGCCGCCTAAATCAGCAGCCAGTTTGTGCCCAAGCTGCAGGTTCCGCACAATCGACTCGCCACTGGTAACCATTTCATCAATTTGCGTATACCACGGACCGACAAACAGCCGCCGTGCCTGAACAAACTTGCGCATCTGATCACGTCGTTCGGGATTGGTTTGCAAATAGTCATCGACAATCGCCATTTGCCCATCCAGCAAATAAGCATCCAACTGATTCGTTTCAAGCGCCTGCAACACTTCCGCCATATGATAAGCAAACTGAACCCGGGCCTGCTGACGAGTGAAGTACCATTCAAAATCCCAATGCGTGTGCGCAATTACGTGAACTTTTTGCATTAATCAAATTCTTCTTTCTGTCTTCATGCCGCGGCCAGTCTCCGTTCACTACGCTGATTCATAATGACAAACGGTGCGTAGAGGAAAATATCGATGACAACCAAAACGGCCGTAAGAATCACCGGACTCATATGCAACCCACCAAGGATCCACGTGCTGACAAAAATCGGCTCATTGCCTGAATTTAAGACGACAAGCGGTACCACCCAGCCAATTGAAGTCACAACATAAGCCACAATCGCATTAAACAATGGTACGAAAATCCACGGAATGAACATGATCGGATTCAAAACAATCGGTAACCCAAAGATAACCGGTTCGTTGATGCCAAAACATCCCGGTACCAAGGCTAGTTTGGCTACTTCCCGTTCTTTTTCACCTTTTTTGGCAAAAATCAGCATGGCGATAATCAGACCAAAAGTAGCCCCTGAACCGCCGATCATCGCGTAAACATTGGTCATCGTGTTAGGCGCAATCGTGATACCGGCAAAACTCTTGGTCTCCGCAAACTTAGCCACATTTTGTAAGAATAACGGCAGCCAGAACGCGGAAACAATTCCCCAAACAATGTTGAAGCCGTGTAAACCAAGGAACCACAGAATCTGTTCTAATAAAATGACGACAATAATAGCTGGTAATCCGGTGCCGACAGTCAGTAACGGCTTAATGATGACCGTTGAAATCAGCTGAATTAAACTGGTGTACCCCATCGCCTGAAGACCAATCCGCGCCAAGCCGAACAGTAACAAAACTTTGGACATCGGAATTAAGGCAAAAAACGAGTCAAACACATTTTGTGGGACACTCCCAGGCATCCTGATCGTGAATTTGGAGCGGCTGAAGGAAGCAAACATAGCAACGGCTAACATCCCGACAATCAAGCCGGTAAACATCCCTTCATAACTGAAAAGCGACGCCGCAAATCCTTCAATCACTTTAGCTTTAGGATCAGCAAAATTCACGTTGTTCGGCACCATGACAAAATACGCGGAAAAGGCCAACAAGGTGGCAATAATGACATTCAAGCCCTTGTTCTCATCACGCTGCTTTAACTCAACCGCGTAAGAATAGGCGCTTGAGATAACCACAATCAAGCCGACGACGCCAAGCGTAGCAATGCCGAGATAACCAAAGAGTTGACTCAGGCTCGCCAACCACCCCCAATCGTAACTGTTGCGACTTAATCAATGCATCCAGTTGCATCTTGATCAAATTCGAAAACGACCCAATCACCGTAAATGGAATCGTTCAAACAAAGGCATTCTTAACAGCTTGGAGAATCGTGTTGTTCTGCACCCACATCGAAGCCTTCAGTAACGGCTCCTGAAGCTTATCCACATTGAACTTCATCATGCATCACCCCTAAATAGTTTTGAAAAGAAAGCGTTTCCCAACATCGTCAGTTTACCGGTTTCCCTAGTTTTTGTAAAGTCTTATTTTTGTTTTGTATATACAAATTTTCCAACTCTGTCAGATAACGCTGGCTTAATCCTGACTAGCTCGAAAATATGGCTTATCAACTCATTCGCTTATGTTATAATCGCTTAACAAGTAAGCCATTGAGGTGACGGTATTGTATCTATATTCAGAAATTTATTCCGACATTAAAAAAGGCATTTTAACGAACCACTATCGCGCCGGTAAGCCGCTACCCACGCAGAAAAAGCTGGCGGAAACCTACCATACCAGCCGCCTAACCATTAAAAAAGCGCTAAAACTCTTACAGGATGAAGGCCTGATTTACAGTCAGCAGGGATCAGGCAGCTTTGTGCGCGCACGAGCAACTGAAGACGACAAGGAACTGCTACCACTCGATGCGCCAATTGGGGCGACATATTCCCACCGCGATCAAAGCATCTCCAGCAAGTTGCTGTATTTTGATGCGCGCTTGCCCAATGAAATCGAGCAAAAAAGTCTCGCCATTAAAAGCAACGAGCCGGTCTACGATATCAAACGTGTTCGCCTGATTAATGACCGCTACTACAGCCTTGAACACACGATCATGCCTACCAGCATCGCGCCGTTAGACAAGGAAATTCTGAAAGGTTCCATTTACGATTACCTCGGCAACCGCGGTATCCAGCTAACCGATGCCCGCCGTATTCTTTACGCAACCGATGCCGATGACGAAACCGCCAAAGCCCTCGACATCAAACAAGGCAGTCCCGTACTCGTCATCGAACAAACCGCTTATGATCAAAAAGGCCATGCTTTTGAATACTCGGTCTCACGGTTTATTCACGACCATTCGCGGTTTGTTTTGAATATTCATCGAAAGCTGCCGGATTTTTTGGGGTGATGGTTTTGATTATAGAACTTACAGGTTGGCGAAATATCCAACACATTTTTTGTTCAAAAAAGAGGTTGAGCCATAATTCGTGTAAAAAGTCTTTAGTGTACTGAATTCCGAACGATACAGAAACCATAGGCAATTGGTTCCGTGTCGTGCCAAACTCCGCAATCTCCGGCGGGTCCTGGGCTGGAACGTGGTGGGCGCGACTTTGAGCCTCTGCAAAACCGGCAGAGTCTCAAAGCTCGGCCTTGTACTACGCCGGGAAGATCGCCCGGCTAGTACAATTTCACCACTGAGCCCGTCCCCGCCTCCGATTGCTCCGCTTTGGCACTATGACCATAAATCCTCTACAAATTACCCATGACGAAACAAATAGCGGACAATATTCCGAAACACACAGGAATGTTGTTCGCTATATTCTAATGGCGTTAGATGATGACCCAGCCTTGGCTTTTTTTTATCTATACAAACTTATTGCTTCAAAATTCTATGACTTTAACGACTGCTTCAGCATCCCATCTGTGGCTTTGCCGCAAGACTGATAGCTGTCCAACAGCCCCAGCTTCATGAAGACGGTTTGTTGATAGGCAATCTTTGCGTTCCATTCAACGGTTTCCAGAATTTCGGTGGCGTGATGCAAGTCTTCAGAGGTGATCAGGACGCCATGACTATTTAGCAGGAAGATGTGCTCTTTTGCCGCATCTCCTACCTCCTTAAGTCCGTTGTAAACCGTATCGGCTAGTTCTTTGGAGCAGGCAGGTGCGTAAGGAAGCACGCGGATCGGACCGACTTCTTCGGTGACTTCGGTAACATTAGGCATGTCCAATCCAGCGGTTGCCCAGAACATTGATTCTTCAGCATGGGAGTGGTACACGCATCGGATCTTGTCATTGGCACGATAGGCTTCTTCATGCATATTGATTTCGCGGGTTAACCGACCAACGCCATCAATCAGTTGCCCGGTTTCAAGATCCACGACCAAAATCTGCGTTGGCTGAAGCTTGGCGTACCATGCTTCCGACATCATTGTTGGCGTCATGATCAGATAAGCTTTGCCTGCTTTGATGTGGATGGTGCCATAATCAAAATCCTTGTCAGGTGTAATTCGAACACTAATATTGCCCCCCGCCACGTTCGTATTCTTGCGAACGAACATTTCACGGGCAACTGTAGCTAAATCCTTGCGTTCTTCTTCAAATACATATTGTTCTGTCATTTGTTATCTCCTCCATGATTCGCTCGCTGCTCCAACAGTAGCTTGCGACGCTGCAACATTCTTTCATGCTGTTTCCGGTCATAATCGCCAAACAGGATTGGATTCACCTTGACATACAGCATCAAAGTCATCAGACCCATCAACAGACACAACGGCGTATTGCCACCTAACAAAGCAACTGAGACGCCGATGGTATCCAGAAAAACCAGAAATGAAGCCATGGTCTTACTCACGCTTATCACCCCTCTTCTCGTGGCTGGTATGACTGAAATCCAAACCACCAAGATCATTTAAATCAACATCATCGGCTACATTAGATTTCGGGGATGCGGATTTCTTGCTTTCGTTAGAAGCCTTGGCATCACTGAAGTCCAAGCCGCTCAAGTCATTCAAATCAACGTCATCGGCAGTGTCATTCGTATCCGACGCTGCTGGTGCTGCCGCTGCAGTAGCCGGTTTCAAAATACCATAGCGTTGACTAGGCAATTTGATTCTATTTTGATCGCGGTATAGCCAGATGAAACCGAGTGTCCACAGAAGTGCTAATGCGATCGCCCACCATTTACCATTAAAGGCCTGAGCGAAGAAAAGTCGAAAATCCGGACCTTCGAAGGTTGACCATGACAACTGCTGACCAGCGTGCACCTTGACCGTTCCGGTTGTTTTCGCTAAGTTCGTGATGACAGGGGCAAAATAGGTGGCGCCATACAAGAAAATCGGCGTGGTAATGATACCTAGTGTAATCATGCGTAAAAGATTGGCGCCTGTCAGCAGCAAAGCCGCATTGACAAAGGACAAGTTGATGATGCCGGCGAATGGTAAGACCGTGTTATGCGGTAAGATCATTGCAAAAACCAACATAATTGGCACCAAGATAATCACGGTGACCCAAAGCTCATTGCGCCCGGCAAGAATCGGCCAATCAAGCCCGATATAAACTTCACGACCCTTAAAGTGCTTTTGCATAAAGCCACTCATCGCATCGGCAATCGGTTGCAACGCAGTCATGAAAAGTTTGGAAATCATCGGAAACAGGGTCATGGCCGTGGCAGCTTTAATCGCCAAATTCAGGGACCCGGAAATAGAGTAGCCAGCGCCAAACCCTAGAAGTACCCCGATCAAGGCACCCATCACTGTATTGTCACCCCAAACACCGATTCGTTTTTGCAAAGCATCGGCATCAAAAGGCTTATTCATGATCGGGATAAAATCTAGTAATTTATTCAGCGGTTGTAAGATCACCGCGAATAGCGTGATGAAATGTGGCACCGTGACCCCTGGCATACCGGTTAAGTCCTCGATATGGCGATGCCACATATCGCCTGCCTTCAGTTCAAAGATGATCTGGAAACCAGCGACTAAGAAGCCAAAGAATGCATTATGCGTAAAGTACAGAACGACGACATAAGTGAAAATTTTGTTCCAGACATTCCACATATCAACGTTTAGCGTTTTGGTCCAGTTAAACGTCAACATGACAAAATTAATGGCTAACAATAACGGGAAAAACAGAAAAGCTGATTTGTACGACCACGTGATGGCTGCAACCCCTGTCCACCCGGCATCAATCGCATTAAGACTCAGGTGAAACAGCTTGGACATGGCTTTGGCGGCTGGTGAAATAGCGTCCATCATGTAGTTAACAACCAAGGTCATCCCGGAAAAGGCAACCCCTAAGGTCAACGCAGCTACAATCGACTTTTTGAACTTCAATCCGGCAACCAATCCCAGAATCAGCATGATCAAGGGAACAAAGACCGGACCCCCAAGATTCAGGATATAATTAACGACGTCTTTTAAGATCGTCACGATTTTCTCCTCCTCACAACTTAATGACCTGTGATGCAGTTAGATGGCTTATTGAACAATCCACCCTTTCCGCATCGGTTCGCGTGACGCGAGACGTCACTTACCAGCACTTTGCATGTCCTTCAATGCCTGAATGATTTGTTTGTAGGACTTCTCCGGATTCATGTTCATGAAAATCGGCATGCCGTTAACGACAGCAATATGATTTTTCTTGGCTAAGTCCTCTAATTGCTGATTGGGTTTGGCGATCCAAACATAAACATCGTAATTAGGAAGCACTTCCGGAAGTTGTTTAAAGTCAGTCGCATCCACCGATACGCCTTTAACATTGTGTGATTCAAAGAAATCTTTGATTCGACTAGCAGTAGCCTCACTTGATGCGACGCCTGAGCCACATGCAACAACAATTTTTGCCATAATACTGACACTCCTTTTTGATTTATTTTCCAGCAGCTTGTGCTTTAAATGTGTTAACGAAAAACTCATACATTGTCTCCGGATCCTTAATCGCCTTGAACTTGGCGACAAACTTTTCATTCTGGAGTAAATCCATGAAAACCTGTAAGAGCCCGACTTGTTGACTCGAATCCGTGATGCCGAGAAAGAACATGGCCGTTGCATCTTCTGGCTTGTTATAACCCATCTGCAGCACGCGAACCGGCTGGGCATTCTTGACAATCGCCATGAATGGCCGGTTGACGTTTTCCGGATCGGCATGCGGCAACATCACAGATATTTCCGGAAAAACAATGCCGGTCGGAAACGCATCTTCCCGCTTATTCAGTGCCGCTTCATACGTATCTTTGACGTACCCAGCAGCCTGAATCTTTTTTGCCACTGCTCTAAACAATTTCTTACGATCAGCAGCATCTTCATTCAAAAAAATTAAATCTTTGTGAATCATTGTGCTATAATCCATATCTAGCTCCCCTCAATCTGAAAAAAGTTGAATCAATTGTTTTGGACCTTTTTGAACTTTCCCTCTCATCACATTGTTAATGCTAAAACGCTTACAGGCGCATGTCTACGGTATTTATAAGGGGTTCACCAAGGTTGAGAATCGTTCACGAAACTCACCTAAACCACTTCAGAAAGATTCAACAAAAATCAATTGAGGGAAGCGTTTACTATGTCACAAACTCCAGCTAAATTTGAGCGGTTAAATGAAATTATTCAGATTTTGCGTGATACGCCGCAAATTAGCATTGCTGATCTCAGCAAGCAAATGTTCACAAGCAAATCGACACTGCGTCGTGATCTGATTGAATTAGAAAAAAGCAACATCATTCGGCGCCAATATGGCATGATCCAATTGCTTCAAGGCAATAACCTTGAATTTACGTATGAAAAAAGACGCAACGAAAACGCGCGTCTTAAGCGAACGATTAGTCAGCAAATTGCTGCGAAAATTCCCAGCAATGCCGCTTTTTTCATTGACGGCAGTTCAACTTTTTTCAGTCTGCCAGAATTACTCCACGACCAAATTGGCCTTCACGTCATCACGAACAACGTCAACATGGGACTCCAATTCAACTACCTAAACAATGTCGAAACCATCATTGTAGGCGGCAAAATGGTCCCACGCACGGCCTCGACACTCGGCTCAACAACTATTCGTGAAATCCAGAGTTTTCGCCCTGATTTTGCGTTATTATCAACCGGATCGATTGACGAAGAAGGGATCTATGTTTCCGACCCAGAACAGGCAGCCGTCAAAGAAGCCATGATCGCCGCGGCAAAATGTGTAATCTTTGGCATCGACTCCACCAAATTCGATCAAAGCGACTACATCCGCATCACAAACATGAATCAGATCAACGAAATTATCACCGACAAACAGCCATCTGCCTCTTACAGAAATTTGTTCGAGGACAACCAGATTCAACTCACATATCCAGATCGCACTCGTTAACAAAGTTTGATGCAATAATAAGATAAAGTCTTTCAATCGTAATTGTATCTGCTTTTTTATTTTTTTATCTCTTCATAGTGACTTGTTAGAAACATCAAAATTCCAGTGCCAAAGCGGAGCAATCGTAGGCCAGATGGGGCTCAGCTGTGAAATTGTTGTTGGTGGGGCGGTTTCTGCCCCGCCTACAACAAGGCCGAGCTTAGAGCCTTTGCCGGTTTTGCAAAGGCTAAAAGTCGTGCCCTCCGCTCTAGCTTCGCGTCGCCAGCCCCAGATGGCCGGAGATTGCGGAGTTTGGCACGAACCGGAACTCATCACTCACCAACAAAAAAAGTACCCCGTTAACCGCGCCTGAATAGGCAGTCAACGAGGTGCTTTTCTTAACTTCATAGGAGGTATCGCAATAACACGAATCGGTTCAGACTTTGAGTGTCACCTTGCTAATCAAGGTATCACCATGGAGAAACTCTGGGTTCGGCGTCAAGTCAAAACGCTTGGCCAATTGTTCCAGATTTTCATCCGTGATTTCGTTGATGATCCGGCCGCCTTGTGCCTGAATGGCGGTGTAGATCGTGGCCGCTTTTTCAACGGTTTCGATCAGGCCATAGGTTTCGTCAATAGAGTCGCCTGCACCGAAGATACCGTGTTGTGGCCACATCACGAGGCGGAATTTGGCCATTTTGTCAGCGGTGGCTTGGCCGATTTCGTTGGTGCCCGGGGTCATGTATGGCAGAACGCCGATACCTTCTGGAAACACAACGATGGATTCAGCCTGCATCTTCCACAAAATGCGGGAGAACAGTTTCTCTTCTAGCGGCAGGGTGAAGGACATGGCGACCAGATTGGTAGGGTGGCAGTGCATGACAATGCGCTGGCTCGGATCCTTTTTGAGCCGTTGAATGTGGGTCATCAAGTGTGCCGGAAATTCGCTGGTTGGCTGACCGCCGTCGTTAAAGCCCCACAGCAAGTCAACACTGTGCCCGTCTTTGGCGATGCGAACCAAGCCCGTATCACGTGCCGGAAAATCCTTCACGTTCTTGAAGTAGCGTCCCGTGCCGGTAACCAGAAAATACTGTCCGGCCAGTTTGCTGGCATCAAACTTGATCGGAATGTTGCGCTTAACCTCATGCACATCCCCATAAGGTGCGATCTCGGCTTCGGTTAACCGATAGCTAACGTTTCCGCCGTTCCGTTCATCCCAGCCATGTTGGTAGAGATTCCAGGTAACTTTGCGCATTTGCGTCACATAAGGCGATTCCGCGAAGCTTTGGGTATATTCCGGATTCAGAAATTGTTTCTTGTTATCCATTAGAGATATTCCTTTCAGAATCTGTTGAATTAGTGAACCAACTTGGTGTCGCGCTTGAACTGAACATCCTTTTCATACTGATGGATGTTGTTCATCCAGTCGAAGCCAACCGGGGTGTTGTGATCCTGGCAGAACTTGTCCCAAACAGCGCCGAATGGGAAGGACTTCAATTCTTCGGTTTCAATCAAACGGGTGGTAAAGTCAGCGTTCAATTCGCTCTTCTTCAACTGATCGATCGGTGCCAACATTGCCTGCAGCAAGCTCTTTTGTGTTGCACGTGCGCCGACAACCCAAGCGGCAACCCGGTTGATCGTTGCGTCAAAGAAGTCAAGGCCAATGTGGGTGCGATCAAGATAACCGTCACGAACCAACGAACGGGTGATCCGAATCAAAGCGTCGTCCATGATGACAACGTGGTCGGAGTCCCAACGAACCGGACGGGAAACGTGCATGAACAAGCCTTTGCCGAATGGGAAGAAGGCACTGAACTTGTCAGACACATCTTCTGTTGGGTGGAAGTGTCCGGCATCGATTGTCCAGAGTTTGTTCCGGCTGATCGCGTAATTTTGATAGAATTCATGTGAACCGGTGGTGTAGGATTCAATCCCGGTACCAAACAGCTTGCCTTCAAAGGATTCAATGGTGTTCTTTTCCGGAAGCGGTTCTTTGATGATTTCGTCCAGAGCTTTCATCAAGCGTAGACGCGGAGTCTTTTTGTCAATCGGGTTGTCCTTGAAGCCATCTGGGAACCAGAAGTTATTGACAACCTGACTGCCTAACTTTTCACCGATGTAGTTGGAAATTTCGCGGCTGATCTTGCCATGACGGATCCAGAAATCACGAACCTTGGGATCCGGTGATGAAACGGTCATGTTGTCTTTAACCATCGGATGGGAGAAGAAGGTGCCGTTAAAGTCAAGGCCGATGCCTTCTTGCTTTGCCCAATCGATCCAATAATCGAAGTCTTCAGGCTCCAAAGTGTCCAAGTCGCGCTTCTTGTCAGTAACGGCATAGATCGCGTGCAGTTGAACCCGGTGCTTGCCTGGGATCAGGCTCAAAGCTTCATGCAAGTCGCCGGACAATTCATCTGGTGTGCGGGCAATGCCTGGATAGTTACCGGAAACGCCAATGCCGCCTGTCAATGCCTGGTTCGGGAACAGGAAGCCATGAATATCATCGCCTTGCCAGCAATGAACTGACAAAGGTACCTTTTCCAATTCTTTCATTGCGGCGTCTGTGTCGACACCAATTTCTGCGTAACGTTGCTTGGCAACTTCATATGCCTTATCGACTTCTTCTGGTTTAACCATGTGATAAACGCTCCTTTTTTGAAAATGTTTTGAAACCGCTTGTTACCAAAAATGAAAAACCGAGTTAATCCAAGTGAAAAACTTCATGCAGATCAACCGCTACCGGACTGTTATCCGGATTGGTCTTCATGAGTGGCTCCATGTAAGCCCACCATTTTTTACAAATGTCGGTGTTGGCAATCTGGTTATACTTATCGACATCCGGTACTTCTAGATAGGCAAACAATTCACCATTTGCTTTGTTTAGGTAGATGGAATAGTTGGTGGCACCATATTCCTTGAGTGCCGCCTTCATTTCCGGCCACAACTCATGGTGCCGCTTTTCGTATTCGTCGTACTTGTCCGGATAGACATACATGACTTGGCCAATGCGTGCCATGATCAAACCGCCTCCTTAGATTTTGCAGCAGCCTTAGTTGGCTTGGCTGTTTTCATAAATGCCTTATACTTCGTCAATACATCAGGATAGGCCGAGGTGTCTGGCTGATACGTCTTCAAGTCAAAGGATTCCCGGATCAGCTTACGTCCAGCCACCACGTCTTTAACTCTGCCGGTCGTGATCATTTGAACCAACAAGTTACCGATGGCGGTGGCTTCGCTTGGCCCAGCAACGACTTTGACGCCAGCCAGATCAGCGGTTAGTTGATTCATCAAGGTGACGTTGGAGCCGCCGCCGACAATGTTGAGGGTATCGATCGGATCGGCAATGATAGTGCTAAGTTTTTGAATCTCGTTGGCGTAATACAAAGCGAGATTTTCATAAACTGCCCGCGTCAATTCACCTGGCGTTTCGAGTTTTGCCTGACCGGTTTCAGCGACATACTGCTGTAACTCTTTGATCATGCTCTTCGGGTTTTCAAACCGCTGATCATTGACATCGATGAAGACCCGGAATGGTGCCACTTTGTCAGCCATCTCGGCTAGTTCATTGAAACTATACTTGTCATTGAGCTCACGCTTGATGCATTGCACAATCCACAAACCCATGATGTTCTTCAGGAAGCGGTATGTCCCATAAGCGCCCCATTCGTTGGTGTAGTTTTCTTTGAAAGCGTCCTGACCATTTTCCGGCGTGTTCAGCTCAGCACCGAGTAAGGACCAGGTGCCGGAACTCAGGAAGGCCCAGTGATCACCTAAGCCTGGGGTACCGATAACCGCGCTGGCCGTATCATGGGTCGCCACCGTAATGACGTCGGTATCCGGAATGTCGTATTTCATATGCCACTTGTGACTGATTTTGCCCAGCGGCGTGCCGGATTCAACCAGTTGTGGGAACTGATCTTGCGCGACGTTGACTTCTTTTAACAGATCTTTGTCAAACAAGCCTTGGCGCAGGTTGAGCATCTGCGTAGTTGACGCATTGGTGACTTCTGTAACGGCATTGCCGGTGAGGACATAGCCGATGTAATCAGGAATCATCAAAATCTTGTCTGCTTTGGCTAAATCATTCCGCTCTTCGGTATAGAGCTGATAAAGCGTGTTGAAATTCTGGAATTGAATACCGGTTTTTTCGTAGATGTAGGACTTCGGCAATTCCGACGTGAGCTTGCTAATGGCGGTGTTGGTGCGCGTATCGCGGTAACTGACCGGATCGTGCATTTTCTTACCATCGGCACCGACCAACACATAGTCAACGGCCCAAGTGTCAATTCCCATGTCGATCAGGGTGTAGCCCATTTTTTTGACTTTTTCCAAACCGGCAAAAATTTCATCGATGATGTGGTCGATTTGCCACCGATCATGGCCATCTTCATTTTTAAAACCGTTCTTAAAACGGTGAACTTCTTTGAGCTTTAATTGTCCGTCCACGACATCGCCTAGCATCAGGCGACCGCTTGATGCTCCGATGTCAACTGCGACGTATGCTTTCATAAACTGGCACCTCTCTTACTGACCAACAACGATTACTGGTACTGACACGCACGTTTTAAACGATGCGGTCATTTTCTAAACTTACTTATCTGGATTCATCATCTGCTGTGCAACTGAGCTGCCGGCGCCTTTGCCTTTAGCAGCGGTATCGCGATCAGCCTTGGACTTTTCATCGTCGGTAAGGAATTCGTCGCCATATTGTTCGCGGGTGATTTCTTCAAGACTCTTGCCACGCGTCTTCGGTGTCCAGATCGTCCCGATCACCAAGGAAACAAGTAGCAAACCGATCATGAAGGTTCCGGCAACGGTGAAGCCTAAGCTGCTGAGGATCGCCGGGAAAATGATGGACCAAACACCAGCGCTTGCCCGGACAACGAAGAACATAACACCTTGCGAACCTGCCCGGAACTGAGTCGGGAAGAGTTCGGTTGCCCATAGTGCGTACCATGCCTGCGCACCGATGCCGGCACTGATACCCCACAAAGCAACGAAGGCCCATAAGCTCCATGACTGTGCCATTCCGGCGTATGTCAGAATGATCCATGAAGCAGCCGCCATTGCTGCACCAACGAAGAAGAAAATACGATGGTTCGCACGGTCGCCATACTTAGCAAAGCCGAAGTAGGTTGCCACCGCGGTCAAGATCCATAGAACCGCCTGTAACATGTTGGCTTCCTGGTTGGACAAGCCGCCAGCCGTTTCGTAAACATACGGCATGAAGAAGCCCATCGCCCCGGCAACCAAGTTCCAGAACATGTACACGCCGATTAAGAAGAACAACCACTTAAGGGACGTCTTATTAGAAAACAGCGTGCGATATGGATGCGACTTTTGACCGGAAGACTTTTCAAATGCCTTGCGATCTTGCCACGCCTTGGATTCACCAAGACCACGTTGTAATAACCAAGCAATAAAGGCAATCACCGTTAGCAAGCCAAACAATATCCGGTTACCCAAAAGACCCATAGGTGCAAGAATCGTTCCTAAAATGAAAATAACGGCTGGTCCTAACGACCAAGCAAACTGTGATACCCCGATGTTCTTAGCCCGGTTATCATTTTGCGATGTTTCGGAAATATACGTCCAACTGGCAGGAACACCGGCACCAACTGCTAAGCCAGTGATCAGAAAACCGGTGAGCAACATCGGAAAACTAACCGCAAACATCACTAAAATCGTTCCTAGCATATAAACCAACATGTCGTAGGTGTAAATGAGTTTACGCCCAAACTTATCTGACAGCGGACCGCCAATCAGCGCCCCTAATGCCGCCCCGAACGCATTCGCGGAAAGTGCGCCAAGCAAGCCGACTTGAAAACTGCTAAGTCCAAAATGCTGAGTCCACAGTGTCAAGCCACTGGCGCCGGCGACGATACTGCCAGAATCCAGGAAGTTCGTAATCGAAACGCGAACTGTGGATTTTAACGAGCTTTTCTCTGAAACCATTGTGTTACCTCCTGCACATTTACAATTTTGCCATCGCTTACGGTTAACATTTAACCGCTTACATGTTATGGTCACAATGTCAGATAAATATCAGGAATGGAACATAACCACAGGAGGCCGCTATGGAACTATCAGTTTTGAAACAACTTGAAAGCATGACGCCCATCGAAAAACAGCAAAAAGAACACCAAATCTTCAGTGACGACATTCCCACAACCGCTATTGATTTGCAGGAGTCAAAAGAATTTAATGTTCCGGTATTAAATGACTACTTTTTTCGTAACCACGCGATTTACGTCAGCAAGCACAATCGCTTTGCCCCGTATCCGTTACACACCCACCAGTTCTTTGAAATGAACTACATGCTGCAAGGCAACGCCAACGAAACCGTCGATGGCGACCGCATCCATCTATCCCAAGGCGATGTGCTCCTATTGGATATCGGCAGCGAACACTCGATTGATGCCCTTGGCGAAAATGATATCCTTATCAACGTTCTTTTCCGCGACCGTAATATTTCACTCGACTTTCTCAACCAAATTCAAAGCCAACAAAGTGTTCTCTACGACTTCTTGATTAACCACTTACGGGAAAAAAAGACCGAAAAGCGCTACATGATTTTCCGCAGTGGCATGCATGACATCCGTACCTCGCTGGAACGCATTATCGAGGAGTATTTTCGACCTCGACCATTTTCCGATACCATTATTCAAGCAGAGTTGACGGTGTTAATTGCCGAACTGATTCGCGGACACGAACCGACGATTGCCGATCCGTCACCATCGCAAAAACTTGCGGTTGAGTTGCTTCATGATATTCATGAGCATTACCGCAACTTATCGCTTGAAGAGCTTGCCAACAAATACGCCTATAACAAGAACTACTTGGGCAATCTCTTTTCCAAGGAAGTTGGTAAAACATTTTCTGAGGCGTTAACCCAGGAACGGCTGATTAACGCTCGGCGACTGATTCAAAATACCAAGAAGCCAATTAGTGAAATCTGCCTTGAAGTTGGCATCAGCAACAAGAGCTTCTTTTATCACAAGTATCATGACCTTTTCGGCAACACGCCGAAAGATGATCGGCAGCATTCCAATGGTTACGTCTCACCGAACCACACCACCCCGCCGTTAACCATTCTGTAAATCTATCCCGATATGTTTCACATTTTCGCAGTTCCAACGCATGAAATAAAACGTTTTCAACGTGAAACCGAAAAAGTCAAATATTTTTCGGGACATATCTACACATCATTTGGTATCGCCCTTGATAAAAGCAAAAATTGTGAAAGAATGAACGTGTAATCAATTTATAGGTGATTGAGGGAGCGATTTTCATGAAAATCAAAGCAGCTGTTGTTGATAAAAAAGGCGCTGATTTTGAAATTCGAGACGATGTTGAACTAGCGCCAATGGGACCTGACGATTTGCAGGTACACATGGTTGCGAGCGGTATTTGCCACTCTGACGAAGCATTACGTATCGGCGATGCCGTCATCGGCTATCCAATTGTCCTTGGACATGAAGGTTCTGGTATTGTCGAAAAGGTCGGTCCGGAAGTAACGCAATTCAAACCAGGCGATCATGTTGTCATGAGTTTTTATGCGTGTGGTAATTGTAAGAACTGTTTACGCGGCATTCCAACTCAGTGCCTGAATTACGCCCACAACAACTTATCCGGAACTCGACCGGATGGATCCGCGCATTTCACCGAAAACGGCAAACCGGTGGCGGACATGTTTGATCAAAGCTCTTTCACCACGACCACAGTTGTTCGCGAGCGGAATGCTGTTAAAGTCGACAAAGATCTCGATTTGCGCAAACTGGGACCATTAGGCTGTGGCTATGTCACGGGCTCCGGCACCGTTTTGAACACCTTAAAGCCGAAGCCAGGTGACACGATTGCGGTTACCGGGACTGGTGCGGTAGGTTTAGCTGCGATGATGGCAGGTAAAATTTCCGGTTGCACCAAAGTGATCGCGATTGACATTGTTGATTCGCGGCTAGCGCTGGCTAAAGAGCTTGGCGCAACCGATATCATCAATAGCAAAAACGAAGATCCGGTTGAAGCGGTTAAGAAGTTAACTGGCGGTCTTGGCGTAGACTGGGCGGTTGATACGACCGGTGTTAAAGCGATCATGGAAGATACGATCCAGATGCTGGCCCAAGGCGGTACCACGGCAACGATTGCGGTAACGCCCGCATCATATTGATGTGGATACCTGGAATGATCTGTGTGTCAATGACAAGAAGATTGTCGGGGTTAACATGGGTGATTCAATTCCGCAGATTGATGTGCCGCGGTTGATTGAATTTTACAAGCAAGGCATGTTTGACTTTGACAAGACCGAGAAGTTCTATTCATTTGAGCAGATCAATGAAGCCAATGCGGATTCGCGTTCTGGGAAGACCATTAAGCCGGTGCTGATTATTGATAAGGATTATGTGCCGGGGAACTAATGGTGTAGGCTGATTGTTCTATCACTGTGCCAAACTCCGCAATCTCCGGCGGGGCCTGGGGCTGGCGAACGCGAAGCTAGAGTGGTGGGTACGACTGAGCCCGCCCCGCCTTAGATTGCTCCGCTTTGGCACTCGGGCTCGTTGCTAAGTTTCTTAGCTTTCTACGAAGACACTTGATATTTTTACCCCTCATCCAACCAAAAAGCCTGTCATTTTCGCAAATTCTGCGAGATGACAGGCTTTTTGTTCTAGTTTTTGCAGTGACGTGTCTAATCCGTTTCATCCCAGAATTCTAGCGGAATGATGTTGCCAGCGTTCATGGTGTTCTTCGGGTCGAAGCTCTTTAGCAGAGTTTTGAGTACCCAGTAGGAGCTGCCGTATTCTTCTTTGATGAATGGGGCGCGGGCTTTGCCGACGCCGTGGTGGTGGGACATGGTGCCGCCGTGTTTGAGGGTTTCTTCAACGATGATTTTGTTGATCGGATCGTGGTAGCGCGCCATTTCGCCGGCAGGGTCATCTTCGGCGTCGATGAAGGCGTAGACGAAGTAGAGGTTGGTGCCGTTGACGTAGCTGTGGGAGGAGTGGCCGCCGATGCCGTATAGGTTCGGGATTTCTTTTTTCACTCGCGTTGTCACGGCTTCAAAAATGTTGGCAATTTCGCTCCAGTTGCTGGCTACTTCGGTCGTAAAGCCGACGAATGGCGTTTTTTCAAGTTGATTGACTTCAGCATCGACCTCTTTTTGCGTCCAGGTTAGATGTTTGAACCAGTCAATGATTTCATCTAGCGGCTCGTATGGTTGCGTTTGGTCGGATGATTCGACCATTGTCTTAATGGCACCAGCCGTGGCGTCGCTGAGCGGTTGCGGGCCTTCTGTTCGGAAAATGAGCACCGGTTTTTCGGCATGTTTGGGATAAAACTGACTCCAATCCTGCGCGTCATAAAGTCGGATCACCGATGGCCGATAGCCTGCCGCCACAATATCGCGTAACAAGTGGAAGCCTTCGCGCATGGTGTCGACGGTGTAAGCCAGATAGTGGTATGTGTCCGGTAAATACGGGAATAGCTTGACAGTGACTTCGGTGATGAAGGCGATGCTGCCTTCGTTGCCGATAAAGATGTGGCGAATGTCAGGGCCGACTGAGCGGCGCGGGACATTTTTAATGCGGACGATACGGCCATCTGGCATAATGGCTTCCAAACCGACGACCATGTCTTCGATCCCGCCATATAAGGTCGACAGTTGTCCGATACTGCGGGTGGCAACCAAGCCGCCAAAATCGGCTAATGGCTGTGATTGCGGTAAGTGGCCGGTGGTGTAGCCTTTTTCGTTTAACCAATCTTCAGCTTGCTTCAACGGCACGCCGGCTTGAACGGTCAGTTGCATATCTTCTGGGTCAAACTTCAAGATTTGGTTCAAGCGCGACCCATCGACAATGATGTGGGGTTCGCGCGCACTTTCCAAACCGCGTTCGATTTCGGAGCCGCCAGTCCGCGGAATCACGTTCACGCCGGTGTCATTGGCATATTTCAACACGGCTGCCACTTGCTCGACGTTTTCCGGATAAACAATGGCCACCGGAATTGGCGCTTGATATATCTTACGGGCCCGCGGATATTTTCGATAAAAATCGAGACTGGCATATTTGAGTTCATCCGGATCCAAATTGACCTGATCAGGACTCGTTAATTGTGTTAGTTGTTGCACGATCGTATCTTTTGTAACGGTATCCATTAGATTCACCTCGTTATCTTTCAGTCCCAGCTGGCAATCAACGGTTCACCGACCTTGCCGCGTTCCGCAACGCCGTTAATGGTTTGAAGCTCTTTAAAGACCGGATCGGTGAATTGATGCAGGTTCTTATACTTTTCATACACTTTGGCATACTGCGCCACTGCATCGGCTTGCGGCACGAAGCTATCGGCCGGTTTTACCATCGCGGCAATGGCATCGTCATATGTGCGATATTCGCCAATGCCGACCGCTGCATTAATCGCCGCGCCTAACCCAGCCGCATCTGTCACGACATTGCGTTGCGCCGGTAAGTTGAAAATGTCGGCAATGAGCTGCATGAAAATGTCATTCTGCGCGCCACCGCCTGTCACCACTAGCCGGTCAACCTTGCGATCCAGTTCCTTCAGCATTGCCGTTGAATAATCCAACAGATTAAAGGCAAGCCCTTCAAGAATCGAACGGAACATGTGCCCCCGGTTATGGCGTTCATCCAAGCCAATAAACGCACCTTTTCTAAATGGGCGATCCGCAGCCGCCTGCCAATCCATGAGAGTCAACAAGCCATCGCTGCCAGGTGCCACCTTGGCTGCCTCCCTCGTCAGCACGTCCAGCGTGGATTCATGGGTGGCATTCCCGATTCCCTGAAACTGCTTGGCAAACCAGCTGACCGTCCACATGCCGCGATAAACACCGTTGCTTTCATACAGGTATTCATCCGGGACATCGGCAAAATTAGTCCAATAGTAACGGGTCGTACCGAACGGATGATTTTCACTGCCTTGCAGCATGGAAGTCGTGTAAGTGCCAAGCGACAGCAGAAGATCCGGTCCGGTTTTCAGCCCGGCGCCCAGCGCTTCCACGGCCTTGTCATTGGCGGTCGCGATTACTGGTAATCCCTTAGGCAAACCGGTTGCCGCCGCTGCTTCTTCAGTCACATTGCCTAAAATAGCGCCAGGCTTGACCAGTTTAAACAACGACGTCCGCGGCAGATTAAGAAAATCAAACATCATGTCCTCATCGGTCCAGTCCCACTTATCCATATCAATCGGCCATGTGCCAATATAACTGGCCGCCGTGTCAATCCGATTGCCGGTCAAACGGTAAGCGAGATAACCAGTGCTGGCCGTCACATATACCGCGTCATCGGTCGTCTTCTCATAAATCTGATGTGCCCGGTCGTCCATCCAGCTGATGGCCGGCTGTGCCAAATCGCCGTTAGCTTTCAACACGAGGCGATTGAAGCGAATGCTGCCTAAACCAATCGCCAGAATTTCACTCACATCGCCATCAAACTTCGCCATTAATGCCTGGCTGGTTGCCTGCAGCGACGTCCACAAATCATCATCAGGATGCTCAACCACACCACCCGCCGCCGTATGCAACGGTTTTAGCGGCTGATGTTCCTGCCACAATGCGTTCCCTTGCAAATCAAAAATTGTCAGCTTATTACTTTGCGTCCCTTGATCAATCGCCAAAACATATCGATTCATGCAACTCGCCTCCTTCAAATGCCGCCAAAATGACAGTGATCTCATGCAAAATATCCCCGAAACGCCTGACATTTTGGCCTTCTTTTTTACCCGCTAATCAAAAAGCGCGCGCCTCCCTATTTAAGGATTGCGCGCTCTTTTTACTCTGCGCTAATTTTGCCATAAGGTGGTGTTCGTGGTGGAAATGCCAGTCGCCCCTGCCGCTAAATCGGCCATAATCGCTTCCTTGGTACTGATCAAGCCACTACTGATCAGCGGGACATCGGTTTCGTGGGTAATCCAGGAAACCGCTTGTGGCATAATGCCGGGCATCACATCAATCATATCGGCATGCCCGACATCATATTGCCGCTGCATCGTGTATAGTGTTCGAGAATCGATCAAAAAGAATCGGTGAACCGTCAACATTTTCTTCTGCCGGGCTACGGCCAACAAGTGTCCTTTGGAGCTTAAAATGCCATCTGCCTTGGTTGTTTTGGCAATGAATTCAACCGCACTGGGGCGACTCGCCAGCCCTTCAACCAGATCCACGTCGACAAACACGATTTTCTTGGCTGCTTTCAGCTGCGCCACGATATCCCCAATGTTAAGAATGGAACCATACAAGGTGAAAACGACTTTGACATCTGCAGTCAAGGCAGCATTTAACCCTTTATCATCCTGAATCCCGGCAATCACCGGATTCGCCGCCACAACATCTTGCAGTTGCATGATTTTTTCTCCTCCGTACCCAGCAAACTCGTTCAGGCGAGGATTGGCGATCCTCACATGACCCCTATGGCATACACGACTTGGCTAAAATCTTCCTACAACTGTCGACGGTTATTCCGCTAACGCATGACCCTGATAATCCTTGGAATATTGGTCCACTGCACGCATCGCCGCAACGATTGCTTCCGGTGACGTATCAAACCGCAATTGATCAATCCCGGTCCAAGCGGCTGCAGCATCATTGGCCACCAGCATCAACTCGTCATCAGTCGCGTCTTCCCAGCCGAGGTCTTCCAGTATTGTTGGCAAACCAACCTGCAAGAAGAAGTGCAGATAGTGATTAATCACATCCCGCTCGGCATTTTCCATCAAAAGCTGTGTCAGAAGTGAATAGGCCACTTTTTCGCCATGCATCAAGTGCTTACCTTTTTTCAAAGCCGGGAAGGAATTCTGCAAGGCATGCGCCAAACTGGTACCGCCGCTTTCGAAGCCCAGACCGCTCATTAAAATGTTGGCTTCAATGACCGCTTCCAACGCCGGTGTGACCACCTTGGCTTTGTTGGCTTCAAACGCCTGCGCGCCAAACTCAAAAATCGTATCCGTTGACGCCTGGGCAATTTTCATCGCCGTGATCGTGCCGATGCCTTGCGCATTGGTAAAGCCGTGGATGTCGCCAACGGCCTTGGCTTCAACATAAGTCGACAGCGCATCGCCAAAACCCGAAGCCAAGAACCGTGGAGGCGCCTGACTGATAACGGCCGGATCGACCAGAACCAAGTCCGGACTCTTGGTGTGGAACTGGTAGGCATTAAACGTACCATCTTCGTTGTACAGCACCGATAGCCGGGAAATCGGCGCATCCGTTGAGGCTAGTGTCGGGATGATTACGGTGTAAATGTTCAAATGCTGGCCGATTTCTTTGGCCGTATCAAGCGTTTTGCCCCCGCCAATGCCGATCACAAAATCCGGCGTATCCTTAATTTCATCAATCGCCTTTTGGATCTCTTCTGGTGAAGCCTCACCGCCGAACATCAACTTGGTCACGGTATAATCATTGTCCTTTAGATAGTCAATGAACCGATCACCAACCAAACCATACACATTCTCATCACCGACAATCACCGCTTTGGTACCGTACCGGCTTAAATACGGATCCGCGTTAAACAAAATGTTCTTAGCTTGAATATAATTCGATGGACTGATAAAAATCTTCGGCAAATCGATTTGCATGTCGTGCGCCTCCTGAATCAGCCAAACGTCTCGTTGAGTTCATCAATCAATTTGTTCATGCTTGCTTCGTCACTGTGCACTTGCGGAATGGCAATTAGTTGTTCAAGTGACAGATTCTTGACCATTACAACGCCGGGGTTGGTTGATGCACCGGCAACATACTTATCGACAATCTTCATGTAGCGTTTGTCAGCCAATAGTTCTGACAACTTGGTATCCTTACTGAACTTAGCCATGGTAATGAACCTCCTCTTTCTTAACCCTTTGACATTAACGCGCTCACAGTCGCAGGAGCCTGCGTGTAAGGGCCTTGGTCGCAATGGCCTAAACCCGGGCCATCACGCCCAAGGCCACTTACACTTCGGCTCCTAACCGCGCCAGTTCGCGCTCATTAAAAAAGAGAGCTAACCCAAACTGGTATAGCAAACACCAGCGGTTATCTCTCTTCTTCTCTTTAACCAATTGAAGCTTATAACAGCGCTTTCATTTTGTCAATTTAATTGACTCGTTTGTCTATACGATTCGAGACTTTGCGTTATATTTCAACTTCAAATCTCATCATACTTATTTTGGGAAAAGACATGATACAATACGACTACCAGGCAGAAAGGGGTAACCACCGATGTCAACCGAAAAAAGAGAAGCTCAATTAAGCATTCGAATTGATCCTACATTAAAGGAAGCTGCCCAAAACGTGGCGAAGGACATGGGCATGGATTTATCCGCTGCCGTTAATATGTTTCTTGTCAAGATGGTCAAAGATCACGCCTTGCCATTTACGCCAACCAGCTTGCCAGCCGAAACTCTGCAGGCATTGAAGGAAGCAAAGAACTCCGCAATATTGACGAAGTATCGTACGCCAGACGCCATGTGGAAGGATTTAGTTGTGTAGACTTGATATTTAAGACGGTAAGATAACTTTAGAAGAGGTACACTCATGGGAAAGAAGCCAGCGAATCACGTTTTGAAATTTAAGGACACTCCATCCTTTAAAGATGCTTTTAAAATAATTCGCCCAACTGAACGCGCGAGTATAAAGAATCTGTAAAAGAGATGCGCGCTTTTTTAAATTCAGGACCCAAAGTGACCGTGGTCAATTGACGAGGCAGGATTAAATAAGTGGATACTAAGATTTGTTAATAAAAGGGATATTCAAAACCGTTTTTTGAATTACGGCCAATGCTGGAGCGAATATTCTATGCAGCTTGGAACAAAAATCATTATATTCTGCTGCATCACTATACTAAACGCCAAAACAAGACAAACAGACGCGAAGTTCAAAAGGCTTTAAGCAATCTTGAAGACTGGTTGAAGCGAAAGGAGAACTAGATTATGACAGCGTGGAAGGAATATAAACCGACAATCACTGCTTTATCGTCTGAAGAAATGACCATTATCGATACGCTGGCAGAGTTAGTGGCAGAACGTATCAAAAGGGGAATTAGTCAAAAAGACTTTGCCGAAAAAATTGCCATGAAGCAACCACAGCTTGCAAAGATTGAGCGTTTAGATTCAATTCCCACGCTAGTCACCTTAAATCGGTATGCTGAAGGACTAGGGCTGAAAGTCAAAGTTTCTTTGGTACCGGCTTAGGTTCTCACTGAATCGTTGGCCAACCGGTTTACTGTTCGAAGCTTTGCGACTGGCACTGCAAGAAGCAAGGAACCCAGACGAGTTGAGAAAATATCGCTCCGCGGAGACCATGTGGGAGGCGTTAGCTGTATAAGCTTAACCTTCATGGTAACCTTTCAACATGAATGGCGAAGG
Source organism: Lacticaseibacillus chiayiensis (assembly GCF_004123795.1). Taxonomy (GTDB): domain Bacteria; phylum Bacillota; class Bacilli; order Lactobacillales; family Lactobacillaceae; genus Lacticaseibacillus; species Lacticaseibacillus chiayiensis. The sequence continues at coordinate 146,315 of NZ_MSSM01000001.1, read as the reverse complement.
CAAAAATGTCTTCGCCTATTTTTGTACTTAGCGGCCATAAGATATTTTTAACCATTTCGTTTTGCCGCGGAATGTAGGGCGTTCCCCGGCCTTTTTCCGCCATTCATGAATTATCTTCTTATTGACATCATAATATGACGCACTATATTTAATTGTGTACAATGTTTATGGTGTCAACATTGTACATGATGTGGCGGGGCATTTCGCTTTCTTTTTAAAGCAACTGTCGTCTTGGCGATGGCAAGATCCAGTGCAAGTCGCACACTGCAGGGTCTTGTCCACATCTGCCTTGATCTTTCAAGAAAGAGGGTATTTCATGTTTAAGCACACGCGAAAGTTGCAATACAACGCGAAACCGGATCGCCCGGATCCATTGATGGCGCGCCGGCTGCAGGAATCACTTGGTGGCCAATGGGGCGAAGTAACCGGGATGATGTCTTACCTGTCGCAAGGTTGGTCATCGACCGGCAGCGAAAAGTATAAGGATTTGCTGCTGGACACCGGTACCGAGGAAATCGCCCATGTCGAGATGATTTCGACGATGATCGCGCGGTTGTTAGAAGGTGCGCCGATTTATGCGGAAGCTGACGCGTACCAGTCCGATCCGGCACTGGCTGCGGTCATGGGCGGCATGGATCCTGAACATGCGATCGTGCATGGGTTAACCGCCAGTTTGAACAACCCCAACGGCGCCGCCTGGAACGCAGGCTACGCAACTTCCAGCGGCAACTTGGTAGCGGACATGCGCTTCAACGTTGTCCGTGAATCCGAAGCCCGTCTTCAGGTAAGCCGCCTGTACTACATGACCCGCGATGAAGGTGTCCGCGACATGCTCAAGTTCCTTTTAGCCCGCGAAACCCAGCACCAACTGCAATTCATGAAGGCACAAGAAGAACTCGAGGACAAATACGGGGTGGTCGTTCCAGGCGATATGAAAGACATCGAACACACTGAATTTTCCCACGTACTGATGAACTTCTCGGATGGCGACGGCTCGCGTGCCTTTGAAGGTCAAGTCGCCAAAGATGGTGAAAAATTCACCTACCAGGAAAATCCTGAAGCTATGGGCGACGTGCCAACCTTCAAACCGGCCGATCCGCACCTGCACAACGATCAAGGCTAAGCGAATCTGGCTTTGCAACGTTGATTAAACACTAAGATCTTCGGCTGAAACAAAAATCCTGCGAGCATGCAAACTGCGCAGACTGGTGATTAAAACGGTGCCGACTGTTTTATCTATTTGTTTCAGCCCGGTCAAGTCAAAGCCCCGCCACATGCCCTTACGATCACCAACATATTTTCCGGTAAGCAATGGTTTCATCCGGTTGCTTGCCGGATTTTTTTGAAAAGATTTCGATTGTGCGGCGCAACTGCCTTGAGTAAACCGGGTTTACACCATTTTTACCTGCGTTGATGGATGAAACCTTTATACTGAAATTGACGATATATATTAACGCGTTTAACGGCGCAGAAGTCTGCGTGTAAGGACCTCAGGCGCAATGGCCAAGAACGGGCCATCACGCCCAAGGCCACTTACACTCCGGCTTCTAAACGCGCCGGCTCACGCTCAGGAGGTTTTTCCACATGCATAAAAGTTGGTGGCAGGAAGCAGTCGTTTACCAGGTCTATCCGCGTAGTTTTCAAGACAGCAACGGCGATGGCATCGGTGATTTGCCCGGGATCATTCAACATCTGGATTACATCAAGCAGCTCGGCGCCGATGTGATCTGGCTCAATCCAATTTACAAGTCGCCCAACGCCGATAACGGCTATGATATCGCAGACTACCAGCAAATCATGCCTGAGTTTGGCACGATGGCGGACTTTAAACGTTTGCTAAAGGAAGCCCACGCCCGCGACCTGAAAATCATGATGGACTTGGTCGTCAACCACACCTCTGACGAACATCCCTGGTTCCAAGCTGCCAAGCAAAGCCGCACCAATCCTTATCACGACTGGTACATCTGGCGCGATCCCGTCAACGGTCATGCCCCAACCAATTGGCGGGCAGATTTTGGTGGCTCGGCATGGACCTATGTGCCGGAAGTCGGCCAGTATTATCTTCATCTTTTCGCAGTCAAACAACCCGACCTCAACTGGCAAAATCCTGCGGTACGCGATGCCGTGTTCAACATGATGACTTGGTGGTGCAAGCAAGGCATTGACGGTTTTCGCATGGACGTCATTAATCTGATTTCTAAGCCGGATAAATTTAAGGATGACCCGCATCTTTTTGCACAACCCAACGGCAACTCGCTGGGTCTGATTGCCAACGGTCCGCATGTGCACGACTATTTGCGCGCCATGAATCAAGCGGTGCTGAGCAAGTACAATCTCATGACGGTTGGCGAAGCGCCTGGCGTGACCCCTGACCTGGCGCTGCAATACACCGGTTTTGACCGCCACGAATTGGAAATGGTCTTCCAATTCAAGCATGTAGGCCTTGATAACGACCCGCAATTCGGCAAGTGGTCCCTGCATCGCCCTAAGCTGACCGATCTCAAGCGCGTCTTATCCGACTGGCAAACCGCCTTGCACGGCAAAGCCTGGAATAGCCTGTACTGGGACAATCACGACCAAGCTCGCGCCGTCTCGCGTTTTGGCGATGACCGCCCGGCTTTCCGGGTACGTTCCGCCAAAATGCTCGCCGGCACGTTGCATTTTCTCGAAGGCACCCCGTACATTTATCAAGGCGAAGAACTCGGGATGACCAACGCAGCCTTCCCGTCCATCCACGACTATCGCGATCTCGACACGTTGAATGCCTGGCACGAGCTGGTCGAACAGCAACACGCCTTGGCGCCGGAAGATATGCTGAAAAGAATCCACCGCCGCTCGCGAGATAACGCCCGCACGCCAATGCAATGGACCGCCGAGAATCAGGCCGGCTTCACCAGCGGGACACCGTGGCTGGCCGTCAATCCCAATCACACGACGATTAATGCGACTGACGCCTTGGCCGATCCGGACTCGGTTTTCTTCTTTTATCAAAAGCTCAACTGCTTGCGCAAACAGTATCCGGACTTGATCGTTTATGGTGACTACACCTTACTCGATCCGAATGACGCCGAGGTCTATATGTATCAACGTCACGCCGCTGATCAGGAACTACTTGTTGTCAGCAACTTCACTGACGAGACACTCACCCGGAACATCACTAAACGCCAGCCACAAGCTGCTCAGTTGTTGATTAGCAATTACGTCGATGACGCCGGTGATACGCTACGACCTTATGAAGTTAAGGCATATCTGGGTAAGCGACGATCTTGAAGGCGAAAAGACTGGCACGGCAAGCTGTCTCGCATACCGTCAAGCTTTCACCGAACATGAATAACACAAACAACATAACAACGTCACAATTTCGTCACAACTGCTCGGTAGTATTAACAACATAGAAATGAGCCACCCACTCATTCCTACAAACCCCAACCCAACTTTTTCATTTTTACTCCTCCAAAGTAGAAATCGCCGACCGGTTTCCCAGCCGGTCGGCCAATACATAACAACCCCCGCTGTTTGCTGAGACAGCGGGGGTTTTGTGGTTACAGAATGGCCCAAAAATATGATCAGGGATGATTGCGGTTAGCTGGATTTTCATGCTAGAATGGCTTTAACAATCCAAAGAACGTTAGACTTCCGCTCAGAAATCTAGTGACGGTCTTTTTGATTGCCTAAAATTGCTATCACGTATACTCATGGACAAGAATTGTTGTAGCCAGATCGTTTTTCATGCTACAATAAAAAACGAAGAGGAGCACTGGTTAGCTACAGCACTCCTCCTCTGGCAGAGTTAGTTGTTTGAGACAGCTGGCATTGAAGTTGTAACAATCTGAAGACCGTTAGACTTCCACCAGAAATCTAGTGACGGTCTTTTTGATTGCCTAAAATTGCTACGATAACATCAATGATGAATGCAGCCAATGCTATAGTGAACATAGCAAAGGTCAGCATCAGCATCAACATCAACGCGTCAGCAACGGACAACAGGGCACCTCCCTTCGTATAGATTTTGATCATCGCGCATAGGCGACCACCTCACAATACGTTGGATTTGCCAAACCGCCGTATTAACTTCTCTGTTACAGCCATCATATCATATGAATAGCAAAAACGCCTACAACCGCAACGGTTACAGGCGTTTTTTATTTACCAGGATTTCTAAATTTCACTTTTCTCTGGCATGCTTCAAATACAAACTGCCAAAAACGCCGCTGACAAGAATCAGCACCCCGAACATCGATAAGCCACGAACCATTAAATCACCTGTTTGCGGTAACGTTTCGTCCTCCCGATCACGCTCAGGCTTTTTCTTACCGCCAACGTCATGCTTAGAAGCCCTTTCTTGAGGCGTCGTCGAAGGCGTTTGAGCAATTTTCTGACCGTCAAGCTGATTCATGGCTGTTTTCAACGCCTTTACCGCCCGATCAACAGTGGCTTGATTGACCTGCGAATCAGCTAAAACGCTCTGGCCATCCACTACAGCTCGATCAAACGCCTGCTTTTTGGCCACGCTTGCCAACAAATAACGATCGGTCTTCTTAGCATCAAGTGCCTGATCAATCAACGCTTTTAAATTGTCTTTATGCACCACCGGAACCGCCGCTGCTGCTTCAAAGGCGCCGATTGTCGGATGTTGAAAATCAATTGGTTTGCCGGCAAAGTCTTGGCTAATCGGGAACTTTTCTTTCACTGCCGCCGGGGTTAGCGCATCCACGTTAATCCCCGCCTTGGTAGCTGGCGATTGGGCTTGCGGCACAAATGCTGCCAACTCGCTGCGATCAAAGGTACCGTCCGCATGGCGAATGACGCCGCTCGGTTTTGCCCCAGCGTCGGCCAACTGTGGATCTGCAAAAATATTCCCACTCACGTCCACGGTCCCGGCATGGCTTTCATCCATCAGCGCTTGCGGATAAAATAGGTTATGATCCAATCGGCCTTCGGTAAAGACCGGGCGTTTCGTGCCATTTTGATTGACGACAAAACGTGGCACATTGCCACCCGGCGCGTAAACCAAATTGTTGACGAAACGAATTCCCGTCTGGCCGTTGTTGGAAATCATCAGGTTTTTCACGGCTTTGCCGACGATGAACGTGTTGTTGTTGAACAGCGGGAAGCCGTCGATGCCGTCAACCTTGCCGGAAACCACGAAAATCAAATGATTCAGCGCCGGCGATGGCACGTCTTTCACGTCATTGACGCTCAGGTTATAGCGGAAAACGTTATCCGTCTGATGATCGCCCATGAACAAGGTGAACCCGCCGGAATTATCGTGTGAGTAATTGTATTGGTAAACGCCTTTGGCTGCGAATCCGTCAAAATCAAACGCGGCGCCATCCAGATAATGGTTGGGGATATCAAACACTTCATTATATTGCGCAAGGTTATATTCGCCGCCCATAAACCACAGGCCGGCAAAATTTTTACTGGCGCCAGCTTTGTTTTTCGAGTTCGGCATCGTGTTGGCAGCTTGCACGGTATTATACTCAGCGGTACCATTTTCGCTTGCACTAATCACAATCCCGTCACCGGCGCTGTTGCGAATGTAGTTATTTTTGAAAACCGTTTTAGCGCTGGCCTGAAAAGAATACTGATCCCAACCACCTGGCAAAACCGAGGCGTTGGCATCATTGCGCAGCCCTTCGTTGGCGACATCGGTGATGACATTGTGGGTCGCCGTCACATCGGTGTTGCCGACAATGATGATGCCACCGGAATTTTTCCCCGCCGCCACCAACTTGCCGGTTTGGTCGAGAATCAGGTCACTTTGATACGCTCCATCGACATTGTGAACGTGATTATTCGTAATTGTGATGCCAGTTCGGTGCGAAGCCTTAAAAATCGCCAGCTTCTGTTGCACCGCCGCAGCATCATTGCCAGCCGGATAGTCGCGAGGAATGTCGGACGCGACCAAAATCCCAATCCGCATCCCCTGCCGATTTCCGTCACCGGCCGTATTGGTCACCTCTAAATCGGCAATCGTCCAATGATTGGCATTCCACAATTCAACGGTTCCGGTCATCAAATTAAGATTACTCAAATGCCGCGCATGATAAGGATTTTTGTCAGCCGTCGTCCCCATGCCGTTGATAATCGCTTTTTTGCCGGTGCTGCCTTGGTTGTAACTGCCAAGCGTGATCGGCGCGCCACTGGTTCCTTCACCGTTTTTTGCACCATCCAAAATCAATTGCCCATTCCAAACGCTATTGGCATCCAACAAAATGCGATCGCCTGGCTGAAAATGCGTCGCCGCCACTTTTTCCAGCGATTGCCACGGCTGATTTGCCGACAACCCGTCATTGTGATCACTGCCATCGTTGGCCACGTAAAACGTCCGCGGCCCGGCGGCTAATGAGCGTTGCGGTGCCTGCCCGTTGACCAGCACGGCTAATCCAACCATGGCCAGTAAAATCGCCAATAATTTCCCTTGTGTCACCCGCCATTGTTTCATCCTTCATCCTCCATTTTACGCTAACGTTTCCTTGGCAAGTACGGCTGGATCACCATTCACGCCGGCATGTTTAGCTCGGTTCGCTAGCGTCTCGGCCAGTTGCTTCTGCAAAATTTTCGCCGTCACATCTTCTTGCACATCGGCAAATGGGACAAAGCCGCCATGTACTGATTTCGTGACGCGCACAAGACACATTTTCCGATCCGACAACCATGCCGCAAAAATCTGGCCAATCTGCCCGGTGTGGTCATTGGTCGCCCGCAAATAGGCGCCGTAATATTGGTCGGCATCATGCAGCGAATCGGTTTGGTTCAGCTGCCCTTGGAAACCTGCTGCGCCAAATACCTTCTGCACGCTGGCCAAATCAGTTTGCTGGCCGTTAACCTGCTGAATCATCGCGGTAAAATCACTAAGATTATTGATTTTTCCCCGGTTAAAAGTCAGTGTTTCATAATGGATGACATTCGGGCGCGCCCAATATTTGCTTTTGTTGTGGCTATAAAAACCCCCTTGCTGCTTCTCCGTCACCGACTTACGGTGTGCCTTAACGTACTGCGACTGTAATTTCAACATCAACTCGCGATGCTGTTTCTGTGCCGCGGCCATTCCCGTCAAATCCGCGCCGGTGCCGTTAGTTTTCTTCAAAACCGCAAACTCCGCCAACGGTTTGTCCAGCAGTTTTGCCTTCACCAACGCCTGATCTTCCACCACAAACTGCCGCAGCTTTTTCATCGCCTGCACTTGCGCGGCCTGTTGCGGCGTTTGGCGTCCGTATTTTGTCTGCCAAAAGTGCGTGTCATACTTGGCGTGATACTTGGTAACATAGCGATTGACCGTTAAGGCTTTTTCATTTTGTAGGAATAAACGGTAAACTTTGGTCGAAATCGGCGTACCCGCCACGGCCAGCGCATCCGTCGGCTTGAGTGCCTGACAGCCGCCGATCGAAAATGTCAGCGCTAGCGAAAGTAAGCCCAACAATAGCCGCAGTTCAAGGCTTGTTTTCTTCTTTTTCATCCTTAAAACACCTGAAAATGTTGCTTGACCTGCTGTACCTGCCGCTCAAAAATATTCAAACTGCCATACGCCTCGGTACCATCAAACCAATAAAGTTTGCGGCCAACGATCGTATTTTCCGGTTGCAGGGTCACCAAAATGTTGCGTCCCTCGCCCAAATCAATGCGGAATCCAGCCGCTAGCCGTTGCGGCACAAGCGCTTGGCGATCGCCAGAGTGTTGCGCGGCAATCGGCGTGAGAGTCAGCGGTTGTTGTTGCGACGCAAACACCGCCGCTTGCACCGTGAAATCGGTAAATGTCGTTTCACTTTCCACCCGCGTCAGGTGCTCAAGTTCGTTATACCGCGGTGAAAAGAGCTGCTGACTGGTCCACATTTGGGTATCAGTTGTCGCAAAGTTCGCCACCTCACCAAGTTGATAGCCATGATCCTGTTGTGTCACAGTTAACTGCGGCGCAACCTGCCAAAACCGTTTCAGCGAATGGCGCCCGGGCTGATGGATCATATCAACGACCAGCCATAAACGTTCTTGGCTTAAGCTGATCAACAGCCGCGTGACAAGCGCTGGTTGCGTCTGTGCCTGATCAAGAAACGTCAGCTTAACCACCTGCCCGCCGCCAAAATCGATCAATGAATGCTGCACTGGTGTCGCCACATAGCGATACTTCCACGAGTCGTTTGGCAAGCTAAACGGCCGCTGATCCAGCATGACCGTATTATGCGCAGCCACTGACTTGAGCTGTCGCCGTTCAGTCCCGTCAACATATGTGTAACGACCCGGGTCCACCAACACGTCATGGCCGCCAATCGTCAAATCGACATGCCCCAGCGCTGCGTGTCCGTGGCCACTGCCTAAATTGCCATTAAACACATGCCAATAATCTGCTTTAGCATCCCAACCAGACCGCCAAAAGTAATTGCCGCTCGTGGTCGCCGCAAATACTTCTGACAGCGACTGTTCCGCGTCCGCTTTTGGCACCTGCCATTCCTGATGCCTCAGCTCTAACAAGGCAAAATCAACCACCGGTGCCAACCGTTGCTGCAATGGTGATGGTTGTTGCAACAGCGCTGCCGACGCATGGTACAGGCTGTCAATCCGAATCGCGTCGGTGTCGCCTTGCTGCAGCAACAATAAATCCGGTTTCACATACTGCGTGATCATTTGTTGCATGGCACGGGCTTTTATCAGCACGATCGGCGCGACTGGCATCCCGGCTCGCTGCTGTGCGGCAATGACGGCTAGGGTGCTCCGCCAGACTTCAAGTAGATAAAGCGGCGACTGTTCCCATTGCATCCCTTGCGCGTCAACTTGCAAATCCAGTTCAGTCTCAAATTTTTGCTGGGCCCACTGGACAATCGCGCGCGGTAAAACCTCTGGAAAGCGCGCCGCATATACCAAGATACCCGTGGTGATCAACACACCCCAGTTACTGATATCAAATTTTTCAGTGTAATTTTGCTGCAAGTATGTCGCCTGAACATTGACGGCTTCTTCAATGCGGGCTTGCTCTTCATGGGTTAACTGCTGATCTTCCAACAGATTCGCGACAACACCCGTCCAATTAAGCAAGCGAATGCCGGTATCAATCGTGCGCCAAGTATCCGGCACCGCCAGATTTTCATCAAGCCAGTCAAACAACAAAGCTTTCATTTTAACTTGATAGTCACTGCGGCCGGTTTCGTAATAAGCTTCCAAAAGATCCAGCAAATACTCTTGGCGCTTCAACATATACAACCACTCCGGATCCCCATTAGGCGTCTGCTGCCAGGTAATCGGATCCATGGTGTAACTCACTTGCGTTGGTTCCATCGCATAAGGACTGTCAAATAAAAATTCGTTCTTTAACAATCGGTCAGCATTTTTACGAGCATCATCCGTGAGATGCCGCTGTTGACTCAACTGCTGAATGTACGTGGTCCAACTCGTTTCCGTCACCTGTCGCCGCCTCCTTCACAACACCAGCAATCCCCATCCGTTTAACCGTGATCACGGTATTAGCTGCAATTTCAACTTGAACGTCTTCCTGATTCAAATGTTTGATTTTCCCGACAATGCCATCAATCAAAACAATCTGATCACCAGGTTTCAGATTCGCATGCATCTGATCAACCATTTTGGCCTGTTTGCGCATGGCTGATCGTTTCGCCAGCGGAATCGCGACTAGATAAAGTGCACAGACAATGATCACCATCACAATCAACGCAATTTGCCACACCGTCATCAGATCCCATCTCCTTCATCTTCGTGCTTAATATCCGGCACCGGCACTTCATCAGAGTTGGTCTTCATTCTGTCTGGCAAAATTTCAATCAAGTCTTTTGACAGTGTGACGGTATGCCGGAGTGTTTCATCAACGCTGGCATCGTCAAAGCCGCCCATATTTTTAGCGTATAGATCCAAAATCAAGTTCAATGGCGCACTGGAAATAATGTATTGGTGTGGCCGATTTTGCTCCAGCATCAGCCGCGCAACTATTTGATGTGGCGCGCCACCAGTCATGTCAGCGAAGACCAAAGCGTGATCATTTTCATCAAGAAAACTTTTTAACCGCTGCTCGAATTGCTCGTGAGTCGTGGTTTCGTCCAGATTAAACGCGGTCATGCCCTCTGTGGTACCGATTAACAACTTCAAGGCGGACAATACCCCTTCTGGATAGCGCCCGTGACCGACAACTGCCATTGCGTAATTCATGTGTTCAAATCCTCCAATTTTTTCGCCTTGTTAATTTCTAAAACAGCCGTCGACAAAGGTTTGCGACGGCCGAATGCATCATCTGTTTACTTTAAGATCCCCAGCACCGATAGCAGGACGCCGGCAACAAAAAGCAAAATGACAATCTTGTAAATGGTCCATTTTTTCTTGGTAATCAGCCAATAAACAAAATACGTGAGCGCAATCGGCAGCATGTACGGCATGATCTTATCCAAAATGGTCTGAATCGCCACGACCTGCGTCTTGCCTTTGATCACCTGCGTATACTGCCAGGCTAAGTTGACTTTCACAAAAGAAACCGACAACCCGGCAATCACGGTCAGGCCCAACATGCTGGCGACATCGGCAATTGCCGCCATCCGATCCGACAGTGTGTCGATGATGCTCGTGCCGACTTTCCAGCCCAAGTATCCCATCAACATCCGAACACCGAATGTGATGCCGAACAAGCACAGAATAAACGGAATCGGCGCCCAGGTCATCCCCTGAAGTGCCAAGGAGGCAAAAATCGAACTGAACAGCGGTGCCAACCCGAATTGCGAAAGCGCGTCGCCAATCCCGGCTAACGGTCCCATCAATGCAAACTTGATCGCCCGCACATCATTTTCATCCTGACCACTGTCATACATGGCAAGCATGATGCTGGTCACAAACGGATATGGCTGCGGATTCGTGTTGTAAAATTCCAAATTGGACGTTGTCACGCGCTTAAACTCCGCTTCATCGTCTTTATAGATTTTCCGCAACTGCGGCATGATACTGTTCGCCATTCCAGTTCCCTGCATGGTGCCGTAGTTTTGGGCATTTTGTAGGACATAAGAACGGAGAATGGAGTTTAAATAATCTTTTTTGGTTAAAACCGGTTTGCGACTAGATGCCATCTTCAATACCCCCTTCATTCTCGTTACTGCCGTCATCGTTGCCGTTAGTGCCATGATCCTTCTTATCAGCACGGCGACCATTGTAATAGTTGTTGAACGCCAATACAGCCCCGGCAAAAGCTAACCCGATAACCGGCATCTTCAGATAGGCAACGCAAACGTAACCCAGAATCAGCGCCGGAATATATTCCTTCTTGACCATCGTGCTCATGATTAAGGCGAACCCAACGGCCGGAAGCAACCCGCCGGCAACGGTCAAACCACTGATCAGCCATTGCGGAATCGCCTGAACGAACACCTTCAACGCCGACGTACTCAAGGTCGCCGCAAAGCCGAAGCAGAAGGCGAAAATGATGAACCCGAGCAACGTGGTATTTGCCAGGAAATGGAACCGCCGATACTTGCCTTCTTCAATCGCCTTTCGTGACCATGCCAAGTTGTTGGCATTGACCGAGAAAATAAACGTGATGACGAATGGAATCAAAATCGCAAACGGATACGACAGCGACAAGGCCGCGGCCGGTTTCAACCCTGAAATCGAAATCGCCATGATCGTGCCAACCACGCCTGGCCCCAACGGATTAGGCGGGGTTGAGCCCCCGGGACCAACCCCGAAGCCCATAAAGGCCAGTTCCGCAGTTGCCCCGAAAACAACAGCTGTTTGCAAATCACCCAAAATCAAGCCGATACCAAATGAAATAAATAATGCCCGGTTGGTGTAAATGCCCCATTGCTGGCCGGCAAAACAAAATGCCGCCCAGAGACCCACCAAAAGTGCTTGAACAATAGAATAGGTCATGCTTTTCTCCCCCTTGAGCGTGAACCGGCGCGCTTACAGGTCAGCGTATACGCAGTGTCGGGCGGGATGGCCCGGACTTTCAGGCCACTGCGCCGGAGATCCTGACACGCAGACTTCTGCGCCGGTGAACGCGTTATCATAAGTGTTAATGCTTAGCAACATAATCGTTTAAATCAAAATCCGATCCGACATCGTTCCCCAGCGGCGTCGTCCGCGTGTTCAAATCCACATGATACTTTTCATGCAACGTCCTCAACGCGTGCAGGTCATCTGCATCCACCGAAATAAAATTCGTCAGTCGCGTTTTGCCTTCTTTCATATGAATATTGCCCACGTTCAATTCTTTGATCGGCACACCACCTTCCGCCAACGTCAAAACATCCTGCGCCGTTTTGACAATAATGAAAATTGTTTGCCGCGGCGATGCTTTGAAAATCTTATCGATCGTCTCTTGAAGTGAAAAGAAGCGAATTCCCACCGACTCCGGCATTAATGAAGACATCAACTGTTGCTGAATGTGACTTTTGGCGACCTCGTCATTGGCCACGATCACCAAGTTGACGCCGAGGTTGGAAATCCACAACCGTCCTTGTCCATGAATCAGCCGCTCATCCAGCCGTACTGCCTTAATATTTGGTTCCGTCATTTTAAAAGCCTCCTACCAATATAATTGCCAATCCTTATAAAACCTGATCAACGCTTCCATATAGAAATAGTCGCCCCATAAATTCCCCTCATCCACGCCATGACTGGAATGCCATGAATAGACGCCGTGAAGCAAAAGCGGTTCCGCAGTTTGGCCGTCCACCGGCGTCGCATAATTTTGAATCAGCGACTTCAACTGGGCATGCATTGCCGCCCGATAAACCGGCTTATCCGGATCCGACTCCGGCAAATATTTCAACATCTCATGCAAGCCGCATACCGCAATCGCCGCTGAAGACGAATCGCGACTTTGATCACTGCCGTCTTGAAAAATCAGATCCCAATACGGCACATCATCTCCCGGAAGCCGATTTAAGAAAAAGTTGGTCACGGCTTTGAAACTGTCAAATGTGGCCGCATCATGCGTGTCATAGTAGTGCAACGCCGTCCCGTAAATCGCCCACGCCTGCCCGCGGGCCCAATCGGAATCGTCAGCATAACCTTGCCGCGTCGCCCCACGTAACGGATTCCCCGCATCATCGAAGAAATAAGTATGAAACGTGGATCCGTCCTCACGAAACACTGTCTTAAGCGCCGTTTGGTAATGGCGATCAGCCACCTGCCGATACTTAGAATCTCCAGTCACGTTCGTTACCCAATACAGCAGCGGAATATTCAGCAACGCATCAATGATCAGCCGATTTTCATCCTTAGCGCCCTTTGCGCCCCACGCCTGGATAAAGCCGCCTTTTTCATGGAAACGCGTGAGCAACTGGTCGGCCGCCTTGATCCCAGTGTCCTTTGCCAACGTGCTGTCAGTCAGCCGATACGCACTGACCACTGATGGTGAATACAAAAAGCCTAAATCGTGATGATCAACGGAAACTTTGCGATCAATCCGGTCAGCAAAACTGGCGACATTCTTTTCGGCCAACGCACGATACTTGTGGTCACCTGTATACTCATAAGCCAGCCACAACAGGCCGGTCCAAAAGCCATTGGTCCATTCCGTATTTTTCATCGGCGCATAGCGGTTGTTCACCGTTGAGGCTCAGGAAAATTCTCGCCGAACACCTTCATGTTTAAATCAAGATGCTTCACAGCATCATCCAGTGCTGCCGTCACCATACCTTTGTCCACGATCCCGGCGTTAAAAAAGCGCTGGGCATTCATTAAGTTTTCAGATTTCAATTTCTGCCTCCTTGATGCTTTGTTGCTGATTGCTTGGATCACTAGCTATGTAAAATCGGTGTATACCTTTTGGAAATAGAGTTCCCGCCACATGATACGTTAGGAAAAATCGTCCTTCTCAAAAACTCACCTGCAGAATTCGCGCCTCGTCACGTAGGAAAACTCAACTATTTTGATGAAATGGTTAAAAACAAAGGATATTGTTGAGCCGTTCATTTATTTCTTTATGATAAACATTCTTTCTTTTTATTTCCAAAACGACTATAACATGGAAGCGCTTTAATGTAAATCATTTAAGAACATTTTTTCCCAAATTCACGGCTTTAAAAAACGGTTAAAGCTTATAAAGGCTGTTTTAATAAGGTTTTAAAAGAAACATCTATAAACATTTATAATCACTTTTAAGTCATCCGTGAGCATCAGCCCGCTGAATCAGACCGAATCGGCAAAAACGCCAACACAAAAAAACCTCAAAACCAAATTGCAGCTTTGAGGGTTTATCGTGAGCGCTGTTCAGCAGACAGTGCGCGTTTGTTGTTTATTTTAGTTAGTTATTAACCGCGGTGCGCATCCAAGATTTCCGGGCCATGCGTGGTGCCGACAACCACGGTTTTGACGAGATCAAGGAATAGCCCATGTTCGACAATCCCCACCTGCCTGTTCAGCCATTCCGCTAACAAATGCGGATGGTCGATGTGCCCAAGATGCAGATCAATGATATAATTCTTCGAGTCAGTCAATGCCTTGGTGCCGTCGTCGTTCAGGCGATAAGCCGGCTTCAGGCCTTCATCCCTAAGACGCTGCAACAACTTGCCGCTGCCAAAGGGAATCACTTCAAGCGGCAACGGAAACTTACCCAGCGTATCCACCAATTTGGTTTCATCCACAATCCAGATATTGCGCGCAGAATTAATCGCCACAATTTTTTCGATCAAATGCGCGCGTCCGCCGCCTTTGATGCCTTGGAAATGCTTGTCCACTTCATCGGCGCCGTCAATCGTTAAATCGATTTGCGCCACTTCATCCAGATCCTTCATGGGAATGCCAAGAGACTCTGCTTGCTTACGCGTCCGCACGCTGGTCGCAACACCGGTCAGATTCAGGTGCTCTTCCTTGACCCGTTGTGCAATCGCTTCAACTAGATAAAACACTGTCGAGCCAGTGCCCAAGCCAATCGTCATCCCGTCTTCAACAAATTCAGCTGCCTTTTGAGCGGCCTCCTGCTTCAACTTATTCTGATCCATGGTCAACCATCCTTTTCATTTAATAACTTTATTATATCTGATTTTCCGAACGATGGACGCTCAGCAAATGGCTTGTGTCCTTAGATTAACCTGTGCCCTTTTGCCAGTTGCGCCCGCTTCAAGTTAAGCTTTTCTTAAATGAATATCACAATTTCCAAAAATGAAACAAAATATTTTGAAACAACCCGTTATTTTGGTAATCTATATGTAAACGCCATCAAACAAGCAATGTCTGGGCGCGACCATTGCAAAAAAACAGTATTCAGTAAGAAACACACTGGACAAACCATTTTTTTCAATGTATATTTCTATATAATAAACTTTTAAATTTTGTTTGGAGGCCTTCAATTGGAACAAGTAAAGGAAAACCACCAAAAACCTTATGGCACGGTGCTCATCAAAGCTAAGGACATCTTAGACTATCTCATGAAGGCTGATGATCCACCATCGCTGGCAGACATGAGCGCCGCCTTAAGTTCGTCAAAACCGACGATTCTAAAGATTCTCAACACGCTAGATATGATTGGCTTTGTTCGCCGTGATGAAAGCACCAAGCGCTATTATCTCGGCACTGAGCTCATTCCATATGCCAAAAAAGCGCTCGACAGTTTTGACATCGCCAAGGTCGCCCGGCCGTTCCTTGAGACTTTGCGTGATGAAACCAACGAGACGATTAACCTCGGCATTGTCCGCAACGACAAAATCGTGTTGGTCGAAAAGCTTGAAAGCCCCAACAGTATCAAGTTGGAATCTATCATCGGCGGTACAATGAACATGTACTCGTCCGCGATGGGCAAAGCGCTGCTAGCCAACTATTCGCGCAAGCATTTAGATGATTATCTTGAGACGCATAAGCTTAAACCACTGACCCCAAATACGATTACCAGTCTGCCAAAACTTCGCCAGAATCTGAAAAACATTCAAGAAATGGGCGTGTCCATCGATAATGAAGAAAACCAACCGGAAGTTCTTTGCCTCGGTGCTTCGATCATGAAAGCTGGCAGAATTTATGGTGCCTTCAGTATCAGTTCGCCGAAATATCGAGTGAACAAAGAACGGCAGTCCAACTTCATCCGTTTGTTGCTCAATACACAGCACGCGATTGAACAAACGCTGTAAGGTTATTATTAACTGCCCATCAGTAATCGCAACCGACCCACACAAAAGGCAGTCGCCCCGCTTGTTGTGACAACAAGCGGGGCGACTGCCTTTTTCCATTATAAATATCGCGAATGGTTTGTTCCTTGTCCCTCATTGCTATGCGTTGACAGCCATTGAGCAATACATGAAATTTATTAATAGGAAATGCTGTTTCTTATTTAAAAAACGTGGTATATTGAATATACTTCAACAAACGGACACCACTTTGTCATCAGGAGGAGCTTATGTTTATTAATTCGCGTACGGAACGTTGGTCAGGTTTGATCATTGGCTTATTGCTAAATGCTTTTGGCCAAGGTCTGTGTATCGTTGGTGCGATGGGAAGCGGTATTTGGACAGCAGCAGCGATTAACCTAAATGCATGGCAAAACTGGGACATCGGCATCATTTTGATCATCAGCGGTTTTTTAAATGCCTTAACCAACCAGTTCTTGATTAAACATATTGATTTGCCAAGATTCATCGGGGAAATTATTTATGCTATTTTTTATGGCTATTTTGTCAATATTTTTACATGGTTGTTCACTACTCTGGGAGTTGGCACTTGGCCAGTCGTGGCGCGCGGATTGGTTTCATGCTTTGGGGTTGTTTCTTTTGGGATCGCGATTTCGTTATATCAACGAGCAAACATCATTATGCATCCAAATGACGACACAACAAACATCCTTCGTTTTCTTTATCTACGGGGAAACGCGACGGCTGCACAAATGATTGACTTCATTCCACCGATCGTGGTCATCATTATTGCTTATTTTTCTTCTGGGCGTTTACTGGGTATTAACGTCGCAACAATTTTTTCCATCCTGTTTAATGGTGTTATCATTGCTTGGGCCGACAAGCATATCTGGCCCCAGCTAAAGCATAACTTCAAGGTTTCTGATCAATTAGAAAAGGTTTCACAGGACTGAAATGGGCTTGGCGAGCCTTCAGCGATTGACCGAATTACCTGACGCCATCGCATTGCGGATATCTTGATCTGTAGCCAGATTCAAATCGCCTGGAATCGTCAACTTCATGACAGATGCCGTAATCGCATAATCAATCATTTCCTGCGCTTTAAATCCGTTCACAAACCCATGAACTAGCCCCGCGCCAAACGCGTCGCCACCAGCTACGCCTTCATAAACGTGCATTTTATAGGTGGGACCTTCAACCATCTGACCATCGTGCAGCATCATGGCTGTCCATTGGCTGTCTTCGACTGAATGAATATCGCGCAGCACGCTTGCCACCGTGTGACAGTTTGGATATTTGGCCTGAACTTCGCGCATTGCTTGTTCAAACTGCTGTTTTTGCTCAATACCGCGCGTCATATCGCCATCAAACGCTTTAATACCCAGCGTTGCTTCAAAATCCTCATCATTGGCGATGCAAATATTAATATACGGCATCAATGTCTGCATGCACGCTTGGGCTTCTTTAGGCGTCCACATTTTACCGCGATAGTTCATATCGCATACAACGGTCACATTGCGATCACGGCAAGCTTTGCAGGCATCAAGCAACGATGCGCGAATCGAATCCGACAAAGCTGCAGTGATCCCGGAGAAATAAAAATAGTCAACATTGCCGAGAAGCTTTTCCCAATCAAATTCAGTTCGCGAAACAGTCGCAAACGAGCTATCAGCACGGTCATACACAACATTCGTGTTTCGGACACTGGCACCTTTTTCAAAAAAGTAGATCCCTAGACGCCGACCACCGCGCAGAATTTTTTGCGTCTTCACGCCGTACTGACGAACAGTATTGAGCGCCATATCACCGAGTGCATTCTGAGGCAACTTGGTTAGAAGCTCAACATCATCCCCCAAAAGTGCCAGCGACACCGCAACATTGGCCTCAGACCCACCATAATTAGCATCGTACGTATTTGCCTGAATAATGCGCTGATGGTCGGTTGGTTTTAAACGCAACAGCATCTCGCCCATCGTTAAAATTTTTGTCATTGTTTGATCTTCCTTTCGCCTAAGCTCTGATGACCTGCGACTCATGCTATAGTCATAAGGTCGATTTTCAATAATAAATAAAAAAAGCTTCAAACAAGCTGTGCTTTCAGTTACAAGCAGACTTGACGTCATCCGCTTCCACTCACTAAATCACTGCGCAGCCCACTGAAACCCTTGCAGCGTTAGCCTTGTAACTTCCGGACGTTGACAAGTTGTGAGATCATGCCCAAGCGATTGAAAGAAAACCCGGCCGCGGCCCCACCGCTTGATCCAAGCAACCGGAAGATGAATCGGCTCCGGATTAGTTGCCTCTGGATGCTCACCAGCTGCAAACACAGTATCCGCTAACACATGAATCGCAGGATCCATCAGCACAAAATACTGCTCGGTTTGAATCTCAAAGTCATCCAAATGCTGTGTAATTGGATGCTGATGATCCAATATCTTCACGGTATAGGTTGTATTGAGGCCACCAGGATGTGCCACAAAACATCCACCGGTTAACCAAAGCCATTTTTTATTGTTTTGAAAGGCCGATGTTAAGCCACCATGAATCCCCGCCAAACCAACGCCGTGTGCAACTGCTGCAGAAATATTATCAAATCGCTCAGGACTGAGTTCACCGCGCGTCCAGTGTATGATAATGAGATTAAAGTCGAATAGCGTGTCGACATCATCGAGCACATCCAGTGAGGGCGTGCGCGTCACGTCAAATCCTACTTCCTTTAATTGCGCGGCGAGATAAGCACTTACTGTGGCTGGCTGGTGTCCCTCCCAACCACCATAAATAAATCAACGCTCTTTTCAATTTTTTCGCCTCCTCTTCAGTGGTGTTGCTCGCGAAATTGTTACAAGCCGACCAGGCATTTTTAGCTCAAAAGCTTTGTCTGACATCGTCAAGGACACTTCTGCGATCTGCTTCTTGGTATTTGGATCACCAAACACCAAACAGCCTAAGACGTGCTGACCAGCTGTAAGCGTCGCTGTCAATACAGGAATGGCGTTTTTTTCCGGAGAATAAAGATTCGTATTCGGCCCTTGTGGTACTAACAGCGGTTGCCGCGTTCCTGCTAAACTTTTAATCAGGGATTGACCGTGATCGCTATAAGCTACGCACACTGTTTCACTGATGCGAGACTGATTATATTTATGGTTCCAATTTGCTAGCGGAAAGCCCCCTTCTGCAGTCATCACTGCATAGGGTGTGTCAATTTCGTGAAGGCGGACATGGCAATTGGCAGCCACCGGTATTAAATAGCTGACCACTTGAATGTCATGCCACACTCGCCACTTGCTAACTGCGTATTCAGAAAAAACGGCCGCATCGTCAATCACATGGCGTGTTGCATATTGATCGTGCCCCGGGATTGAAAAAGCCAGTGTTGAGTCAATCGCAAACTGACTCAACCCACTTTGTCCGCGACTGACGTTAAAGCCGAAATAGGTCGAGTAGGCAAACTTACTATACTTTTCAGTGCCGCGGTAAAGCTGGGGACTATTAGCATATTGGCGTGCTGACAAAGCCGTTACTTGCTGATCGTCATGGTCAATCAAGAAACCCGGTCCAGTTTCAGCAACATGGTGCCATTTCTCTAAGCTTGCTTCTTTTACCTGCCAAAAAGCGTGATCAGCCGGCAGCCCTAACAAAATCAAGCTTTTGAAGGCCCACATTGGCGAACCGGGGGCATTATAATCTTCCGCCATCACTTGCTGGGCATAGCCATAACCGATGGCAAGATTATGTTCGGCCGGAACCACAATCGGTTGTTTTTGCCAAAACCGAAAATTCCGCAAGATAATGCCTTTAATCTGCCCAAGTGAGAAGTCCGAGTCGCGATACAATCCGGTCGTCACCATCGCGCTCCAAAATGAAACGTGAGCAAATCGGTAAGTCAAGCTACGTCCAAAAGGCAATGAACGACCTTGATCATCAAACCAATATTGAAAATCATGAGCAAATCCAAGTGCGCGTTGCCTAAACAATTGCGCTGCGTCATCATCGACAAAACTGGCATAGATCATCCCGTAGAAGTGAAACGCAAAAGCAATGTAGTAGTCAGACTGCTCATTGGATCCGTCTGTATACCAGTTATTGCCTTTATAGAAGGTCTCAATCTTATCAAGCGCATCCGTTAACTTTTCCTTCGAATATGGAAAGTGATTTCGCCGAAGCGCCGCATTGATGAGAGCCAAGAAAAAGTACCAATTACCAGCAGGAAATTCAATATCGTTAATTGTGTTTAGCCAAGCAGCAAATTGCTTTTGTCCTTTTGCGGAAAACAAGTTAAGAAACCGTTCGCGATAGGTACCAAGGGCATAAGCAATGACGCCAAGTTCAACTGCAATCTGGCGGTTATGGGTCGTTATCGCCGGTAAATCGCCAGTTTCAACCCTCCGCTTTAGTTCATTTAAATAAAATTGCTCACTCGTTGTTAGCGGCTCCCCGCTAAAATAAGCTGGCAAAATTGCCCAAAGCGGTCGGAGAATCGCCTCTAGTTCGCGAATCTCTGGCAGGTAGGCCGCGCCGCTTTGATCGAGATATTTTAGATCTCCGGGAACCATTTGCTTTAACCACTGTAAAAGATCTGCTTTCGTCTGCACGTTTATCCCTGTTTTCCAAACCGGCTTTTGATCAAACCTTGCAACTACCAGACCAATATGTCCTTATTAATCACGCGCAATAACGCTTCAACAAAATAGTAATCACCATAGTTCAGGTTTACATTATGCCCAGTCGCTTCATGGTAGGCAGTCGTAGCGCCTGATAAAATGCCATCCACGTTGGCATCATAATTGGCAAACCGCTCGCTTACTGCCTGCAACATATCGACCGCACCAGTTGTATAAAGCATCGCCTCAGTGTCTTTACAATGATTCGCGATTTCAAGCATACCGCAAGCAGCCACTGCCGCAGCAGACGTATCGGTTCCCGCGTCTTTTGACGGTGCACGAAAATCGATGGCTGGAATATGGTTTGTCTGTGCTGTATTTGCCAAGAAATAATTTGCAACTCGTTTTGCCGTTGCCAAGTACTCAGGTTTGCCTGTGTGGCGATAAGCTAAGGCAAAACCATAAATTGCCCATCCTTGGCCGCGTGACCAGCTACTATTTTCGTCATAACCTTGCCCTGTTTCAGTCCGTAAGCGTTCTCCCGTGGTCGGGTCGAAAACCACAATATGTGAAACCGAGCCATCTGGCCGCACGTGATTTTGCATGACCGTATGCGCATGTTCATCTGCGATCATCGCAAACCGTGGATCCTTCGTCACTTCGCTAGCCCAGTATAGCAATTGAATATTAATCATAGAGTCAATAATCACCCAGCCAGCGCGATCACGATTCCAGGAACGCAGATAATGACCAGCTGGGTTGTAACGACCTGCCAGCAAATCTGCTGCATGTCGGCCCCGCCAGTATGCCCGTTCATTTTGATCTTGACGATAATGGGTGACCGCAGTTGGCAACCACATAAAACCGACATCATGGTGCAGACCTTGATACTTTAAAAAAGCTGCGTCCAGCTCATCTTCATTGGCAATAGCCGCCGCTTCTAGATCGGCATTGGGCTGATAATGATTTAGCTGCCACAACCATCCTCCCCAAAATCCATTGGTCCACCAAGTAATGTCTTCCTTGGCCATGTCTTTGGTGTAAACGCCATTCATAGCTTGATACGGAATCATTTTTTTGCCATGGCGCTTAAGGCTCTGTAACGTTTTTGTCTGGATTTTGTCTAGTTTATCAGTTGCCCATTCATTCAATTGCTCTGTGTTTGTCACAATTTTTCCTCCGTTGTTTTCATCTCAAAATGCGAAAAAGTCGCAGTTGTGTCTTTGCGATCAGTATCAATAGCAGTTAGGCCGATCATGGCGCCTGTAAATCCCCAGCCGCCAACACCTTCATCAGACAAGAAACTAACATCGATGTGTCGACCAAAAGACTGAAAGCCATCCGCCTTCACTTGGTAATAAGCATGTGCCACTCCGGTAGCAACAACAAAGCGTAACTGTACATCGCCGTTATCAGGTAAATAAGCATACAAACCATTAGATGGTTCCGTAATATGTCCTTGTTTAGCCATCTGCAAATTCAGAATTCGTCGGTCGGTTATTTCATCATGACTAACATACAGAAATAGCCAATTTTTTGTGTTGTAATAAAGCACTAGCCCAGCTTGGTGACGGAAACTTTGCGGCTCGAACGAAAGAGTTGCTGTTGTTTCAAACGAAAATGCCTGCCATGAACGAACTACCATTGCCTGCGATAACAAAGACGATAGCGATTCATCTGCCTTTAGTACCAATCCGACTTCTTGGCTTTTCTTCTGTAAAGATGGTTGACGTAAACTGCTCCAACTAAGATCCAAACCGCCAGAGAAATCAGTTTCGTAAGTCGACTCAGGTGTGACTCGTGGCAAATCTTCAACGACCTCGGCTGGCGCTTGACCACCGCCTTTCAAGATTGGCCAGTCATCTTGCCATGTAATTTCTTCAATCGCCGTTTCCCGCCCAAGCATACTCATGCCAGTACCGGGCAAGTAGCGACTCATCAAATGGACTAAAAACGTTCGGCCATCCGGCGTCTCAATCAAGTTACCATGACCGGCTTTTTGAATTGGCTGATCATCGGCATTGAAGGCTGTCAACAACGTAACATTGGGCGATAACTCATAAGGCCCGGTAACCCGCTGACTGCGCGCAACCGTGATTGAATGGTGGCGGCCAGAACCTCCTTCGGCCATCAAAAGATAGTAATACCCGTTGTGCCGGAAAATGGACGGCCCTTCCGTCCCACCCTGCGGACTACCGGTAAAAATACGCTTACTCGGTCCCACCAGCGTTTTCTTTTCATCATCAAACTTTTGCATTAAAATGCCGTTGAATTTCTGATGTAAATAAGTTTGTCGATAGTCCCAGTTTTGCGAAACAAGATAAATCTGGCCATCGTCATCTTGGAATAAAGACGGATCAAACCCTTGAGCACCTATAAAAATCGGATCTGACCATTCGTCTTCTACATGCTCGGCTGTGACCACGTAATTTCGCAAGTCCTTATAGACACCGTCAATTTGGTGCATCACCGAATATGTTAACCAAAACTTGCCATCAAAATAACGAAGACCAGGTGCCCAAACACCAGCACTGTCGGGTATTCCTTTCAGGTTAACCTGTTTGGTCGTTAATGGACGTGCAACCAAGTCCCAGTTCGCCAGATCATCCGAAACATAAATCTTAATACCCGGATACCATTCAAACGTTGAGGTCGCAATATAGTACCGCTGGCCATCGGTACAAGCACTTGGATCAGGATTCATGCCGGTAAGAATTGGATTCTTAACCATTAACTCGGGTCCTCCTAAAAAAAGTCTTCCTCGGCATCTTCCTTGACAGGATCAATGGTAACTTCACGAATATTTTCACGTGAGCGTGCAATTAACTTGTTAATTTCCTCATCCGTCCACGGCTTTTCCAAAACTGCCGCCAGCGCCAAAGCCAAGTTCAGACCGGTGATTAAGCGAACGTTAGGTTTTGCTGCAAGTTGTACGGCTGCATTGGCCATACTGCCACCAAAGAGATCAGCCAGAATTAATGTATGACTATCCGACTCAATCTTAGCCTCAATCTCTTTGATCTTGTCTTCAGGATTTTGCCCTGGCATCAAACCATAGGCAGTTGCTTCAACTTGGTCGCCAGCAATCATCTTGACGGCTGCTAATACCCCTTCCGCCAACTTATTGTGTGAAATAAAGAAAATTTGATATTTTGTTTCAGCCATAACGCACAGCCACTCCATTTCTTATACTGAAATTGTGTTGCCTTAATATATAACTATCGTATTGCAAGCGTATACAGAAAGCAAGCGCCATTTTTGCTTACGATTTGTTTAACTTAATCCTTTAAGGTGAATAGAAGCGCCTTTGCAACGAATTGATGACTTGGAATTGTCACGTGATACGCTTTTTTTGAATTGTGAACCGTTAGATTTTCCGCACCGAACTCATCCGTTAACTGCCACTTGGTCGCATCCATGTCTAAACTCATGGTTTGCGCCGTTTCTTGGTTAAAACCAAAAACAAGTACCAGTACCTGATGACTCTCTTCCAGCGTTTTGCCATCACAAAAACCGCTTATTTGATAACCGACTGGATTCGCGTAACTGAGAATCTTTGGCCCTCGTCGGAAAGGAAATCCGGTTGCGATCAATCGGTTGCACTGGTGATAAAAAGCAAATCCAGTGTCAATCGTCTGCCATTGTTCCTGACTTAGTTTACGAATATCACCGGACATGCAGATGCGACCAAGGAAGGTGGCAATTAGATGAAATTGAAGCTCGTGTAGCTGATCATCGGGGTGGACTACACACCAAATCAAGTTTTTGGCAGCAGGTAAAATCTGCAGCTCGTTAGCGGCGATTATTGGAATACTATGCGTTTCATGTGCATCTGAGAACGATGACAATTCAGTATTTTCAATAAAAGCAGGTGTAAGGCGATGTCCACCTGAGGAGCAGTTTTCGATTACGATGCCTGGCACGCGTTCGTGAATCTTCTTAAACATAGCCAGTGTGGCCGTTTCTTGCGCCTGGAGGCCTTCAGCCGGCGAGTCAGCCCCATCAGCCCCAATGCCAATGCTGTCATTGTAGTCGACTTTCAAATATTCAAACCCTGCGTCTGTAACTGGCCGAATCATTTTTTCTTCAAGATGGTTTTGGACTTCTACACTGGTCATGTCGAGAAATCGCCGTTTCATCGTTGTCACTGGCCAACCATCGCGTTTAACGAGTGCTGCCGTGTCATTATATTTATGGCTGTCTGGTCCTAATCCTTCAAACTCATACCAAATACCAGCTTTCATGCCATGTTGATGAATAGCTTTCACGACTGGAGTTAAGCCTTGGGGAAAACGCTCCTGATCAATCTGCCAGTCACCAAGGCCCGCGTTAAAGTCATCAGTGGGACTATGATACCAACCAGCATCGATCACGTAATAATCAACAGCATGATCAGCCAGCAATGACAATGACTCTGAGACCAGACTTGCACTCGGATGACCCCATGTTGTTCCCCACTCGTTGTAAACTATTGGCAGCGCTGATTTAGCACTGGGGATCTGTTGCAAGCGGCGACTTGTTTGTGTCAAATCGCCGGCAGCCACCGTCATATAAGTACTAGGCGTCCGGTAAGTCGTCTGCGGTGCAACCAACTTGTACCACTGCCCATTATCAGCATCAGGCAAGCCGCCAAACAACACCAACCGATCATCCAACCGCGCAGCATTCAACTGCCATGAAGCGCGCGCGTCAAATGTTGCTAACCAAATGACATTGTTGTGTTTGTCTGCCATGCCTATGGTCGGGAAAAAACGTCGAACCGGCATAGTCCCATTTTGTCCAAATCGCTCAAGTGCCAATCCTGAAGGCTTCCAACTCGGTTCAAGGTCGTACATTTCGATTGGCTGTTGCTCGAGTCGTCCTTCCATGGACCATTTTGAACGAAAACGAATTAAATCTAACGTGCCAGCCGGGATTCGCTTATAAAAAGGGGTCACGCCATTAAGCGTAAACGAGCTTAAATAGTCAAGCTTAACGGTTGTCTGCGTTTGATTCGTGAATTCCGCCCAGCACTTCAGACGTTGGCTACCTGTTTGCCACTCGACCACATGGGTATACAGGTTGCCGTGCTGATCTTTCAAGTTTGTTCTAATCTGTGTCACGCGTTGATCTGCGTTTTTATTCTGCCCAACAAAAGTTAAATGTCTAGCTGTTTCACTGTTATACATCGTCATGCCATTGCTGAAGTTCTTGTCATACGCATCACCAGCCAATTTAGCCTGAACCAAACTAATCGGGGTGCGCTGATGATCAGGTAATTTGACAAGATCCTTTTTTTCTTGTGGATATATCATCCACTCAACATGGCCGTCTTCATCAATGATGTAATGCAAGACCATATCATCAAAAGTAAATGTTGAAAGTGTTGAAAAATTGACCATTTGTGGATTCCTTCCTTGTCACGTATTCTCGACGCTTACAAAAAGGCTTCTTTGCCCCAAGCTTCCAGCTGGGTTAATGCTGGAAAAGATGAGCTGTCCGGAGCCTTCACAAGATGTGTAAGTTTCAGCCAAGTGATGTGCTTTGCTGACAAGTCAAACGCTTGTGGATTCGCGGTTTTCGCCAACGAAAGCTGTTGTACATTACCATTAGAAAATGTCACTGTAGCATCCGTCCAATAACTATCATGCGGATAATCGGCGCGCAAAATAAGGACTAGTTGATTTAAATCAACAGGCGCCCAAAATCCAACATCAATTCAGCATCCGCTCGGCCGGCGATGCCCCATGACTGAAATGGATAGCTACCATGTTTTTCGTTGGCGATGACGCCATCAATCGCATTTTTGGCATAAAAAACTGTTTCATTGCGTGTCTCAGCATTCGCAGAGATGTGTGGATAGGCCGTTGTTTCTTCGTGTTGATCGTATGTGTTCAGCGCCAAGTTACGCGAAACGGTCAGCTCGTCTTCATTAGCCAGCCGAACCCATGCATAATGACGCTTACCTAAAAAGGCACCATCAGGATACGGCCACTCTCTCTGGGTATTAAATGGTATCTTGAAATCCCAAGTCGGTTGATTCATGTAGATTAACGAAGGCGCCAGACTGGCATCTAATTGTACCCAAACATAAGCAGGTGCATTACGAATCCTTACTCGATAATAATTTCCCAAGGCATACTGTGACTGGTAAGCTAAATATGTTTTGTCATCTGCACACGCCTCCGCTAAAACACTGGTATCGTTCATTAACTGCAAAGTTATTTTTGTCATAGTACCATCTCCTATTCCTTTAAAAGATCATGAATCACTTGTGCAATCGCGTCATCATTGTTGCTCAGTGTGACCAAATCAGCCGCGCGTTTTAATTGATCAGAAGCATTGGCCACCGCGATCCCGTAACCGACGCCTTTCACAATATGCAAATCATTGCCATAATCCCCAATAGCCGCAACCTGATCAATTGAAATCGAATTTTCAAGTGCTTGCTTTAGCCCGTTAAGTTTATTGACACTTTGACCGGCAACTTCAATAAAAAAACGATCTGACCAAGAAGGGCTCACTGGCAACTTTGTTAGTTCGGCAAGAAGCACGCGGCTATAGCTGTCGTCCTTTAATCTGGCAGAAATTTTTTCAAAAATAGGTTTGGAAGTATTTAACCGCGCACCCAATTCTTCTCTAGCAGATGTCTGTTGTTGCAGATCCACGCTGGCAGTTGCGCCATTTTCTGTGACCATGAGTTTATCAAGCCTATCAGCGTGGCTAAACATGACACTTAACACTTCCGCCGCTGCAGCGTTTTCAATTCGATTCCATATGACTTGACCCGTAATCGTTTGTACACGGCCGCCATTGAGACAAACAATGAAATTGGGCACAAATTTATTTGCCAGGGCCCTTCTAACGCCAGTCAGCTGTCGTCCTGATGTGATACCAAATAGGCGACCTTGCTTCTGCCAGCGTTTGATCCCCGCAACATTTCTTTCTGATAGTGTCTTGTCATCATTAAGTAATGTTCCATCTAAGTCAGAGCAAATGACTTTTATCATTTTTGTGAACCAACCTCTCCTCCTGATCTCCTCGCAAGAACACATACCCACATTTTAAAAATCAAGTGCACTGACGCTCAAAAACCATTTCAAGTAACAAGCGCCACACCTTCAAAAATAAAACGGTGTTGGTTTTACCCACACCGTTTTCACCTTTACGCTAAGCCTTGCCACCTGTAAGACCTAAGAATGTCAAAACAAACGCTAGAACCAAGATAGCTACTAGTACGCGTACAGGACGGTTCTTTTTACGTAGATAGGCAAAGCAGCAAAGCACCAAAACTAATGGCAATAACCCTGGTAGAATTTGATCCAATACTGCCTGCAACTTGAATGTTTGTCCGGCAGCCTTTGTTACAAAAGTTGAGGTAAAGGTAACATACTGTGCTGTCATGGCACCAATCATCATCAAGCCAAGAACTGACACTGCATTTGTAATCGTTTTAAAAATTCCGTTGGCCATCGCTTTTTGTACGAATTCTTGACCAACACTATAACCCAGCTTAGCACCATACCACCGAATTAAGAAATTAGGAATATTGTAAATCAATAAGAACAGTACCGGTCCAAGCCACATGCCCTTCTGACAAAATCCGATAGCAATACCAGTTGCAATAATCCGCAATGCACCTTGCTGAACTGAATCACCAAGACCAGCGAATGGCCCCATCAAGGCTGATTTAATTGCCGTGATGGAAGTCACATCGAATTTACCTTTTGTATCATGATTTTCACGTTCCATTGACAGATTCAACGCCATAATGAAAGGTGCCATCATTGGTGTCGTGTTGAAGAACGTTTGATGACGTAACATCGCTGAATAAAATTCCGGCGTGTCTTTACCATAAATTTTTTCAAGAAATGGCTCGAGTGTCCACGAATAAGTGACCGCCTGTTGCTTTGTATAAGAGGTACAAAACATCAGCCAATTCTGACGCCAAAACAGTTTTCGGTAAAATTGCTTTTCAGTATGCTTATCTGTTAAAAAGCTGTCGTACTTCTGCACTTGATCAGTCATTGAAAAAGTCCTCCTCTACGCTGCTTTCAGACGAACCACCTTCAGGGGTAGAAGGTTTTTGTTTGTTTTTAGACAAATCGGAAATGCCAACTAAAACCGCAATGCAAACGCCGATAAAGGCTACTTCGATCATTGTGCCTTTAAAGAAGGAAACAATTGCAAAACCCAAAAAGAACCATGGCGCAAGTTTGTTGTTCCATAAAGTAATCATTAATAATGCAATCCCGACAGCTGGAAGCATGCCAGCAGCAACTGTCAAACTACTCATAACCGGCTTGGGAATAGCATTAACTAAACTTTTAATAGCACTTGTGCCAGCTGCAATCCCGATAAAGCCCATTAAAAACCACATCAGTAAGTAGACAGCACGTTGAATCTGCCAAAGTCGATTAAACTTTTTGATATTATGTTCTTTCAGATGAGTTTCAAAACGCGGCACCAAAGCTGTCGCCCAGATCTTGAACAGCTGATATACCAAGGTGCCAAGCATACTAATCGGCAATGACAACGCGATAGCAACAGAGGTTTTCGATGAAAGTAAAATACCAAAAGCTGTTCCGAAAACAGCGCCCATTCCAAAGTCCTGCGGCATTACACCGCCCAATGAAATACTACCTAAATAAACAAGTTCCAAAGCTGCGCCTATCGTAATGCCTTCAGCAGGATGACCTAGTAAAATCCCGACAATCGTACCAGCTACCATTGGCCGGTTAAATCCGAGGCTGCCATACCAGTCGCCCCATTTTTGAATAGTCAGCGCTATGCCGACCATGAATGCAGGCCAAATCATTGTCATATTCTTTTCCTCCTCAGATCAAATCGTCAAGCGCCTTTGCAGTGTCACTAGGTAATGGTTGATAGATAAACTTAAAGTTTTCTGAACTGAGATCCTTGAAAATCCTAATCTCATCGTCAGTTAGATAAACCGTATCGGTAATCTTGTGCTTACCTTCTAGATCACCAACAATTCGGCCATAATTTGCTAAATCCAATGTCTCGGGTTTGGCATCAGGCTTTAGTCCCTCAAGTACCCGCCTAACTTCCTTAGGATCATTCATCACAACCAAAATCGAAAGCTTTGCTGCACGAGGATCGTTCAAAAGCTTTAGGGCTTCATCAACAGGCTGGATAAACGTTTTAATGTTTTCCGGTGCAGCCATCTTTAAAGCACTTTTTTGAATTTCGTTTTTACTAATCGAGTCGCTAATGACAATGATGCGTGATACGTTGAGATTCTTAGACCACACTACTGCTACTTGTCCATGAATCAACCGATCGTCTATCCGTAACATTTTGATCATAGTGCTGATCACCAATCTTTCCATATAATATTGTTGAGTTTATGGTGTATGCCATGACACTCACATGTGCTGAACTTGTGAACACTTTTACATAATGGCTAAAATCCACATGTGTATCACCGCAAAATCTAGCGATATCGCACGCCAAACGTACAGGTTATCAAGAAAAGTCCCATCTCCCTAAACACTTAAATTTGTTTCTATTTAAGAAATAGAGTTTTCAAAATATGAAAACATCTGTATCGTATTGCAAGCGTATACACAATGTCAAGTCCTAAATATTAAATTCATAATAGCGCTTGCTTTTTTGAGTGGTCGTGTTATATTAGAGTTGCTCATAGGAGTAAACACTATTTCTTAAATAGAAACGGAGGCTTTTTCATTGTCATTCAAGATGGTAACGCGTTATGCGCATAGCCCTGAAGACATCAAACATTACGACACCGATAAGCTTCGTGAAGAGTTTTTGATGGAGAAGATCTTCACGCCAGGGGACATACTACTCACATACACTTACAACGATCGCATGATCTTTGGAGGCGTAACCCCTACTGATCAACCTTTAGAAATTAAGTTGTCTAAAGATTTAGGGGTTGATTTCTTCTTACAACGTCGCGAATTGGGTCTCATCAATATTGGCGGCGATGGCAGCGTCACGATTGATGGCGCTACAGAACCAATGACAACTCACGATGGTTTTTACATTGGCATGGGAACAAAACATGTCGTCTTTCAGTCGAAGGATGCTGCTAATCCTGCTAAGTTCTATGTTGTTTCAACGCCGGCTCACAAAACCTACCCAAATAAAAAACTTCCATTCGCGAATGCACTGGCAAAGCCAATGGGCGACCAAGAGCATATGAACAAGCGGACCATTTATAAGTATATTGATGCATCCCAAATGGATACTTGCCAGTTACAGATGGGCTACACTGTCCTAGAACCAGGCTCTTCATGGAACACAATGCCAGCTCACACCCATGCACGTCGCATGGAAACTTACATGTATTGCGAATTTGCAAAGCCAGATACCCGTGTCTTTCATTTTCTTGGCGAACCAACGGAAACTCGTCACATCACCCTGTTTAACGAGCAAGCAGTTGTTAATCCAAGTTGGTCGATCCACTGTGGTGTAGGCACAACCAACTACGCTTTCATCTGGGCAATGTGTGGTGAAAACCAAACCTACGATGACATGGATCAAGTTCCAATGGACGAGTTGCGTTAATGGCATTTAATCAATTAAAGGAGTTTATATAATATGGCACAAATTCATCAATCTGAAGAAGAAATCAAGCGTCACGAAGCAGAGCTCGATCACTTTAAAATGAAACAATTCGACTTAACTGGTAAAGTTGCCGTTATTACAGGCGGCAACACTGGTTTAGGCCAAGGGTATGCAGTTGCCATGGCAGAAGCCGGTGCCGATATCTTTATCCCAACTTTTGGCAAACTCGAATGGGACAATACTCGTCGCTTAATCGAAAAGCGCGGCCGCAAAGTTGAGTTTACCGATGTTGATTTGACACAACCAGGCGTGGCCGACAAAGTGATTGCTGAAGCTGTTGAAAAAATGGGTCACGTGGACATTTTGGTTAATAACGCTGGCATGATTCGTCGTAACCCATTGCTTGAATCTAAAGATAAAGACTGGGATCAGGTTATTGCGATTAATTTGACTGCTGTTTATCACATGTCATTAGCGATTTCCAAAGTCTTTGCTAAACAAAAATCTGGCAAGATCATTAACATTGGTTCGATGCTGTCATTCCAAGGTGGTAAATACATTCCTTCTTATACGGCAAGTAAACATGGTGTCGCAGGCTTAACGAAGGCATTTGCTTCTGAAATGGGCGCTTACAATGTCCAGGTTAATGCCATTGCCCCTGGTTACATCAAGACTGAAAACACGGCACCGATTCGCGCTGACAAGGAACGTAATGACGAAATTCTTAGCCGGATTCCAGCTGGCCACTGGGCAGAACCTTATGAACTGATGGGTGTTTCTGTCTTCTTAGCAAGCGATGCTGCTAACTATATTAACGGTGCCATTGTACCTGTTGATGGTGGCTATCTAACTCGCTAATCGAATGACAGTCCCTCTAATCTTTTCTTTCATTGACTATACGCTTTAAAAACAAAAGTTCTGGAAATGCCTTGTAATTTCCGGAACTTTTTTGGTGAAAGCACTTCAAGGATGACATGTTGATGCCGGCACCAGACGAACAGGTTTGCTTCAAAATAGTTCGGTCACGATTGACTGACACAACAATAGCTGCAAATATCTAATCACTGCAAAAACATGTAGGTTGCAAGAGCCAGTTAGCGTTTTCAATGATCGTATGGGCATTAATTCATACCGTATGTTTTTTGAAAGGAGTTTTTAATCTTATGGCAAATCAAAATGGCCAGCCATGGCAAGATCAAGACGGTCATCTCATTCAAGCTCATGGTGGTTGTATCATCGCACATGAAAATACCTATTATTGGTATGGTGAAAATAAAGATGCAGCCAATGTCCAATCTGATAACGGGTTGAACACTATCCCTTTTGTCGGTATCAGCTGTTACGAATCAACTGATCTACAAAATTGGAAATTCAAAAACAACGTGTTAACAGTCGCTTCCGATAAAACTGGTACCATTACCAAAGACAGCATCGTTGAACGCCCGAAAGTACTTTTTAACGAAAAACATCACAATTTTGTGATGTGGGCCCATTATGACACCGCCAATTATCAATTTGCTGGTTGCATCGTCGCAACATCTGCCAGCGCCACAGGACCATTTACGGTACAACATATTTTGCGACCTAACCAAAAAGATAGCCGTGACATGACGCTTTACCAAGACGGTGATAAAGCATATCTTGTGCATTCGTCTGACATGAACAAGACCATCTACTTCAGTGAATTAACCGACGATTATCTTAATTGCACCGGCTTCATGGCCAAAGTTTTTGAGGATCAAGAGCGTGAGGCTCCAACAATCCTGCATCAAGGCGCTTGGTACTTCATGATCACCTCAGGCACCACTGGTTGGTCACCGAATCCTGCTCTGTTCTCCCGCTCCCATTTCCTTTTTTCTGGTCAGAAATTAATTGATAATCCGTGCGAAGGCCCCATGTCAAGGACAACCTACGATGGTCAACCCGCTTATATCTTTACCGTTGACTCGCAACCTTATCTGCTGATGGATCATTGGAAACGCTATGATCTCAAACATTCTGGATATAGTATTCTACCAATCAAAATCACTGGGAAACGCCAACGCGATATAGCCTTGCCATGGACCGATGAACCTTTTGGAGGCCTATTGAGGCAACATTCATCACTATAGCGTTTTTCTTGATAAAAAAGCGGCAGCCAAAAAAATTTGACTGCCGCTTTTTTTATATGCGGACTTCACCCTAAATACGAAGGGGACTTATCTCAAGCTTTCAATTTGTCAGCGTCTGCCACACGTCTCCAGTGTCAGTCTTTTGACCAACAATCTTGTTTTTGATAAATTCTTTCAACGCGGGTAACCATAAATCGAAGCTATGGAATCCAGCTTGTTGATGATAAGCAATTAAATGGTGCTGCTTAATCGCCGTAATGTTGTGATAAAACTCTTGGGTATACTTATCAAGCGGATCTTCATTGCCGCAAAACAGTGTGATTTCTGGCATCGCAGCTCCTGATTGTAGACGATCCTGATAAAGCTTCACACAGTCATTGTCAGATCCTTCAAGCCCTTTGTAGAAGACTTCCTTGAACAAGGGATCATTACGGTGCCGCTTGTAAAAGACAAACGCCGGAGAGAACCCTCCAATGTTGCTGTAATGCTGATATTTCAAGCCTAAACGGATCGCGCCATAACCACCCATTGAGAAACCGGCAATGGACGTGTTAGCATACTGCATATTAAACGGAAAGGTTCTCGCCATCACATGATAAAACTCATCACCAATGGCAGCACCATAATTCTCGTTGTTAGCATGGTCCGTGTAAAACGTATTGCCGCCATTTGGACACATAAAGGCAATGTTATTGTCCTTTGCCCATTGCTCTAACGGCACATTAATCAGCCACTCGGTATAATCAGTGCCAACGCCATGTAACAAGAAAATCGTTTTTGTGTCATCGTCCGGCTTTTCTGGTAAAACTGCTACAAAAGGCCGTTTGCTTTGCAACACTTCAGAAGTGTACGTGCCTTGAATAATCATACTAACTCGATGCCCCTCTTTAAAATATTTTCATTACGCCTTGTTGAGCCAAAAGACACCAAGCAATCAAGTTTTATTCCAAACTAATTGCTTGGTGCCATAGCATGAACTGGTTTCAGTTCAATATATTTTGTGACACTTTTTTGAGTTCAGGCAGCTGCCGGTTTATGCAATAATACCAAATCCGCCGAGTAGCGCCGAGATAACAATGACGCCAATAAGCAGCGCGGTCACGGAAACCTTCTTGGAGCGGATCAACCAGATCAAAAGCCAGACAACCAATAATGGCAGTAACCCTTTCAAAATACCATCCATAAGCGTCTGGAGTTTGAACGGAACACCACCTAGCTTCGTCGCAAAGCTAAACTTCAAAGGCACATTCAGGAATGTCATGGCTCCGATCATCATCAAACCAAGTATCGAACATCCACGAGTAATCGAATTTAACAAACCACTTTCTTGCGCTTTACTGATGAAACTAGCACCAACAGAGTAGCCAAAGAAACCACTATAGTAACGGACTAGATAGTAAGGAACATGGAATAAGACGAAGAAGAGAATTGCGCCTAAAACATTCCCTTTCGACGCCAAGCCTAAGCCAACACCAGTGGTAATCACGCGCCATGTACCAGTGAAGAAGGAATCCCCTAAGCCTGCCAATGGTCCCATCAAGCCGACTTTCAAGCCTTGAACAGATTCCTCGATATTATCAATTGGCTTCTTAGCATTTTGCTTTTCCATTGAATAGACAATACCTTGGATAAACGGCAGGAAAACCGGGTTGGTGTTGAAATACTGCATATGTCGCGCAAGGGCTTCATAGTATTCATCATCATCTTTATAAATCTTACGCAGCAAAGGCATCAAGGTCCAACCAAAACCTGGTCCCTGCATTCGTACGTAAGTCATTTCATTCATGACAGTAAAGCCACGCCAGTAAATGCGACTGACATCTTTTCTTTCTTCAGGAGATAATTTCGCAGTAATTGAGCTCATGACAGGAAGTCCTCCATTTCTCCATTTTCACCCTTATCTGACTTCGACCCAACACCGCTAGCTTTAAGCGCCTTAATTTCTTTGCGATGTTGAAAGTCATTGTAAACATAATAAACAGCAACTGCAGCACCGAGAACGGCGATCGGCATCGTCTGCAATTTGAGGTAAGCTGCAAGAATAAATCCGATGAAGAAAAATGGTAGAATACTTTTATCCCACATCGAATTCGTTAGAATCGCCATCCCTAATGCAGGCAAAGCAGCGGACATTGCAGTTAACGCATTATTAATGTATGGCGGCAATGCATTCATAAAGTGCTGAACGGGTTGAACACCGATCATCATAACGACGAATGCCATGACACCGAAAACAGTAGGGTAGAAGAGCATGGCAAATATGTGCCAAAACGTGAATAGCTTATCTTTATGGTCAGCGACTGCCCGGTCTTCAAATGCAACAACAAAATTAAAAATAAATCCAGCAATGAAGTTAAACAGTAAATTTGCTAGTAACCCAATCGGCACCGACAAGGCAACGGCAGCTGAAGTGCCTTTACCCAACAGAATGCCGAACGCTGTACCAAAAATAGCGGCTGACGCAATATCGGAAGGAACTGATCCCCCAACAGAAAACGTTCCCAAGAAAACCGCTTCAATAGCAGCACCCATGAGCACGCCTTCACGTAAATCACCCAAAGCCAAGCCAACGATTGGTCCAAGCATGATAGGACGAAGTTGAACGTTAAAGTAACCCCAATCAAAGAACTTGGCAAAAAACATAATGATTCCTACTAGTAACGCTTTAATAACCATTAGTTTGCCTCCTGAGAAATGATTTGATCAAGTGAAGTCTTACCTTGATCAGGTACTAGCTGATATTCAACCTTGATTCCTTTTGCAGCAATTGCCTTAAGATCAGCAATATCTTGATCATTGAGAAGCAAGTTGTCATTAATACGCTTTCTCGTTGCGTCTTTGTCAACTTTCCCAAAATTACCAATGTTCACTAGATCAACATGGTTGGCATTTTCCACAACGAAACGAGCATCTGACGGATTGTTAACAACAACAAGCACCTTAAAGTCATTCAGTCTTGGGTCATTAAGTAACGTTTTTGCCTTAGAACGATCCAAAACAATTAGTTTAGCAGTGTCCGGAGCTGCCATTTTCAAAGTAGCAGTCTGAACTGGATCAGCTGCCGCTTTGTCATTAACCACTAAAATGCGGTCAACTCCCAAATTGCGACTCCAGACGAGCGCCACTTGACCATGGACAAGTCTCTCGTCAATTCTCACCATTTTAATCAAAAATATCCCTCCCACAAATTTCTTTTTAGGAAATACCGTTCCCATATAATTATTTTTGCGCAATCGCTTTCAAAAGTCAACAGCTTTATTGAATTATTTGTTTACTCCTGAATTAGTTCGAACTAAAATTAGCAGAGATCTCTTTCCGAAAGGACCTAATTATGAAATCTGACATTACAAAAGTCGAAAAGTCGTTAAAGGCGATGCTCCTGTCTGGTGACTATCAAGTAGGCGACAAGCTCCCAACTGAGCAAGAACTGCTTAACATGCTCAAAGTGACTCGCTATTCACTGCGTCAAGCTCTAAAAAAGATGCGAGCTGAGGGTTACATTGTTTCTCGTCAAGGAAGCGGTTTTTTCGTTGGCGATCCAAGCCAACCAGTTGCTCCACCTAACAGCCAAAAACTGATCGGCGTTTTGACGACACATTTAGCTGATTATATTTTCCCCAAAATAATTTTAGGGATCGATCAAGTTCTCGCTAAACAAGACTATTCGATTATTTTGAGCAACACGCATAACGACGTGGCACGAGAACGTCAAAATTTAATGACCTTGCTGGATACGCCAATTAACGGTCTGATTGTTGAACCAACAAAAAGCGCCACACTAAGCCCAAACCTTGACATTTACCGCGAATTGTTGCGTCGTCACATCCCCATGATCTTTATTCACGCAAAATATCCCGAACTAGATGTCCCTGTCATTAAAACAGCCGACGAACAATCTGAATACGATTTGATGCAACTGCTTTTTAAAGCCAAACACCAATCCATCCTTGGTATGTTCCAGATTGATGACCAACAAGGTGTTGACCGGATGCACGGATTTGTAAGGGCCTATCAAAACCATCCTGAGCTAACCACCTTCAGTAATCTGATTCTTTACCAATCAGAAGAATCATTTGAAAATCTCGCGCTCAAATTGCAGCCTTTTCTCAATTCCACCAATCCTCCCACAGCAATTGCGGCTTATAATGATCAACTGGCCATTCGTTTGATTGCTTGGCTACAAGACCAAGGTTATCTGATTCCCAAAGACATCTCAGTTGTTGGCTTCGACAACTACACGATGTCGGCATATATCACCCCCAAGTTAACAACCGCCAGTCACCCAAAAAGCCAAATGGGTATTACCGCGGCAGAAATGTTGCTTAAACAACTTGCGCATCAAAAAGTTAACAGTCTTGAATTTCCACCCAAAATTGTCGAACGTGCTTCCATTCAACAACTGACTGACGAAAACTAGCCTCAGGTCAACAAATCTCTCTAGCTCATCAACCCACGCGAATAACCGTCCAAGGTCACACTCCTGGACGGTTATTGTGGTAGCTGGCTTATGTTATTAGCAGTCGTCACCTTCTAAAAAATGCTTTATATTGATTTGTGTCGATATTGTTAACGAGCCAAATCACTGGAAAATTGTGCCTCGCCAATCGAGACTACAAGCGCTAGGTTTCCTTTTTAGAAATGGTGTTAACATGACCAACAAGTCAAATGTAATGCAACCGGGTCCAATCACCAACAGAGCTTTTAATATTTCTGCAATTAATGTTTATGTTTCGTGCCAGCATTCATCCGAAATGAAAACTCTCTGATCAAAAGCGCAGATGTGTCTGTCCTTTTGATCAGAGAGATAAGACTTAAAAATGAAGTTTTTTGATCTTGTCCAAACTAATTCAGTTTTTTGACTTGTTAGTCCTCTTTAGCAGCTTCTGCCGCCTGTCGTGCCACAACATTGTCATTAACTTTGACAAATGGGATGTAAAGTAAGATGCCAATTAGGACAACGACAGCTTGAACAACAATCGAACGCCAGTCACCGGACGTAGCCAAAAATGCATTCATGAAAACAGGTGTCGTCCAAGGAACTTGAATCACCATCGGACTCATCCACCCTAATGTTGTCGCTAACCAAGCAATAAAGATACCGATTGAAGGCAGTAAAATGAATGGAATAATCAGCGAAACGTTATAGACGATCGGATAACCGAAGATAACGGGTTCATTGATGTTGAAGACGCCTGGTAAAGCCGCAAGTTTACTAACGTTGCGCGCAGCTTTATTCCGACTAACCAGAAAAGTCGCTACCAGCAAGCAAAGCGTACCGCCTGAACCACCAATTAATCCAAATGATTGAACGAGCGACAAATTAATGACGTTAGGAATCGCATGTCCGGCACTATAAGCCGCTGTATTCTGAACGATATTGATGATCAATAATGGTTCCAGAATCGAACTGTAAATGACCGAGAAGTGAATACCAAAGAGCCATAGCAGATTGGCCAACGTGTAAATAATAATGGTCCCGACAACGCCAGTACCAATATGCCGTAAAGGTTCCTGAATAAACGTTGTAATCAAACTGATCAGGTTCATTGAAGTGGTATCAAACAGAACGGTTGAGATGAAAGCAAAGAACGAAAGAACCAGAATGATTGGAATCAAAACATTAAACGAATTACCGACAGCCGGTGGCACTTGATCGCCCAAATGAACCTGCAAGTGCTTGATATGGGATACCCAGATGAATAATTCTGTTGCAAGTAAGCCAATAATAATCCCGG
Source organism: Lacticaseibacillus chiayiensis (assembly GCF_004123795.1). Lineage (GTDB taxonomy): Bacteria > Bacillota > Bacilli > Lactobacillales > Lactobacillaceae > Lacticaseibacillus > Lacticaseibacillus chiayiensis. Next base: position 107,283 of record NZ_MSSM01000001.1, on the reverse strand, counting down.
CAAACATGCCGGTTGTGCCCATATTACTAAATGACAAGGCACCCGTGACGTCGATTGCTTTCTTACTCCCAGTCGGAATTAAGGAAACCGTATTTGGCATCATGGTAATTAAAGCTGCCATTGAAACCATCGCTGAAGCAATCGGATTATTAAACCCGCGATTCTTGGCCAAAAAATAACCGATCATCGTCGCAATGAGTAAACTCGAAACGTTCAACGTTGCATTGGACAACATGGTGCCCCAGTACTGTACCTGAAGCAACGTCTTACCTTTAAAGATCCAAGTAAATACAGTGTTATTGAAAAGTGTTGCCAACCCTGCCAAGATATATAAAGGCATAATCGTTGCAAAAGCATCGCGCAATGATCGCAAGTGAATTTCGTCACCCAGTTTTACAGCGAATTTAACAAATGCCTGCCCAAATTTTGAATTCTCTAAACCCATGCAATTCATCTCCCATTATTGATGGAACAAATCAAAAGTTTTATTGATCCAAATCGGCGCCATTGGTTTTGATGACGTGTTTAAACCATCCATAGCTTTTTTTAGGAATCCGTTTTAAATCCTTCAAGTCATGATTCGTTCGATTAACATAAACCATGCCATACCGCTTATCCATGTTTCCTGAAGAGCTTGGAATATCAATCAATCCCCAACCAAGGTAACCGATAACATCAACGCCATCCTCGAAAACGGCTTTCTTTAGCGCTTGAATATGCTGACGATGATAATCAATTCGATAATCATCTTGAATCATTGAACCGTTATACTGCTCACGCATGCCAATGCCGTTTTCGATCGGAAACATCGGTAAGTGATATTGATTGTACGTTTTGGTCAAAATATCGCGGAACCCCATTGGATCAATATTCCAGCCCCACTCATTGACCGGCAGTCCAGGAACTTCTCCTGCACCAAAGTCAAGATATCGATTGGGAATAATGCCAATTGGCACGTGATCGCTGCTGATTTGCAAAGAACGATAATAGCTAAACGCAATAAAATCACTGTGTAACTGCTCAAAAGCTTTCTGATCTTCTTCAGTCAAATCTAGGTCAATATGGTGATTCTTCAGAAAAGCAAAAACTTCCGATGAGTAACGGCCATGAACGAAAACATCTAACAAATTTCGATTGAGAAATTCATCAATTCTTCGAGCATAAAGAATATCGCGTGGTCTAGACGTTGCCGGATAAACCTCCTGATATGCCAACATGCCACCAATCTTGGCGTGCGTGTGGTCATGCAAATAATTCGCAACTTTCGCGTGCGCAACCATCACATGGTGACTAATCCGATACAGGTCGGCATCGGACTGCGAGCCCTTTAGATAACCCGAAATTCGAAAAACTTCAGACATCGAATAAAGGTTTTGTTCGTTAAAAGTAATCCAGTACGGAACCTTGTCAGCAAACCGATTGATCATTTCTTTTCCGAAACGAACAAATGCATCTACGACATGGCGATCAATAAAGCCGTTATACTTTTCTGCTAAAGCTAATGGCATGTCAAAATGATAAAGACAAATCATCGGCGTCATGTTGTGGTCCAGAAGTTTGTTGATCAAATTGTCGTAGAACTGAATACCTTCCTCGTTGAAATCACCATCTCCGGTTGGGCACACTCGACTCCACGAAATCTGAAAACGATAGCAGTTCATGCCTTGATTCGCCATGAGATCAATATCCTCATCGTAGCGATGATACTCGTCAATCGCGACACGCCAGTCACTGCTATTGTTGGTGGCTGATCGAATGTCATAAACGGATCGACCTTTTCCGCCTTCATCCCATCCTCCTTCCGTTTGCATACTTGATGTTGAATTTCCCCACAGAAAACCGCGGGGTAGTGGCTGAGACATTTTATAATCCTCCCGAGCGTGAACCAGCCCGCTTAGAAGCCGGAGTGTAAGCGGCCTTGGGCATGATGGCGTTCTTTGCCATTGCGGCCAAGGTCCTTACACGCAGGTTTCTGGGCTGGTGAACGCGTTAATGTGAGCGTGAACCAGCCCGCTTAGAAACTGGAGTGTAAGTGGCCTTGGCCCGTGATGGCCCGAACTTGGCCATTGCGACCAAGGTCCTTACACGCAGGTTTCTGGACTGGTGAACACGTTAATGTGACTGAACGTTCACTGTATCAGGGGTGTTCCGTCTCAAAATGAGTTGACAGACATTGGTAAAACAACCCACAAGAAAGCTTTTACATTGATGCAGTGACGCTTACTCCTTGAATCCTCAATGAATTCGGTTACATTATGGCACGGGTCGTCATTCATGTAAACACAATTTTTTAAATAAGTGTATACATATAACAAAATGGGACTCGAATTAACAGCGTAATTGCCGTAAAATAATAAATAAAACCTCATTAAGTTTCAGGAAATAAGGAGGTGTCAGAACACCAATGTATAAATATCAAACAATTGCTCAAAAATTGCGAAAAAAATTCACCGATGGCTCTTATCAGCCCGGTGATTTATTGCCTGATCAGGAAAGTCTGGCTAACGAATTCAACACCACACGTCTGACCATACGTAAGGCCATTGAACAACTCATTCAGGATGACGTTGTTTATGTTAAACGTGGTGCCGGCACTTTTTTACGCAAGGATGTTCATCAAAGCAAATTAGAGGCATCCATCGATAAGCCGGTTGGTGCGACCAGAACATATGCCGGACGCAACGTGACAAGTAAAGTCCTTGAACTAAGCGCGCGGTTGCCAACCAAAGAAGAGCAACAAGCCTTGCTTATCAGCCCCAACGAACCTGTCTATGTCATTCGTCGGGTGCGATATATTGACGGTGAAGTTTTTGCCTATGAACATACGATTATGCCCACAAAGTTAACAACACTAACCAAAAAAGTACTTGAGGGTTCCATCTACAAACACCTCGCCCAAGTCGACCACCTACGAATTTCGCGGTCACACCGCATTATTGCTGCCGCTAAAGCCAGTAAAGAAGACGTCAAAGCTATGGGTGTCCCCATAAATGATCCGGTCCTAGTCATTAAACAAATTAGTTACACGGAAGAAGGCGAACCATTCGAATACTCCAAAACGCATTTTCCGTATCAAAAAAGTAATATGGTTGCTGATGTTAGCATTAACCCGCCCGACACCTGGTAACAGAAGCTTTGCTTACGAGCTTGCACCGCTCTTAACGTCAAATACAAATAGCCCATCAAGGATTCAGCCAAAATTCCGAATCCTTGATGGGTTATTTTAATTGAACAACTATCACATCAACCAAAAAGTGCCAATCCGACTTTTAACCGGCTGTGACCGGAAATGATCGTGAATAAAACCCCAAGTCAGGATAGACGTAATAGCTTGTCGAATAATTAAACGGAACCCCTTTTCCGTAATAATTCGTCTGATCCAGTGCAAGCACCGGCCTGCCTTCTGGTTGTTTCATAACTGCTGCTTGCTCCGCTGTCAACATTGCGAGCCGGACAAGATTCTCTGACTCAGAGATCCGAATCTGATAAGCGTCATGCAAAAAATCAAAAATAGAATGATTAACGGCCTCAGGCGACAAAAACGGAACCGCTTTGAGGGTAAAATAGGCCTCTTCTAAACAATAAAGGGCAGCATGCAGGTAGCGTAGTCGGACAACTCGATACAATTCACTACTTTTTGAAACGTCAAGTGATCTGGCTAAATCTGCACCCGCTTTGATCTTGTCAAAAGTAATCACGTGAGAGGTCAGATGTTGATGCTTATTATGCATCGCTACGTCAGCGCGTGTGACTAAGTTGATAATGGTATTAGACGTTGCCGGCATGTGATTGACATAAAAACCCGAACCTTGCACACGCCTAAGAAGCCCGCTGCGATAAACAACATCAATCGCTCGGCGTATTGTATTTCGTCCAGCCTGATATCGATTGATTAAATCTGCTTCGGTCGGCAACTTGTCTGGATATTCCCCATTACGAATTGATTGCGCGATATTATCCGCAATTTCTTGATATTTCGTCATCAAAAAATCCCTTTCCTAGAAACGAATTCAAGTTAATTCTATATTGCCACAACCCACGCAATAAAAGAACATTAGCACTCATCAAATCAATCGTGAGGGGTTAGACTCACTAAATAAAAATTCATGGGCACTTGCAAAATTGATACCCATGAATTATATTTAGGCTGTTGTTTGAAAACGGTTGCTTTTTAATCGTTGAATTTTACCAAGGGAGATTAAATACAATGGCTAAGAAAAAGATTCTACTCGTTTGCAATGCCGGTATGTCAACAAGCTTATTGGTAACCAAGATGCAAAAAGCTGCAGAAAAGGACAATATTGATGTCGATATTTCGGCAACGGCTTCAGCTGATATCAACAACAAAATCAGCGATGGCGATCCGAATGTGATGATGCTCGGGCCTCAAGTTCGTTATATGCAAAAAGACTTGGCTGCCAAATATGATTTTCCAGTTGAAGTGATCAACATGCAGGACTATGGCATGATGAACGGCGAAAATGTTTTACAGGCAGCACTCAAAATCATCAACAAAGAAGACAACTAACAGGAGCAAAACAATGTCAAAAGAGACAGACACCAAACCAAGCGAAAATGATAACAACTTGGAAACCGTCATGGGTCTGATTGTAAACGGCGGCAATGCCAAAAGCTCTGCCTTTGAAGCTATTTCTGCTGCAAAAGAAGGCAAATTTAAAGAAGCAGATAGTAAGCTGAAAGAAGCGGATGACTTTTTGGCCAAAGCCCACAACTCACAGTCAAGCATGTTAACCAATGAAGCCCAAGGAAAGCACGTTCCCGTGACTTTGTTGATGGTGCATTCACAAGACCATTTAATGAACGCCATCACTTTTCGCGATCTTGCTGGTGAGATTGTGGATCTATACAAGAGATTGGCTGACGCTAAAACATCCAATTAGTCTGATGTCAGGTGAATCGTATCAGCTTAATTTTTTAACAGCGAAATGCAGGGGCAATATTTGCAAAACAAGCCCAAACAGAAACTGGATATTTATAAAATCTCCATCAAAGGAAGTTTAATGATTATGGTAAAGAAAACCTCAATGCCTCCCAATTTTTTGTGGGGAGGCGCCATGGCTGCCCATCAGGTGGAAGGAAACTGGCAGGCTGGTGGCAAGGGTGTCTCAATTGCAGATATCATGACTGCAGCGAGTCGGGACCAGCCTGTTCGTCAGGTAACCGAACACATTGATCCGCAAAAAAATTACCCAAATCACTGGGGGATTGACTTCTACAAAACCTATCCCGAAGATATCGACTTATTTGCCGATCTAGGCCTCAAAGTCTTGCGCACCTCAATTGCATGGACCAGAATCTTCCCGAATGGTGATGAAACAACACCCAATGAGGAAGGTCTCAAGTATTATGACGACCTGTTCGATACGCTTCTGTCGAAAGGCATCCAACCGGTCATCACGTTATCGCACTTTGAAATGCCTTATCATTTAGTCAAAGCATACGGCGGCTGGCGAAACCGTAAATTAATTGAATTCTTTGTACGTTTTGCTACCACGGTCTTTCAGCGTTATAAAGACAAGGTAAAATATTGGCTTACTTTTAACGAAATCGACAATCAATCCGATTGGCGACTTCCGCAGCACCTCCTTCAAGATTCAGGGCTACAGCTTGATGCCACCGACAATTGGGAAGAAGCTATGTTCCAAGCGGCCCATAACGAAATGGTCGCAAGTGCCAAAGCCGTTCAAGCCGCACACAAGATCAATCCAAGTTTACAAGTAGGCGCTATGCTAGCTATGGTGCCTATCTATTCCTTGACAGCCAAACCAGATGATCAAATGTTTGCATTACGCGCTATGCAGTATCGCTATTATTTTGGCGACGTTCAGTTAACGGGACACTATCCGGCTTGGCTTTTAAATTATTTCAAGAGTAAGCAGTACGACATCACCATGACGGAAAGTGACAAAAAGGATTTACAAGCAGGAACTGCTGACTTTTTGGGTATGTCCTACTATTTCTCCTTTGCAACCGAAGCGCGGCAAGACGGCAAAGTTGAATTTGACGAACATCATGATTTAGTTTCGAACCCTTATTTGCAAAAGTCAGCATGGGGATGGCAAATTGATCCAGTTGGCCTGCGCTATATCCTTAACTGGGCTAATGATCGTTGGCACAAACCGATTATGATTGTCGAAAACGGCATTGGCGCTTATGACAAGCTGACTTCTGACGGTAAAGTTCACGATGATTATCGCATTAAGTATTTGCACGATCACATCGAACAGATGAAGCTTGCAACTGTCACAGACGGTGTCAACGTCATTGGTTATACAATGTGGAGCCCGATTGACCTCGTTTCTGCCAGCACGGGAGAAATGGCAAAGCGATACGGTTTAATCTACGTCGATCGGGACAACAATGGCAAAGGCTCTGATCGCAGGCTTAAAAAAGATTCCTTCTATTGGTATCAGCATGTCATTGCAACGAATGGATCTGATTTAGAACCAGATCAGGCTGAAGAACATGCTGATCAAACAGACTGATCAGCCAAAAAGGTGGCACAACTTCAAATGGCCCCATGAAGTTGTACCGCCTTTTTTTGGTTGCCAGTATCTCAAGAAATACAGGCGACTTTTACAGCACATAAATTTTGAATCAAAGAAAAGAGTCGTGCATTTCGCACGACTCCATAGCCTCATTTGTTAATTTCATCATGCAAATCTTCAAAAAGACTCTCCACATTTTCAAAATCTTGAAATCTACCATCTTTTAAGTCCTGAAGTGAATTTTCAGTTGCTTGATCAAGTGGGTCTCTGGCTGTTGGCGTAAAAGGCAATGCCTGATCGCGAATGACTTGCTTTAGAAAAATATTGATGCCAGCGTTCAAGTCCATGCCCATAGCCTTAAACACCTTTTCTGCAGCCTCTTTTGTGGCCGTGCCGAGACGAATTGTCGTAGTGATCTGATCTTCAGCCGCTATAAAGTTCACCTCATGATAAATTTAAGTGTTTAATTTCAAATCGGCTTTAGCGTGGAAATATACGTACGCATGCCGCGTAGCCTTTGTAAATCAGCAAACTCCTTGTTGCTGTTTTCCCATAAAGGCTATTTTGACTCAGATATAAGTTCACTCAGAATCCGATTAACTTTTTGCTCACGCAGCTGGTACAGCCCGCACTGTTCCCGACAAAATACGGTCCGATCTTTTTTAACCTGATCGACAACTTTTTCGATGACCGCATTGGTGCGTTGATTGGCCTGGCGCAAAGCCTCCAATTTGGCCTTGGGCTCAGACATGGTTGCCGTCGCCGTCATTGCCTTCAGGATCATCTGCGCTTTATATTCACGAATCGGGTGACATTCTTCCAATTGGTGCTTGATCAACAAATCCTTCATCTTTAACACCCTCGCTTCATTATCCGCTTCTCCAACAGAAACAACCAAAAGTGTATAACAATCTCACAATGTTCACTTATGCGCAAATTAAATAGTAATGATTACTGTCTACAAAGGGTAGAATACGCTGTTTCGCTGTGTTTTGTCAATGCCATAAGCACCGAACACCTTACCCTTTGATTTTATCAGAACTTTTCGCCCTATAGTACTTTTAAATTGCTAACTAGCGCATATTCCCGTAATCTTGATGTCAACAAAACAATTAAATTAGGAGGCTTTCGCTATGAAGACGTATACGCCTGCAGCATTGCATAAAAACCTGTCCGATGTACTGAACAAAGTGGCGGTCGGAAACGAAGCAATAGGGGTAACCCTCGATCAGCTAACAGGCTCCAATAAGAGTGTTGTCTTGCTAAACAAATCTCGTTATAGAGAATTGGAAGAGTTGGCATTTCTGCATCGGACAGGCACACTGGATGTCGTCACGCACCGAATGGATAATGAAAAGCTAGGCGACTTTGATAAAGAGAACGTGTACTAAGCTCTGACACGTAGCACATTTTCAAGTACATTTTCAAAGAATCCGGTTGACTGCCCATGGACTCACTATATCGTTCACAGCCGCACATACTAGCAGGCCAGAACACTAGCCAAGATCTCGAATCGGGCAGATAAACGACAGGAGCTGTGAGTGTCCTACGATCCACATATTTTAAAGCAAAACGCCCGTGGCCATAACCCGGACGTTCAAAATTCCATGAATTCTCTTTTACCAGGTTTCAACTGCTGAAACAGTCGTGCCCGCGCAGATTTTCTGCCATGAGATCATTGTTTCAGCACTTGAACAAGATCACCACTTACGCTTCACCTTCCACTAACACATTGCAGTGCCGAGTCCGGACGCGATTTTGATCCCAGTCGACAAAGTAGATGTAACCAACCGTACCCGTTTGAAGCACACCATCGCGGATGACAAAGGTTTCACTGGCACCAAACATTGACGCTCGAATATGGGCATCGCCATTTAGCACCGTGCCATCATTGCCCTTATATGCGGGATTGTCTTGAATGCTGTGCAGGAAATCAATGTGTTTCGGACCAGGATACTTATAGTTTGTATTTTCTGTCAGTTCACGCGGAACAAGTTTGTCTAACAGACGACTCATATCAACCAGCAAATATTCATCGCCATTAAAGTCTCGGTCGTGGGTGAATTCTTCAAAGATTACCGAACAAGTTGTGTGTGGTGATTGAACGACACAGATACCGTTCTGAACACCACTATCTTTAACGAATTGTTTGACTTGATCAGTTACATTGTGAAAAGTAACTCTGTGTCCATTTGATGTTAAGTCTAGCACTTCACTTTTAACGGTCATGCTAATTGTGCCTCCTTATAAGCTGCCATAGCGCCCATCATTTCTTCCAACTTTGCCTGCCAGTCTGGCGCCTCAATGATGCCACTTGTCCCACCGGTACCATCTGCTCCTAATTGCAGAACTTTCTTCACATCCTCACCGGTGCTAACACCAGCTGCTTGCATGATTAAAATGTCGGGGTCAACACGACGCACCGCTTCGTTAGTTGACTTGATATAATCCCCATTACTGATGCTGCCGGTACCGATCAGACTGGTTGGCTCGCAAATCATCATGGTCGGATGCAAGGTCGCGATTGCCTTGCTCTCGGATGGCGTGTCAGAACATACAATCGTCATGAGGCCCACTGCCTTGGCACGCGTAATCGTTTGATCCAAAACGCCGATGCCAAGCGGTTTTTCTGCATGATTCAATACAACCGCTTCAACACCTGCTGCTTTTAAGGCTTCTGGTAAAACATGACCCATGCCCCGTCCCGGATGTAAGGGATCCATGTGCTGTGCCGTGATGGTCAGATGCGTTGTCGCAGCCTTGATGCGCGGCAGGTCAATTAATTGACCGGTAAACAAACAGTCTAAGTGATACTGGCTCGCAACTTTGTCCGCAATTTTCGCGAGTTTGACGACATCATCCCCGTAAAGATAAGACTTAGGGTTCACAATGAAAAATGGTTTCTTGATCTTTGCCATACCAACATCATCCCTTCCTGAAAATGACCACTATAGAGCGCCAAGTGCTGTTGCTGTTTCGACCTGATTCAATTTGACGGTATCGAAAACATCAATGTAATGTTCATCCAGTGATTTAATGGCGTCTTGTTCAGCTTCAATCATTTTAAGAACACTTGCATATTTTTGCGCCTGTGCCTCATGAAGCGCAGCATTGGCCAAATCAGTATAAATATTGACTTTAGTAATACCTAACCTTGCTGCTTTGTTAAGATTGTCGTCACCTGAAGATGACCCGCCATGTAAAACTAAGGGAATCGGAACCGCTTTTCGCAACTCACTGAGGCGTTCAAAATTCAAATGTGGCGTTTTTGCACTCTTGTAAACGCCATGGGAAGTCCCGATTGAAACCGCCAACGAATCAACTTGAGTCCGTTTAACAAACTCAACTGCCGCCTCGACTTCGGTATATTGGTTGGCATCATCCTCACTCAAGCCAGTTCCAACATGCCCGATCTCGGCTTCCACAACCACGCCGCGTTGATGTGCATAATCGACCACGTCTTTGGTCATTGCAACATTTTTATCGAATTTCTCAGCCGAGGCGTCAATCATCACGGACGTAAAACCATGATTCACACCATATTTCACTAAATCAGGCGAAAAACCATGATCTAGATGCAGCACAATCGGTACTTTCGCTTGGGCACCGTAAAATTTACCTAAATTCAAGGCTTCATCAATACTGATGTCAGCTTCGTGTTTTTGTGCCCAAGCAAGTAAAATCGGTACATGCTTCTGCTCTGCCGCTGCAACATGTGTTCGAGCTGATATCTCATCCCAAAAGTTGAAGTGCGGAATCGCGAACCCTCCTGCGCGTGCCGTCAGCAACAAATCTTTCGAAGAAATGAGCATTATTTAGCAGCCTCCCCGTCTTCAATATCCTGTTTGATTTCTGCGTAAACTTTGTCTGCACCTACACCTGTTAACAGCGGTACGCCATCAATAACCTTTTCTTTAATCGAATCTGGCACCAATGTCGTCGAAACAACAATATCGTAATCATCAATGTGATTGACTTCTTCAGCAACCTTGCTCTGGTACAACTTGACATTCTTGCTGAGTCCTTGTTGCTCAAGCCACGTCTTTAACTTACCCATTACAACCGTTGAAGTTGCCACACCAGTTCCGCAGATAACTAATAATTTTTTGGTCATGTTTGTTCTCTCCTTTTTAAACTTTATGCCGTTACTTTTTCACTTTTATCGCGAATCTTGTTAAGCCAGAATAGCAATCCCAAGGCAACTAGGAACAAAACCGCAATGCCGATCCACTGAAACTTTTCACCCATCATCAGGTAAATAAAGTTGGTCCACAAACCGCCGTCACTCAATGCAGATATCGAATTGTTGCCGCCCATGTTGAAACTTGCCGCTTTTGCTAGCTTGGTGATTAGTGGTGCAGCCCAACTGGCAACATAGAGACTAATAGCAATATCAACGGTGCCGGCAATGACAGTTCTGAAAATGTCGCCCTTGAAAACAGCTGCAAACAACGCAATGAAGAACGGAATGGTTGCTAAATCGCCAAAAGGTAATACTTTGTTGCCTGGTAGCACAACTGCAAGCAATAGCGTGATCGGTACCAATAGCAATGCTGCAGATAATACGGAGCCTTGGCCGATCGCCAGTGCACTATCCATACCGATATATAGTTTTCGACCTGGAAAGTGTTTTTTGATCATGTCATTGGCGCCTTCCGAAATCGGGGTTAAACCTTCCATCAGTAGTGAAACCATCCGAGGCATGAGCATCATGACCGCGGCCATGCTGACAGCTAAGTTCAACACTTTGTTAATCGGTTGTTGCGCCAGTAAGCCGATAACCAATCCAATCACAGCGCCAATAACTGTGGTATCGCCGAATACACCTAGACGTTTTTGAATGGTCTCGGCATCGAGATGAATTTTGTTGATACCAGGGATGCGATCAAACAACCAGTTAAAAGGAAGCGCGAAGACGTAACCTGGCGCAGATAAGCCGTGTGGAAACGAAATGCCCTCCAGACCGTAATACTTGGCAACAGTCGGCGCACTCAGATCGGCAAAGAAATAGGTAAACATGGTCACCACAACCATCGTAGCCAGTCCCAACCACATATTGCCTGTCAGCGTGTACAGAATTGAACCGGCAAATGCCACATGCCAATAATTCCAAATGTCGACGTCCAGCGTTTTGGTTAGGCCCAAAATCAGTAAGATGATATTCGTGCCTACGCCCACCGGAATCGCCATGGCACCTAATGCCGTACCATACGCAATTGCTGAAGCAGCTGGCCAACCAACATCAATGCTGCTAAGATGCAGGCCATAGTTACTGATCATCGCTTTTGTCGCCGGTCCTAGGCTTGTTGTCAGCAGGTTAATCACAAGATTTAACCCGATAAAACCAATACCGATCGTTAACGCAGACTTAAATGCCTTGCCTGGTTTAATTCGCAGCGCTAATCCGAAAAGAAAAAGCAATATCGGCAAGAAAACACTTGCGCCTAGGTTGACGATCCATTGAATCACTTGCATTTGAGCTCTCCTCCTTTGGTTTCAATACCAGCTGTTACTCGATACCACGTTCAGTCATAAAATCAACGAATGACGCAACTGTTGTGATTCGTTGAAATGCTGCCATGGCGTTGTCGTCCGAAAATAGGCCCATTAACTTTTGAAGCATATCCAGTTGCTGATGGGCAGTTTTTAATGCTAAGACAAACAGATAACTGACCTCTACCACCTCAGTTGCACTTGCCATTTGCCGGAATGTAACCGGCTTTTTCAATGCGACAAAACCGATTTGATCATGCAATACTTGATCAGCGTCAGTATGCGGGATAGCTACTCCCACACCATCATTAAGCTTCAACCCTGTTGGATATGTTTTCTCTCGAGCGATAATGGCATCTCCAAAAGTCGGCTTGACTGCGCCGACATCAGTTAAACGATTTGCAACCGACTGCAATACTGCATTTCGATCAGGGAAAGACTGATTAAAGTCAATTACCTGATCCGAGAAGAAATGATTGATACGTGTCTTCTCCATAACGTTCACTCCATTTCAAACAATTGATTAATTGAATCTGCATCAGCCAGTTTTTGCATAACAGGGCGAAAACGCTCACCGTTCTGGTCATGTGGTGAGATAGCTAATACAACAAGTTTGTTTATCTGATGCACTTCGCCAGAGTAGTCTGAGTGCCAGTTCAGCAGCGAATCAGTTTTGACCAAGAGCACCGTGGTTTGCATAACTTTTTCCGAAATCAAGTGCAAAATGATCGTCCCATAACCGATATATGTCTCGCCTTCACGTTCGCGTTCAGTCACAAGCTTTTCGACCAAAGCGGGTGTCAGATCAAGTGTCTCGGGATGCAAGACTTCGGCAATCAGTTCAAAAAGGTGCTTCTGATTCACTGGCGCTTTCAACCTAACTAACGGCACATCACTTGATTTCTTTAATGGCATGACGAATTTTCTCCTTATCCAAGTTCGACAACACAGCGCTAACTAACACTTTTGGAATTGCCAGCTTGTCATACTGGGAACCCTTGAGATCAATCGTTGAGACGATCAAGTCCGTGTTTTTCAACGAATTAAGATCAATGTCTGACAACAATCCTGTCGCCGTCTGATCGATTTTCAATTCGCGAAAAGTTTTCTCTAACTTCACGCGTAACAACTCAGAAGTACCAATCCCACTGGCACAAATGACGAGTGTTTGAATTTTGTGATCCTGTTGCTCCAAGAAACGCGCGAAATACATCACAATAAAACCGACTTCATTGGCCGAGATTTCCGGCAATTGAAATTCTTTTGCGGCAGCTTGGGTTCCAGCAGTCAACACCTCAAACAACTTTGCATATTCACGCTTAATATCCGCTAACAGGCCGTTTGTGACAGCGATATTATTTTCAAGCCGATTAATGAGCGGCGCGACATGCCCAGCCAACTCACGCCATGCCTTTAGCTGAATGTGTGCAACTGGTAGATGTTCATTGACATAACGAATTAAGAATTGCGAGACATCGAGAACTTTTTGGCTATATGAAAGCATCTTGACATTCGGTGCTCCGTCATCGATTCGCGACGAAATCAGATATTGGAAAAGATAATCCGTCTCTTCAGGTGGCAACTTCTTAGCTAAATATTTTTCCGTATTGTTAATCACGATTTCTGCCAATCGATAAAGGTGCAGGTTTTTCAACATCAACTTCCGAACTTCACCACTGTTGACAATTTTGAGCTGCTCAGCCTTGCCTTGACGACGAACACGTTGGATCAGAATATACAAATGCGACAAAATATTGACATTGTATGGATAGGCCAGCTTGCCACCCGTCGCCTGTTCAATGACCTGAACCTGGGTAGTGATAAATTGTTGATCATAATCCGTAATGCCCTCGATCTTACCGCCGTTAGTAATAGCAGACATATTTTGTAAAACACTGCTTAGTTGCTCCCGAATGTCCGTCTCCTCGCCTTCGAGATGAACCGTGTTGTTGACACGGACAAGGTGCAGTTTCTGTTTAAGCAAGCGACGTTTAAGATACAACAGATCATTGTCAATCGTCGCATCGCTCACATATTGGTCAGCGTATAAGTCTGTCAGCGAAATCTTTAGCGGCGCGCGAAACAATAGCTGCTCTAAGATTTGGTTTCTACGCTCAAGGCTGCTCTGATTGGTGCCATCAACGGCTTCATTCGACGCTTTTAGATCCGGCAACGCACTGGGTAAAAGACGTGCCCCTTTTCCGCGAATCATCTGAATAACCGGCTCGTCAGATCGTTCATTAATCTGATCAATGTGGCGATAAATGGTTTTCGTCGATGTTCCTAACGCCCTTGCAACCTCGCTTGCGTTCACAAATCCACTATTCCGGGACAAGTAATCCAGCAGTGCCTGATCGAGATCGCCAATATGATTCACTTGTTAAACACCTCCTCACCACTGCAAACGCTTACAGTTACAGTATACGGGTGCCTTCGATTGATCCACATAAACTGATGTCCAGAGGTTTGGACATGATGTTTGTGGACATGGATGAGACAACTGGCAAAAGGCATAAGAAAAGCACCTACTTTTAAGTAAGTGCTTGCTTAATTCCACCGCCACTACCCTAGTTTTTAAACAACACATTCTATCCTTCCAGAACTTATTATGCTTGTTCAGCACTAACACCGCTATCGTCCTAACTGCAACTATTAACCTCAACAAGCTGAACTACTGGATAGCCAACTCACTTATCTTAGATCTCCCCTCAGGCAAATCGATTCTAAGCTCATTCGTGTTAACAGTACTGGAAAATGGCACATTCTGCCCTGCAACACTGTCGTCATCAAACCAATCAGCTGACCATGTCAACGAATCATCATATATCGACTGCCAGCTACCGTTCACATTTGCAAAGATTCGAAGTTGGTTAGGCGCATACTTTTGATCAGGCACATTGAGTGTCAAACCCGAAACAGCTTGATTGTTTTTCAACCTCAGAATGACGCTGACCGTTGCTCCAGATGGTGACGAAGTAAGGTCAATGAACGTGCCTAATTGCTGATCGGAGAGCCACTTTAACGGTGTGAGTTCACTTAAGTCAGCATTTTGCAGGGACAGCTCAGATTCATGATCCTGTTGAGTTGCGGCTAATTTTACTACCTCATCCGTAAATTGTTTTTTTAATGCCGGTTGTTGATCATCTGTGGCGGCGCTTAATTTCCCAATAATTGCCTGGCTATTAGCCATAAAGTCAGCCGCCGCTTGTGCTTGAAATTCACCTGCTGCTGTACCAATTAATCCGAAATTCTTAATGGCGCTATAAACGGAATTAATATCAGCAGCAGGCATGTCCAGTCCAACCCTGATTGGGTTCGGAGCCAAGAGCCTCATTGAGATTTTTTTGCCAAAGCTTGCAAAATAGTCATTAATCACGATGCGAAAATTTGAGGCAATAATCGGATTTCTTAGAGCCAAACTCAAAGGTTCCTCTTTCGCCTGACCAGCGGGTGTCTTCCACGGCACCTGAATATTGGCATTACCGGCATCTTTCCAAGTGCCATTTTCCTCATACTGAACAGTGAGCGTCTTCACGCCTTGGTCTTTCGGAAACCAGCCGATCAAATTCAGTGAATCTACATAGACTGAACTCGCATAATGATAGCTGATACTATTCTGTCTGTTGCTTGGCACAAAATCGATGTCATGATGCGTGGGATTGTTAACCAGGTTGTCGGCAGTTCCGGCGGTGATTGCCAAACCATCAAACGTAACTTCTGGCGCCGTTACGGCACTCTGACTTTGTTTAACAATGGGTTGAAGTTGATGCATCGTGATTTTATCTCCCCATGTATGATTAGCCGAATTAATATAGATCCGATAACTTTGTGCTTTCACGATTGTCTTCAAAGCGATCTGGAGCGTTTCAGGACCAGCACCTTGGGAGGTCCACGCAATCGCAATTGGATCGCTCTTATGCCAAGTGCCATCTGCATTTTTCGAAGCAAACGTCAGGTTACTGATACCCTGACCATTCGGCCACCATCCTGTCAACCGGATCCCGGCAACTGCAACGGGTTCTTCGTAATCATACTGAAAATAAGCATTGTCACTTTTCCTAAAATTCACATCTTGCGTATTGCTGGTATTTGCAAGCAGTGACCAGTTGCTATCACTTGTACCCTCAACGCCTGTCACGCCACTGGCGGAAACTTTTGGTGTTAGATTGCTAGATGGCGCCAGTTCACTAGCCGTTGCGTTAACCACAATTGACCGCGAACTAACAACTAGATAGCAGCCACTCAAGATAATGACGAATAAGCCAAGAAGCTGCATTTCTGTTTTGATTTTCATGACCTTATCCTCTTAAAATGTCGAAATGATATTGTAACCTTCTGAAAATGTCATATCATTAGCCAAGCGATTTCCCGTGCCGTCATAACCGGCGAAAAAGAACGCAAGATACTTGGCTTTCGTCTGATTTGTTTCCGTTACGGACCAATTTGTTGTCTCTTCACTGCCAGTTTGAAGATCCTTGAAATTATCAACGGACTTTTCAGCAACTATCTTTTTGTCTTTATCAAGCAGTACAAACTTGGCTTGTGCGGTTAGCATCGGGGCAGCAAATCCGTAATTTTTTAAGGTTAGTTGATACGTGGTTTGCCCATTAACAGTCGCTTCATTTGCCTTAGTCAAGGCAACTCGGTAACCTAAATAATCACGAATGTAATCAAACCATGTTCGATTTACATTCTCGCCATCTGACTTTTTGAACCAAGATGGCTGATAAGGTAACCCCAACCGATCCAAAATAGCACGATTTATATACTGGTGTTGCCAACTCATCATCGAATATGGTTGGCCGTCTTCTTTGTAATTGTGCGCTAGACTGAGGGACGTAAAATGATGCTGAGCTAAACGCTGTGCGCTTAATTTGGCCGAAATGAGTTTCCCACCATGATCGCTAGCATTAGCGACACCCCAAATCATTTCGCCATCTACAGGCACTGTCTTGGACTCAGTTGCCATTGCCTTCCAAGCCGCGGAGTTTGGGTCATTCCCCGCTGTATTCCATTCATGAAGGTTTCCAATGAGATAGTCGTCATGAAAGCCAACACGATTCCAGTCAGCCGAACTCCTAGCGACATCGTTAGCCTTAATATTGTAATACCGCACCTGAATCGGCAGATCTTTCGGCGTGACCGCAAGCAAGGTTCGTAAAATGGATTTTTCGTCCATTCTTCTGCGCGCGCCGCCGTCCCATTCGCCCCATGAGCCAATCAAGCCCGCTTGCAGAACAGAAATTTGGTCGCGGTGAGCTTTAATCCACGGCTCCAGCTGGTGTAAATGTTGCAAAACCGTGGTTGTTGTCGGCTCTTGCGCTTTTGGATTAGCATCATCCCAAATATAAGCGAAACGCAAAACTGCTTTGATATGATGTTGCGCCAGCGCTTGGAAATAATCATTCATTTCAGAAAATGCCTTTTCATCTAACGGCTTATCCTTGTAAGCTGTCAGATAAAAATAAACTTGAGCCAACTTGGGTTGATCGGTGCTAAAGTTGCTAACGGCTTGACTGAGTTGGTCAATGCCAGTTTTATTGGCGTTTCCCCAAAGCCCCATACCAGAATGAACATCTAAATTCACTTCCAGTCTGAGACCACGATCTTGATTGTTTAGTAGCTGATGGTCTTCGCCAGCAGTCAGCGCTTTTACAGCAATGTCTTTGCTAGTCGCCGCTTGTGCATTGCTTGAACCGCGAAAGCCGGCTATGCCAATCAACAACAAGCCGATCAGAGACACCAACTTAATCGTTTTTCTCATGTCAATACACCTCACGAAAATGCAAACCAGTTAATCCCATCTGCAAATTCAGCCAAATTGGCGACCCTCGCTGTTTCGCCGTTTGTAGCTCTAAGTAAGATGCCAAGACTAATGGGTGTCTGTCCTCTTTGAATTGGCACAACAAAGCTCACATCTTGGCCACTGACAAGAGAAGCTTTAGGTATATTTGCTTCTCCCAGCGTCTGATGAGATTGGCCAATTACCATCAAACTGATACGATCAAGTCCAAGCGGTGCAGCAAAACCGTCGTTGCGCAAAATGACCTGAACGATGTCAGTCTTGGGACCATAGGCGATGCTTTTTACTGAAATACGATATCCTAAATAATCACGGATATATTCAAAGTAATTACGCTGAATGGGTTTTTGCTTTTCGTCAACGAACCAGCTTTCCTGAAATGGCCAATGGTGATCGTGCAAAATTTGTGGTGTGATTGGCACGTCCTTCCATTCAGCAAGCGATCCGCCAGAAGGTAATTCTTCTTCTGAGACACCAGCGCGTTTGAGTTCGTTTTTCCATGTTGTTGAAGTAAACGATCCGGTTTCTCCCTCTTGATAATTATGTGCCAAGCTAAACGTAGTGAATGAGCCTTTCACTAAACGGTTCACCATCATCACGGGGTCAATGAACGGTGTCTTCAGATAAATAGGGTTTGCCCAGAACCAGCTCATTTCGCCATCAACTAATGTCTGTTTCGAATCACGCAATAGTTGTTGATACTCACTTGATTTTTCATTTTTGCCAGCCGTATTCCAAATATGCGGTATACCAATCAAAAAATCATCATGGAATCCAATTCGACTTAGGCTAACGGCATCATCAACATTTAGGTTGCGATTTTTAATATTTAGATACCGCACCTGAATTTTAAGATCATCTGGCGTATTAACCAAAAGGCTCTTGAGCAGCTCAGTTTCGTCAATCCTTTCCCTTGAACGAAACGCCCACTCTCCCCACGCACCAATCATCCCGGCTTGTAAAGCATAAATTGCCGCACGATTCTTTTGCAGAAATGGCGCTAGCTGCTGAAGATGCGTTTTCATCATCGATAGCGTTGCCGCTTGCCTTGTTGGATTGGCATCGTCCCAAACATAAGCAAACCGAAGCAATGCTTTCAAATGCAGCTGATTGATGGCATCGAAGTAAGCTTGCATATTCTGGAATGCTGTTTGATCAAGTGGTCTATCGCGATAGTCCGTTAAATAAAAGTAAACTTGGGCAATGGTTGGTTGTTCCTCTCTGTACAATGAAACCTCATGTTTAAGTGCATCGATCGCATTCCAATCAGCATACTCATAGATGCCCTTGTTGCTTGCAACATTTAAATATACTTCAAGTCGAAACCCTCTGTCCGGATTTTGAAGCAATTCGCTAGAGCGGCTGCCTGGCAACATTTTCGGCGTTATAACAGTCTTCATTTTATCTTTTCCTCCTCATCATCTCGTTGTCTACCATAATGTTCATCACCTGTGCTTTCTCGTAGCTTCAACTCGACACTCAACAAATTTGTTGACGTTGCAGAACGCCACTCGTTTAGTCGAGCCTGAACACTATGAACAGCCGTCCGACCCAGTTCTTCTTCAGGAATGTGAACTGACGACAGCCGCGGGATAAAGTACTGTGACTCCCGAATGTCATCAAACCCAATAATGTGATAATCATCGGGCGCGTGGTAACCTGCTTCATGAAGCCCGCGCATAATGCCCATTGCCAGCGTATCGTTACCGGCCAAGATGCCCTTGGGAAGGTTCGGCAATCCAGCTAAACGTTTTGCAGCTTCATATCCGGCATTGCAATCCCAACCCACAAGAATAGCTTTACCATCTTTGTCTGTGTGCACTTGCATCCATGCTTGGTAAGTCTTTAAACGAATTTCGTCTTCAGTCTTCGTCTTAGTGCCATCAAGATCAGTGACGTACCGTTTGCCACCGACGTAAACGATATCGCCTTTTGCCCACTCGTCCAATTTCGCCAATGCCTGCTTTGTGCCATTGGCGGAATCAGCGTTAACGCGATCAACCTGAATCGATTCGTAGCGGTCGTCAATGACGACTGCATGTTCATTTAATTCAAGAACACGTTCGAGGCCGTTCCGCGTTAACCCGCCAATCACAATAACCCCGTCCGCATACTTAATACTATCGAATGCTGGTTGCGTTACCGCCGAACTGAGATACACCGTGGGGCCTAATCTGGCACCGATTCTTTTTAATTCACCTAGGATCCCTTGCTTGACGTGCTGATAGTAGATGTTTGATGTAGCTTCGTCTAAATCCATTGTCGTCACCAACGCAATGGTCAGTGGTGTCTTACGCGCCAACTTAGAATAATTCAGTCGTTTCGCAATCATCTCAATCTTGTACCGCGTTTGCGCCGTCACAGACAGTGTTGGGTCATGATTAAGAACTCTAGAAACGGTTCCAGGTGAAACGTTTGCTTCTTCTGCAATTTTACGAATACTGACCATAGTAACTTCCCTCTTTAACGAATAACCCTTGTGTCGTTCATGTTTCGTCATCCTCATTAGCGTTTAGATTGTTTGCAGCTTCCCTAACATCTAAAACACCTTGTTGCCCAGCTTGAATGATTTCCTGATTTGATGGCTTTTGTCCTAATAACGTTTGATTGACAATGGCCAAAATCATCGGAAGATTTAACCCGCTCAGCACACGCAGATCTGGATTCTGAGCCATCATGCTTATCGCAACATTGCTCGGTGTTCCACCCAACAAATCAACAATAATCAATTTATCTGGATCACCACTCGAATCAATTAACTTTTTTACTCGTTCGGCCAACTGGTCTGGTCCTTCGCTTGGTTGAAGGCCTAAAGCAGTAAAGTTGTCTAAGTTGCCAAGAATCATTTCCGCACTTTTTAGAATTTCCTCAGCAAATCGCCCATGGCTTAACAAAATCACTTCCATCGTGACACCACCTATTCTTTAAAAGAAATGACCCAACCTTTTAAGTTGAGCCATTTTTTAAGTTAGCCAACAATTTTCAAATTATAGAGAACTATCGCTAAAATCAAAACGAACCATGTCGCACGGGTAGAATTCATATGCTTACGATCCAGCAACCAGTAAACAAATGCGACTAACAAAATTGGAACTAGCGATGGCATGATCTGATTCAGCGTGGTCTGCAGCTTCATCGTTACTTTGCCGACTTTGAATACAAATGGGACATTAATATTAATAACAGTTGGAATCAACGCCCCAATAACCGTTACGCCGAGGAGAGTTGCGGCATCAGTCAAAGCTGCTAAACGTGAACTCATCGTTGTGACGAGTTCAACACCTCGTTTATAAGCAAACGGCATCCAAGTAAATCCCCAGATATATAGGGCAGCCAGAGCGCCCATCCATAAAATGGAACCGGTCGGATTCCCTTTCAGCGCCATGTAAGAAGCAATTGCCCCAAAAATGGTTGACTGAACAGTGCCCAATAACGTATCACCCACAGCAGCAAAGGGTCCCATCAAACCAGTCTTCACGCCACGAATTGCATCTTCGGCCGCAGTTCCTTGCTGTTCCTCTAATGCAATGTCAATTCCTTGAATAATGGACCCCATATGCGGACTTGTATTGAAGAACTCAGCTTGCAGCGCCATCATCCGCTTCATCTTCTCAGGATCATTACCATATAAACGACGCAAAATAGGCATTTGTGAACCAACATATCCCGGCGCCATCATCGTTTCATAGTTCCAACTAAGGGATGAGGTAAAAATCCAGCGAATATTTGCACTTCTTAAATCTTTCTTGGTCAGCTTTTGTACAGGTCGAGCTGTTGTCTCATTCTTCATCGCCCGTAATCTCCTCTCCAATACCGAGTTCCTTCGCTTTCTCCGTATCTAACCCGTCTCCCTTAATATGAGGCTGTTCACCATTACTATTCATTAGTTTTTGATAGTAAAGAATGGCGAAACCAACACCGGCCAAAGCCACACCGAGCATCGGTATCTTCAGATAGGCAGCGCCGATGAATCCAAAAATAATATAAGCTGCAAATTTCTTGATCGGTAGATAATGCATTAAAATTGCAATACCGACTGCTGGCAGCATGGTTCCAGCTGCTTTCAACCCACCCATCAGCCATTGTGGCAAATAATTCAGAACATTTTTGACAAAGGACTCGCCAAAAATCAAGACTAAGAATACCGGCAATGCTCGAGAAATCCCCCAAGGTATTGCACCATATAGCGAATTTCTTACCACTGCTTTGTCGTCATTCTTTCCGATTGCACGATTAATTCGGTGCGCAAAATACGTATTAGCAAACCGTGCCAAAATATCCAGTTGCACCATCAGCAAGCCAACAGGAATACCAACACCAATCCCATAATTAATCCCTTTACCAGAAATATGCGCGATGGCAGTACCAATAATTGCTCCTGTAGCATAATCCGGAATTGAAGCACCACCAAAAGTGCCAACACCAAGGATCATTAACTGCAATGTTGCACCGACCGCCAGCCCAAGTTTCATGTCACCAACAATCAGACCAGCAATTAAACCAGCATTAACCGGGTTCCCAAAACCGATACCCAATGTGATGATTTCATTAATTTGAAAAAAAGCAAATAACGACAGTAGGATAATTTGAGCCATACTCAATTGATTCATAATGAAGACTCCTCCTTCTTTAAGGCTGCCATAAAGTCTTCCTGAGGGTCATTTGGAACCATTTGATGGTAAATTCGAACACCATGTGCTGCTAACTTTTTAAATATTTGAGCCTCGTCATTTGAAACGGCGACACTTTTAAAGATTGATGTTCTGTCTTCTCCAGTCGACAAATTGCCAACGTTGACCTCCTTTATCGGAACACCTGCTTCCACCAAGTTAAGAAGTGCTTCTGGCTCACGCGTGACAATGAAAACATTTTGACTGTTATAACGACCGGCAAGAAAGTTTGCTCCTGCTCGATCCGGCGGCAGAATACTCAGGGCCACCTGACTTGGTCTTGCAAGCTTTAATGCGGTTTTTTCCAAATCATCACTTGCGACTTTATCACCGAGTACCATAATGCGTGTTGCATTGATAGCACCCGTCCAAATTCGTGCCACTTGCCCATGAATCAACCGACCATCCACTCGTACATTGACGATTGTCATCATCTTTCCTCCATTCTCCAAAAAGCCAATTGATAACGCTTTCATTTTACGCACAGATTTTAACCTGCTTCTTCTGTTTTGTAAACAATTTTGTCTTAAGTAAATTTATTTGACAGCGTTTTCTTTTGTGCTTAAGCTTGGTTTGCGTTTAAGTTCTTGGTTTCAATTGGAGGGTAAAGAAATGATCATCTTGCAACGACCAAAATCGCCAATGCGGAGTAATGCTCCCACATTAGTCTTCGTCAATGGTCAACCAGTTGGCTCTGTCTATGAAGGTCTAGCTTTAAAACTCGATCTGAAGAAAGGGGATCAAATTCGACTTGTCCAAAGTCTGATTAATCGTTCGAAAGTTTACACGATTATTCAAACAAACGCCCGCTATACGATTCAACCAAATCGTCATGGCATTTTATTGATGACGCTTATGATTCTTGCAATGTTTCTCTTGCCACAGGCACTTCAGCACTTTATTGATTTTTCTCAAAATACCATTTCGGTCATAATCTTCGGCATTTTTTTGTTATTGCAACTAGGACTAACTTATAGGCAAGGACTAGAACTCCGTCGAATTGCTTAATCAAGAATGTTTCGCCAGCCAAGAAGACTTTAATGTTCAAAAGAGCCTACAGATCAAGCAACACGCGAGGAACGCTTGCTCGATCTGTAGGCTCTTAACTTCTATTACTTTCAAATACGCTTCGCTACAAAAACCGTCCTACTCCGCCGCCACCAACTCGCTAGCATCCACCAACCGCTTGGTAATCGCCCACAACTCAGCCACATCTTCCGGACGCGTCAAACCAGTCGCCTTGTCAATGATCGAACTATAAACATGCGGAATGATCTGCTTAACGCCGGCATCCAACGCAATCTGGAGAATCGGTTCGAAATTATCGAGATCGATGCCGCCGGTTGGCTCAAGGTTGAAGCCTTCTTCGGCGCAGGCTTTGGCGACGGCCCGATATTCGGTTTCATGCTTCAGGCCGCCCATGGGGAAGAATTTGAAGCTGGTGCCGCCCATGTCTTGTAGCAACGCGATGGCCGTAGCGACTGGTACTTCGCCGGCTGCTTTTTGACTGCTTTTGGGACCGGTGGCGATGTTGACTACGCCGATTTTACCGGTCGGCGAAACTAGGCCGTTGATCACAGTGTCGCTTTGGCCAAGCAGTGCCCGGCTGGTACCGACGCCGGTGAAAACCTGGTTGACGTGTTGCGGCTGTAAGACCTTGGAGACACGGCTGACCATCGCACTTTGGTTCGGGTCGCCGGCGCCGAGACCGACTGATAAGCCGTTTTCGGTGACGGCCTGGTATTGCTTCATGTCTTCAATCGCGGCTTCATCGGTGGCGTAGTTTTTGGTCAGAACGCCGACCACCACATGACCCTCCGCGGCTTCGTAAATTTCTTTGGAATTTTCAACGGATCCAGCCAAAACGTTCAGGGCAACACGATTTTTGTAATAGTTTGGGATTAGATTCATGGGAGCAATCCTTTCTATGCAAGAATTTCCTTGAGGCGGTTCACAATCAGATCCATTTCGGCTTGGTCGACGGCGCGGATGTCGAACTCGATGATGCCTTCGTTCGCGCGATATTCGCGGGTGTAAATTGCCGGATCGCCGGCTTTGAGTTCGGCCGTGACTTGCTTGGCGTCTTTCGGGCTGGACGCTTCGACGGTCACAGCGGCGCGGAAAATTGGCCGGCCGGCAGCGTCTTGGACCTCCTTGACGTTGAGGTGCGGGACGTCATTGAGCGCCGCCACGAATGGGTGCAGCCGGACTTTCATCGCTTCACCGGATTCCGGGCCGTTGTCGAGATAATGCATGAGTGCGGTGGTGAAGCCGAGGATATTTTCCTTGCCGATCTTCATCGCGCGACCGATGCCCAGTCCCTGCAACTTGGTCCAACTGATATACGGCTCCTTGCCGAAAACGAGGCCGGACGCTGGACCTTCAATCGCCTTGGCTCCGGAGAACAGTACCACATCAACGCCCATATCGACATACTTCTTCAGATCTTCTTCCGCTGCCGCATCGAGAATCAACGGCAGCTCATGCTTATGTGCCACTGCCAGCGCTTCTTCAATCGTCAACATGCTCTTTTGCACGGCATGGTGGCTTTTCACATAGAAAATGGCCGCGGTGTTCTCGGTGATCATCATTTCCACGTGTTCCGGCGTGCACATATTGGCATAGCCGGCCTCAACCACCTGGCCACCGCCGAGTTCGATCATGACTTCTTCCGGCGTGCCATAGTCGACATTTTGGCCTTTTGGTAGGATAATCTCGCGCTTCGTGTACCGTGGTGAAAAGGGATGGTACGCGTGATACTTGCTGCCTTGGCCGATGATGCCAGCCACCGCTTCGGCAATACCGGCAGAAGCGGAGTTCACGACCAGCGCGCCTTCTGTTCCTAATTTTTTAGCGATGAAGGCACCAGTTTTGTCGGTCAGATCCTTCATTTCAAAAAAGTGGGTGTCACCAAACTGCTGCGCCTCAATCGCGGCTTCCGGAACTTTGGACACGCCTAAAATGGTCATTTTGCCGCTGGCGTTAATCACGTGCTTCAAATCGTAAGTGCTGTAATAATCTGTCATGCTCGCTGTGCCTCCAAGTCGTATACCGTCCCGCCAACAATGGTACAGATCGGGGTGATCAATTGATGGCCGGTTTCCGTGTTGCCATTCGAATCCGTTAATACCTTATCACCCGGCGTGACATTGTAAATGGTTATATCGGCATCTTTGCCTGGCCGCAGTCGTCCTTTGTTCAGCAGATGGAACGTATCGGCCGGCGCAAACGTCACCATCCGAATCACTTCTGGCAGCGTGTAGCCGACTTGCAACATTTTTTCCATCGTTGTCGCCATGTCATACACCGGTCCGTTTTCCCGATTGCGGTGATAAATATCGGTGCTCAGCGACTTCGGATCCAGCCCATGGTCGCGGGCAATTTTCATGGTTTTAAAATTAAACGAATCGGTTCCGTGGCCGACATCGAAAACAACACCGCGATCATACGCATCGTAAACAAAGTCCTTGATTTCGCCGTTTTCATCAATCATCCCATTTGGCTTGCCATTGTAAGCATGCGTCAAAACATCGCCGCTGCCCATCGCTTGCAGAATATCCTTAAGTTCCGGCGGGTTGGCGCCGACATGAACCATAATCGGCAAGTGTCCGAGCAACGCCGCGTACGAGCGCGCCGCCAGTAACGGCTTGATGCCATTGTCAATCACGACTGAATGGCTTTCGCGGGCTTTGATCCCGACGATGAAGTCAGGCAAATCAACCACGGCATCAAATAGGTCTTCTTTGCTGACCTTGTCCATATCGCCTAATTCGTCTTGTGCTAAAATGCCCGTACGCCCGATATTGATCAAAGCATAGACGTTGGTTTTCTTGTCGCGGGTGATCTTATAAAAATCCCGGATATTGTCCGCACCGGTTGAGCCGGCATCGATGACCGTGGTGACGCCGGTTTTGTAACCATTTGCATCGGGATCGTCAAAATACAACGTTAACTTTTCATAACAGTGCACATGATCGTCAATCCAGCCGGCACTGACATACGACTGCCCGTGCAAGTCGATTTCTTTTTCGCCGCTAGCACCTTCCAACTTAGGCGCAATCGCCGCAATGCGGTTTCCCTTAATGCCGACTTCAATCGGCTGTTCGCGTTCCGTTTTACCGTTCTTGATTAAAACATCAAACACAAGTGAGGACCTGCCTTTCTAAACCCTTTTCGCTCTTACAACTTGACCGGGAAGAAAAACCCCATAATCATAGCCCCAATAATCGCGCCGCCTGGAATTGGTTTTTTCCAAGCATAGAAAAGTGCTGCGCCGATCGTGCTGCCGATCCCGATCGGAATGCTGGCGGTGACCGCGCTTAAGATGATCAGCGGGCCAAGGAAACGGCCGGTTTGGTTCCCGGCGCCCATCATGACATCCGCGCCAAACGTGGCGTTACTTTGATTAATCGTAAATTTTCGAACCAGGAAAATGATCGTGCCGATTGCTAATCCCAACACCGCACCGGTCAAAAGCGCCAAGCCAAAATTGGACACTAAGGATTTAGCGCCAACCGACAGCAGGATCGCGGGAATTCCGATGCCGACACCGGTTAGAATTGACCCGCCAAGATCCAGAATGCCGACGAGTGACCCTTCCAAAATTCGGGCAAACAGGAAACTGGCACCAAACGCCGCCGCGGCACCATAAGAACCGCCTGTCATCCCTGCCTTCAACATCGCCACGATTGCGACTTCATTGAAGGCACCGACACCATAATTGTAGTACATTGACGTTCCGGCAAAGACCCCGGCCGACATCAATGCGACAATCACCACGAAGCCCCAGTCTGCGTGCCAAAAGTCATGTTCGTTCGCAACCGCCTTTAATTCCTCGTCAGCAGTTGCGGTGGTTTGTTTATCCGCCATGCGTCAACACCTCTACTTTCCGCCTATCATTTGATGGACATTCGACAACCAGCCTGGTGCATTCAGGTTAAACGACTTCAGCAAGTTCAAGTCGAAACCACGGAAGAAGCCAGACAGAACGAACAACAGAATCGCGGCGGCCAAAATGGACTTGGTAATCCGCGTCCAGCCGAGTTCGTCGACCCCTTTGCCGATTAAAATGCCCAGCACCACGCCTGGCACCGCATTGCCCATGATCATCGCCGACAGTCCGCCAAAAACGGTTCCGAACAATCCTGAACGGCGGCCAGCATCAATCGCTGCCAGCCAGAACAGAATCGGCATCACCAGATTGATCAATTGATTTGCCGCTGGTACCAGCACCTTCACCGCTGTGACCTGCAGTGACTCCGGAATCGAACTGGAAGTGACGTTCAGGAAAACCACGACCAGTGCGCCAACAATCGCACCGGCAATCCCCATCTTTTTAGGATTGTGCATGGTCTGTTCGACATTGCGATTTTTCATCAATAAACCTGCCGCCGCCCAGTTAGGGATCACACGATGGGTAATATCCTGAGTAAACGCGCCAGCACCAACCGTTGATGCCCACGCATTGAAGAAGAACCCAAGGCCGAAGCTAAAATGCGAAGCCGGATCGCCTTCTGCCGCGTTCATTTCGCCCAAGGTACGGAATGCGCCCAAAGCCTGGGTTTTCGGTGCCGTAAACATCCGCGCTGCCCCAACGCCTGCCGCAAAACCTACCAGTCCGCCAATAATGATTGACTGGAATAAGATTGTTAAGATTGGCAATTCATTTCACACCCTTCAACATATTTTTCAAATTTGGCAAGGAAAGTGCATCCGGTGACGGCGCCGTGACATCTTCAAACGTCAACGCATCAAGATCAATCGCGGTCACCGCAACCGTCACGGCCAGCGTAACCGCATAAGTCGTGCGTGTCCGCTTGAAAAAGAAAAACAGAAATTTTTCGGTATAACTGGACTTAACTAACTTAAGCGGTTCAACTTTCTCCGGAATAATCCGTAAAATGGCCTCGTCTGCCTCACCAACCAGCTGCTTTTGAATGCTGCTAAAAGCGGCGGCAAATGCCTGTTGTTTGGTTTCGCCTTTGCCGGAAACGGTAATCACCTGACGTTTGGTTTCATTCACGACCGTCATCTCGTTCCCTCCTTAAGCTTCTGGATACTTCTTTTCCCACGCCTCAACCAAAGCTTTGCCCAACGCTTCCTGATCCATAAATCCAAAACCGAGCACCTTGTTACCTTCTTCAATCGCGGTCACACCTTCTTGAATCGAGCGCATCCCGTGACGTTCCGGCCAGCCAAATTGCGTATGCGCGGTAATCGCACCGGCACCGCCAGAACCGCAGAAGCTGATGCCCATATCGGCTTTTTCTTTATCCATGACCTGACCCAAACGCATATCAGCGCCCATGCCCGGTACGACAACAGCGGTACCGCCAGCTGCTTCAACCCCTTTGGCAACGTTTTGACCTTTACCCATGCGATCTGCGATAACAACTTTAACCATGATAAAATCCTCCTTGAGCGTGAACCGGCGCGCTTAGGAGCTGGCGTGTAAGCGGCCTTGGGCGTAATGGCCCGATTTTGGCCATTGCGACCAAGGTCCTTACATGCAAGCTCCTGCGCCGATGAACGCGTTATCTTCAAATTTTGTTTTGTGCTGCTTCAAAATGAATCGATAAAATATACTTTTCGGCAACGGCCAAATGTCCGATATGCCGTACAACTTGATCAGCTAAATCCAGCGATTTTTGCGAAACGTCAGCAAACATTTGCGGATCGACCGCTGGGAGTTGCTCACCCGACCGTGAACGGTTCAGCATTTCGATCAGGTGATTCGTGAGCACCTGCAACTGAACATCGGTAAAATGAATCGTCGCAGCAGCGGACAATTTAATCACATAATGAACTAGTGCTTCCGCCGCCTCGGTATCACTGCTTTGCTTGATCATCATTTGGACTTCTTCCGGTAGTTCATCGTTGGCTTCCAGTGGTGTCATCCCCCTTCTATGATGATGCGTGACTCAAACTCAAGTATTCCAGAATTGCATGCACCTCAGCTCGATTAATCGCCAGCCCATGATCGGAAAAGACGTGCTCGACGGTTCCAACCAGTTTCGGATCATCATGATTCGGTTTTCCCTGATACTGCTTGTTAAACATAATGCGTTGAACAGCCAGAAAAACGTGGATCATGAACGCGTCGCCATAGTACGGATCGATTTTGGTCGGTAGTTGCAGCTTAAGTTCGGAATAGATGCTGAACATCGTCAAAATCGTCTGCTGGGTCTGCTGCTCCAGATTAGGTTTGGGCTTGATCGAGACGACAGGGTGTTGCGATTTGATTTGCGTCAGCGGTACCTGCAATTTTTTAGCGACTGCCTGGCGAATGGCGGCAATGTCGGTAGCATTCGGCAGTGGCTGGACTTCGATCACCTGAACGTCGACATTTTTCAGTGGGAAAACGCTGATGACCAATTCCGGTTGCTCGCGGGCGATTAAGGCGCGGGCATCGTCAATGGACGCAAAGCCCACCAGTTCGATGTTCGGAATGGCCGAAGCGATCCGTTGCTGAATCAGGTTGGTAATCCCGATGCCCGTCGCACAAACATAGGCAACCCGCACCGTCCGCATTTGACTGTCACGATTAAGCGACACCATGAAATGCAACGCGATAAAAGAAACAAATGCCTCGCTCAACACCGCTTGATCATCGGCCAGCTCCTTGTTGACGGTTTTTTCGATGGCCGCAAATAAGTCCGGATATTCTTGCTTAATGTCTTGCGTGAACGGGCTATATTCCAAAAGCTGACTCTTCTCGCCCAAAGATTGGCTCAGGTGCAGGTACAGATTTTCCTGCAGTTGACTGTCATGGCTGAAATCGTGATCGACCAGCGCGCCAACCGCCAAAATGATTCGATGCGTCATCGCCACTAAGTTATGATCCTGCGCCACTGGCTGTTCATCATCGCGTTGACCGAGGTAATACGCAACATCATCCGTCAGCGCTGGCAGATTATAAAAATCCAGCGTTCTCATCATCAGCTTGTCGACAAAATGCTGGTTAGCAGCAGGCTGCTCAACGCGATGATAACTATTCACTAACTGGTTGAATCCTTGGCGAATCACGCCAATCGTCAACCGAATAATCATCGCAATCAGCACGCTAGGATCAGGGATGCGCGGTTCTGTTTTGCCTAGGTGAATGGCTTCCTTCAAAATCGTGTTAAAAGCATGGTCAAACGTGGCCTCGCCAGTTAACATCACGGCTCGTTTCGGTTCGATTTTCGTGCTGAGACTGTCCACCAATTCGGCCATCAGCGTCTTGCGATTCAACTGTTGGGTAATCAGCTGTTCCAGCAAGCGGCGAATATCGAGTTCCGCGCCATTGAGCTTGTAACCATAGTAGTTTTTACTGGTCAGCTTCACGTTGAACTGCTGCAGATAAACCGCCAGTTTCTTAAGATCATTGTTCACCGTTGTCTGGCTGACATTGACCCACGCTTGAAACTGTTGCTGGGTCGTATAATCACCGGTTTGCGCAAGAATCAAAATCATGCGGATGATCCGTTCATTCGGCGCTAAATAATGATCGGCAATTTGTTCATCGATTTTCTCACGCAGAACCGCCCTAGCAGCATCATCGGCTTCAATCCAAATTCCTTTGCGTGGGGCACTCTTCAGAGCCGAACCTTTCGCAGCCAACCAATCACGAATATCGGTCAGATCATACTTCACGGTCCGCACACTCACCGCCGCCGACTCAGCCAGCTGTTTCGCCGTCACCGCCCCTTCGGCATTCAACAACTGCAAAACAAGTTGTCGCTGCCGGTTGCTTAATGGCATCTGTTCACCCCCTTTGCTATTCATGTCTATCACTACTGTAAAGCGCTTTCTCAAACGAAACAACAGGAAATGTTTGCACGATTAATCGTGCAATAATATGTGATCGGGTCAACAAAAAATTGATTGGTCTGTTCCATTTATGTAAATTGCGGTCTGATGATGGTTCGTTAGTTTATTATTAAGATGCTTATAAATTAGCATTTATCCGGTGTATAACAGGTTGGCGGAACTGTCTTTGTTTTGGAACATTAAAAATTGGCAGCTTTGTTGGTTTCACAATGCGACCGTTCAATTCGTGCAAAATTCCTGCTTTAATTTTATAAAATAACAAGGAAAATCAATCGAGTAGTTGTCAATATTTGGTTTATCAAAGGTGGTAACGCCATTCGCTTCCCATATGATCCGACCATTTAAACTTGATGCTGGCACGCAAAAAGCGCCATGCAGTCCCAACTACTCGGAACTTCACGGCGCTTTCTTATGCTTGGCATGTGCTTAATCCTTCTTCTTTTAGCGCATCTGTCTATGCTTTAGACACCTGCTTTTTGATCCAGCTGCCGGCCTTCTGCATTGAAGACCCTGATGGCATCATCTGCTGCAGCATTGGTCATCAACTGTTGGAAAATATCATAGCTGATCGTAACGTTCTCTGCACCAACTTTGATTGCCGCCATCACCTGTGACGCATTTTTGAAACTTGCACCCATAATCTTAATGTGCGTGTCGGTTTTCTGATAAAAAGCGTGAGTCTCGGCAATCATGCGATATGGATCGATGTCCAACTGCTCCATGCGGTTCACGTACGGGGCAATATAATCGCAGTCAACAACGCATGCCATGAAACCTTGGCGAACGGAATAAACAGCCGTGCCTAATAGACACTCATCCGGTTTTTCAGAGCGGATTGTCGAAATTGCTCTGTATCCCGGTTCAAATAATGGCACCTTAAACGCCATTCGCGTGTCGTCAGTGTCTGGAAAACGTTTACGTAATTCGTGATAATCTGCCAATAATTCTGCTTCAGTATCTCCTACCAACTGGACAAAAAGAACACCCGGTTTTAACGCCCGAATCTGAGTCAATTGTTCAAATCGTGGATTGCCTTCTTTTAGAAGAAGCTTGGGATTTGTGGTAACGCCCTCAAATTGGTTAAATCCCAACATTTCCTTGATTTGTGCGAGATTGGCTGTATCAATGAACATGACCTAGACCTCCTTAATAATTTTGATGACAGTGCCCACGTCTAGTTGTGGATATGGTTTTTGTTCTAAATAAAGCGATCCGGCAAGTTCAGGTGTGGTCGAACCATCAAACACCACTGCTGTGTGACCGAGGTTGCCTAGATTTGTATTCACCTCATCACCAACTGCCGTAATGGTATAAGCCTGATCACCAAATACCATCACGTCTCCCGCCTGGATCGGTTCTAGAATTTTGGTGACTTGAATGATGAAGCAAGACGAGCGCAAAGCATCCGGCGCCTCATCACCGAAAAGAATAGCCATGTTAATATCTTTGAAACCCCGCGCGTCTGAACCAACCTCTAGAATCCTTGTTTCATATTTTGTTTTTTCTGCTACTGACGACACTATCCTCACCTCTCAAAAATACTGCTTACTTTGCATACAGCCCGAAACTTGCTAGCCACGCAACAACAACACGTGGCACGCCGTTTAGGAAGCGTGAATACAAAACGGAAACAACGCCAACTTCAACCGTTTTTGAATCTGCTTCTTCAAGTCCCAGTCCAACGGGAATAAAGTCCGCCGCGTTCTGCGTATTAATCGCAAACAAAGCTGGCAGCGCATATTGCGGTTGGATGTTACCGCGGCCAATTTCGACCCCGATAAGCGTTCCGATAACTTGGGCAATAACTGCGCCCGGACCGAGAATCGGTGATAAGAATGGCAATGAGCAGATAAAGCCAATCGCAATCAATCCAAAAATATTGCCAGCTAGCGGTGTCATCAGCTTAGCAAACCAGTTACCTAAGCCTGATCCTTGAATAATCCCAATAAGCAAGGCAACAAAGGCCATGAATGGAATAACCGTGTTCAACATCGTCTGAACTGAATCTTTAGCGGCTTGGTTAAAAGTTGCGATTACTTTCCCAGCGCCAATGCCGATTCGCGCAATGAAATTAGGCTTTTTCATTTGCGCCGTAATCGTCTTGTCCGTGTCAAACTTAGCTTCCCGAGCTTCAGCGGCCGCTTCATCTGCCTTTGCTTCTGAGGTTTCCCCCGTCGAAGAAAGTGCGGCGGTTGATTCAGCAGTGGCTTCCTGTTGCTTACCCGCTTCGCCGCGTTGATCAAGCGGCACGCCGTTCAGGGACTGATCAGGAACAGCATCATCAGGCAATGCCGTAATCTGATCGACATCAACGTTTGAAACATACAATTTCGGCACAATATACTTTGCCAACGGGCCGGATTTCCCAGTCGGTAAAACATTAATCGTTAAAATATTTTTCTTTGGATAAATACCGCAACGTAATGTACCGCCGCAGTCAATGATTGCTAATGCTGTTTCGTCTTCAGGGATGGACGTTTTGAATCCGTCTACGGCCTCCATCCCGGTTAATTCCGCAATCTTATCGACGATGGCGGGGCGGTTGCCACCGGTTACATAGATAAATTTATGCTTCTGTTCAGTCGGTGTGATCGTCAATGGACCGCCATAACCACCTGATCCTTTGACTACTTGAATGCTATGCCATTTTTGTTCGGCCATAATTCATAAAGCCTCCTTGATTTGAAAGTGCTATTGTAATTGCCGCCTTTATGCTCTCGTTGACAAGTCAACCGTCTTGCTGAGCGTAATTCCAGTTTGCTTGGATACATAGGCTGTTGTGAAATCAGTGACCCAACCGCCGATGAAGTTCATGACAATGCCGACCAACATGTAGCGAATGGCAAGATCCATTTGATTCAGACCAAGCTTCTGCACGCCTTGCGCAATCCCCAACCAGACAAACAATTCACCTGGATTAATGTGGGGAAATACACCATTACTGGTATGGCAAAACTGTGCTTGGGCTGCGTAATAACTTGGCTTGTAATATTCCGGCAAGAAACGGGCCAGTGTAAAGCACATTGGATTACCCAACATAAATGCCGCCAGAAACGGTAAAACCAGATAGCGCATCAACACATTACGGCTGGCTTTTTGCGCAAACCGTTCGATACGCGCTTCCCCAATGAACGCAATAATCGTATTCATCAGAACCAACAGCAGCAAAACCACTGGCACAATGCTGGTCATCCAGCTAATAAACGTTTTTCCGCCAGTTTGAAACAGCTTCATGAATCCAGCGGCAAAATCAGAAATATATTGCATGATGTCATCCCCCTAAATTATCTTTTTCTTGAATATATGTGTCAGCATCTGCGGAATCGCTTTCAGTTTCATGCTGATTTCGCTAAAAATCGGCAACGAAAACATGCTGACGCGACTCGTATCAAAGTCTTCAAAACTGAGATTATTCGTTTTATAGTTCACATAATTGCGATACGCGTTTAGAAAGCATTCTCGTTCGGTGCGGCTCAGCTTATGCAACGTCGCGTAATCAGCACCGACTTCAGCAACCGATTCGCCATCGAACCGATCGACCTCGCGAAATCGACTGAAAACCGTGAGCCCCTTCATAATCCGAATTTCCTGAATCCGATCATCAGGATCCAGTCCGATTAACATCAAGCTGCCTTGCCGAAACCGTCGCGGATTTTTGCCGATCAACACGCGACCGCCTTGGCGCACCTCATGATAGTTGTGGGCAAAGTTGCGGATCTGAAAATAAACCATCAAAGCCTGCAACAAGAATGCTGCGGCAACGAAAATACCAAGTATCAAAACATTCATTTTATAAGCCCTCCGTCACAACGGTCAAAGGATCATGGTTATCGGAAATCTTGCGTAAATTTGCCATTGCAGTTTCATTGACTGCCAGCAAAAAGAGTAAGTCATAAAGCATCGATAAATCTTCCAAAGCCTTCTTACCTAACACGCGGGGAATACCGATCACAAAAATGTAACTCACAGACTTTCCGCCAATCGTCATCGCATGCGTCAACACACTCAGATGCAAAAACAGGCGATTTTGATCAATGTCAGCGATGGCATGTGGGATAGCCGCACCATTATCCAACACAAATTTCGTTGTGGATTCATGTTGAATCAAGCGATCAATAAACCCGGCGTCGACCAAACCAGCTTCACTGTCAGCCTTCAACGTCGCACGTAAGACCGCTTCATAGGATTGATTCGGTCGGTTCGCATACGTCTGCGCCCGCCAGATAATCCGCCCGGCATCAATTTCATGTTGCACCGCCGAAGCCCGCACCTTCGTTTCCAACACTCGATCGCGGAAAATATCGCCCATCATCACCACCGGAATCTTCAGCCGGAATGCCAGCGGTCGATCGGTAAAAACCATGATCAGTTGATCCTGATGCGTCAAAATATCGGTTTCATCCTGAAATGTGCGAATGCGCACCTTGGATTCAAACATCGTATCCAGTTGATTTTGTAAATAGCGCAAAACACTTTGCCCCATACTGGAAAAGAATCCGACCTGTGGCTGATCCGGCGACACATTATCCGCATGCTGCAACGCCATTTCAAAGTAAACCGTCAGATAATTAATCTCGACATCGGCAATATGAATCCCTAGAATTTCTTCCAGCTTATCAATCATCACCATCGCCATATCCGCCGCTAGCTGAAACCGCTGCAACATTTTATTGGTTAAATAGTCAGACGGAGAAATATGGAAAATGCCGCGATTAATCAAAAAGATTAGATGATACTTGGTTGCTTGATAAAACTGCTCATAATCGATCTTGGCATCGACCAAACTGCGGATCTCGTCAGCAACCTGATCGAAAATCACTTTGTTAGCCTCGACTTTTTGCTTTAACTTTTCCGCTGACAGCAATTTGTTGGCATAAAGGTTAAATGGGAAAGCCAGAAAATTGTATTCTTCTTGGGTAAACGTCACGTGACAACGATCTTCGATATCTTCAAGGATATTAATGAACAACGGC
Organism: Lacticaseibacillus chiayiensis; assembly: GCF_004123795.1. Lineage (GTDB taxonomy): Bacteria > Bacillota > Bacilli > Lactobacillales > Lactobacillaceae > Lacticaseibacillus > Lacticaseibacillus chiayiensis. Next base: position 71,024 of record NZ_MSSM01000001.1, on the reverse strand, counting down.
GATGCTTCCATTAAGTTCGTATAGTATGGACTGATACCGCTGAGTTTATAATGATGTTGTTTAAGAAACACAACAATTTGCATCACCTTTTCAAAGATCTGGGTGGTACTTGTTTTGATTTTAGCTGCGTTCAAACGATCAATGACGACTGCCACCAGCGTTTGATCACTGAACAGCCGCGCCTGCACATAGTCAAACAACCGATTATAAATCAGCATCGTTAAATCAACGGTCGAACCAACCCGAAGCTTAATTCCACGACTGGTGGCGCTTTCGATGCTGAGATCATAAGGCTTCAACCACATACGACATGCCGTTAAATCCTTCAGCAGAGTCCCGCGGCTTACCGTTAGTTGATCGGCAATGTCGTCCATTGGTACAAACTCGCGCTCTTGAATCAGCCGAAACAAGATTTCTGCCTGCCGCTTTTGCTTGTCGTTATTGTCAATATTTTGTTTGAAGACGCCTGATTGAATGAGCGAAAATTTGCGATAATTCAGGATATGCAGAAAATAGCCGCTTTTGTTGATGCGGATTTCCGCTGCGTCTCCTAGTGACTCGCCGAGTTCATGAATATATTTTTGCATCGTTCGGGTCGAAACATTTTCGCTTTCAGCCAATTCATCCAAACTGGAGGTGCCATTTGCCAGAAGATAGCGCAAAAGTCGATAATCCAAACTATTCAATCAGGTTGACCTCCTCCTACCAAATGCTTACCCTCTGGATTTGCCTCCTGCAACATTGGTCGTTACGCCGGTGATGTAGCTGGCGCGATTCGACAAGAAGTAATTAACCAAATCAGCTACTTCACTCAATTTGCCACTGCGCCCAAGTGGGGTGGTTGAAGTAGAACTATAACCTGCCCGAATCGCTTCAACTGTCGTGTCTCGGGTATAGGCCAGGGCTTCCTCATAACTAGGGGTTCGCAAGCCGGTTGCTTCCATAATGCCAGGTGCAACACCAACCACGCGGATATGATATTTGCCCAGCTCTTTGGCCCAAGAACGGGTAAACCCGTTAATCGCACCCTTGCTGGCAGCATATACACTTTGACCAACAGAACCTTCCAAGCCTGCTTCAGATGACATGTTGACCACCACACCATGACCTTGTTTGATCATCCGCCGCACAACTGCCTGCGATACCAGAAACACACTTTTGACATTGACACTGAAAATTTGTTCAAATGTCGGCACATCCAACTCATATTTACCGTGCGGCGCTTTAGGATCAACCAATACCCGTGGTTTGTTAATGCCGGCATTATTGACAACGCCCCAAATCTCACCGTTAATCTCTTCGGCAGTAGCAGCCAGCTTCTCAACTGCATCCGTATCCGTCACATCGGTCGCAACATAAATCAGCTTTGGATCTTTGAAGTCGCCTTCCTTAAGGTCGCCATTGACAACGTTAGCCCCGTTGTGAATCAACTCTTCGACAATAGCAGCGCCAATCCCTGATGAACCGCCTGTCACAATAACCGTCTTACCTTCCAAGCCTAACCAATCAGTCATAAATATCGCTCCTTTTCATCTTTCGACACTCATGGTAGCGGTTACTTGAACGCAACTTAATCCAGTCATTTTCCTTCGTGGATGAAAAATCGTGCACCATGGCAGGTGTCAACATGTTTTAGGTTAAGCGAGAACACTAGTATACGGGCTTTTCAACTTGTCAAACATTCTCAACACATCCTCTAAAATCTATTACCATACCATTTTTACGTAAATCAATAAGAGTCGGCCAGAGTCAATTTTGGTTTAGCCAGTTCTGAAAACGTTTTTAGAACTAGAAACTCTGATATAATAAGCGTGAACTGCGTAAAGTTAGAAAGGGAGTTAATTATGCTTAAAGCCATCGCACTTGATATGGATAACACGTTACTTAACAGCAAGAAGGAGCTCAGCGTCACGAATCGCGACGTGCTTCGTTACCTGAATCGCAAAGGTATCCGCATTATTCTTTGTTCAGGCCGACCGTTTGCCACATTGAAACCATTCTTGGAGGAACTGCATGTCACCAAAAATGACGACGTTTGCGTTTGCTTCAATGGCGGCTTGGTTCGGCTGGTTCGTGAGCATACCGTGATTAAGGTAACGGCTTTGACCAAGGAGCAAGTCGAACCGGTTTATGAGCTGGTCAAAGAAAATGGTTTTAAGCTGGACATTGTCGGCGAAGATAAAGTTTATTCATTGACCGAGTTTGGTAAATCAAGTTACCAAACGCTAATTCCTAAGCTGATGCCTTTTACAGACACGACCTTCGATAAGGTCCCGGCTAAGTTGCCGATTTTCAAGGTTGTGATCGCCGGTGAACCTGACATGGTCGATGCCGCCGCGACTGCTGCAAAATCACTGAAGAATCTCAACGTGGCTCGTTCACGCCGGACATTGTTGGAAATCATGCCTGAAAATGTCAACAAGATGAATGGGTTAAAAGCAGCGCTCAACTTTTACCGCATTCCGCGTGAGCAACTTGCCGCTTTTGGTGATGAGGAAAACGATAAGGATATGATCGAGTACGCCGGCATCGGTGTCGCCATGGGCAATGCCATTCCAGCCATTAAGAAAATTGCTGACATTACCGTGCCGTCCAACGACGATGATGGGGTCGCAAGTTACTTAGTCGATTACTTCCAGATCAGTCCAACCGCGATTCGGTTATAAGAATAGATTGAGTTCGCAGCTGCTTCATGAGTCTTGTTTCTTATTCATGATTTAGGCTAACTTAAAAACAGATTTTTTAATACTCCAGCTTCAAAAAGTCCGGTGTTTGCGTTCAAGCTATGCAGATATCGGGCTTTTAAGCGTTCACCAAAACTTCGACTGTTTTCCTTTCGATTACAGTCAACATAAGAAATATAATTTTTCAAAAAACAAAATGACAAGCAAATTCGCAGCATCACTGCTAAAAATCCCGTCCATGTCTTGACAGAAGCCACCTCGGGTTATAAGCTTTTTGCTATTAAGAACAAATGAGAAGAAACTGTTTTTAAAATGTGAAAATTTTGGGTATTTTGGGCATTTCTTTCAAGTCTCATTTTTTTAATACAAAATCTAAGGGGGCCGGGCGTACATGAATAAAAATTCGACGACCGAAATGAAGCGACACTATAAGATGTATAAGGCGGGCACCAAATGGATGACTGCCGGGATCATTACTTTTGGTACGAGTTTGATTGTCTTGGGCGGCACCGCCACCCAGTCCGTTGCCGCCGATACAACGACAACACTGACAGAAAAGGCGAGTCAGACGGCTCAATCAACCAATGCGCAGGCGCAACCAGCTGCTCAAACAACTGCCAACCAGGCGACAGCAAGCGATGCCACTAGCAACGCAGCGCAAACTGCAGCGACCAAAAGTAGCGCAACTCAGAGACAAGCAGCACCTGCCCAAAATACGCAGAGTAGTGCTAGTCAGCCGCAAACTGCGACCCAGCAAGCCACATCTGCGACAGCGAAAACTACCGCAGCGGCGTCTAGCGTAACCACGCAACCAAACACCAGTAGCGGTGCCAGCCAAACGGCAACAACGGCCACTAGCCAAGCAAGCGCCACGGCAACCGCAACCAACACGGCCACAACGGACAGTAAGAGCCAAGCCAGTTCTGTTGCCACCGCTGATCCCGGGCCAGCTAATCAAGACACCCTGACCAAAGGCAACGTCAAAGGGCTATGGGATGAAGGCTATCAAGGCCAGGGCATGGTCGTCGCCGTCATCGACTCCGGCGTTCAGCCGCATGCCGACCTCCGTCTCAGTGACGACAGCACCGCCTCCATCACCAAAGAAAAAGCCGAAGCCGCGATTGCCAAGCTGGGCTATGGCACCTACGTCAACAGCAAGATCCCTTTTGCCTACGATTATGTGAATAACGATAGCGTCAACACCGGCATCACCGAGTCAGGCTCCACCCACGGCGAGCACGTTGCCGGGATCATTGCCGCGAATGGCACCATCGTAGACGGCGCCACCGGCAAAGAAGATGCTTCTACTTATGTCAAAGGCGTGGCTCCAGAAGCTCAGATCCTCGCCATGCAAGTCATCGACGAATTCCCGGATGAAAATGCCAACGATATTTCCCGGGCGATTCGCGATGCTGTCACACTCGGCGCCAACGCCATTCAGATGTCCCTCGGCATCGGGGTCACCGAGCAGGACTTAACCGATGAAGAACAGGCTGCGGTTCAATATGCTACCGAGCACGGCGTTTTCGTCTCGATTTCCGCTGGTAACAACGCCATCGCCGGCAGCATCATCGGCGCCAAAACGCCTAACGATATTTCCACGGCTTACGCGCCGAAAAACGACTCCACCATCGGCGATCCCGGTGCTGCCGCTTCAGCGATGACCGTGGCAGCCGAAACCAGTGCCACTGGCGATAAGTCCGAAATGGATGGCTTTTCATCTTGGGGACCCATGGCCGACTACACGTTGAAACCAGACATTGCCGCACCTGGCGACAACGTCACGTCAACTGCCATTGATCCAGCCACCAACACGCAAACCTATGCCGTCGAATCCGGCACGTCCATGGCCGGCCCATTCAACGCCGGTGCAGCTTTGCTCGTGATGCAAAAAATCAAGGCCACTCAGCCTGACTTAAAAGGCGCTGACCTTGTCAAAGCCGTTAAGTTAGCGCTCATGAACGCGGCTGAACCGATGAAAGACATCAATTATCCGGACACCTACATCTCGCCACGGCGGCAAGGTGCTGGCCAAATTGATGTTGCCAAAGCCGGCGATTTGACCGTCAGTGCTGAAGGCAACAAAGACGCCGGTTCCGTTTCCTTAGGTAAAATCGGGAAAACCACAACCTTCACCGTCACCCTGACGAACCATGGCAAAATCGCCCAAAATTATGTGGTGGATACCAACGGCGGCCCGCTCACCCAAGTCCGGGATGCCAGCAACGGCAACACCGTTCACGATCAAACGCTGGTCGGCGCAACCGTCAACACCGACACGGCCAACTTCACCTTGGCAGCCGGCGAAACCAAACAAGTCACTTTCACGTTATCGCTTGACGATACCGTGTCCCCTGATCAGCTGGTCGAAGGTTACCTCACATTTAAAGCCACCGATGCCGCGCAAACGATCAGCGTCCCGTATCTCGGCTACTATGGTGATCTCACCAATGAACAAGTCATCGATGCTCCGGCCAACAGTGGTGAATCCATTTTCAACGGCGGCTACTTAGTCGATAACAACAACAATCCGCTGGGCGTCACGGATGCCGCCTCACTCAGCAACCTCGTCAACACCGATACCACCGGCAAGTACACCTGGACGCTGATTCCAACTTATGTTGACAACAAGAAAGTATCGTTCTCCCCCAACGGCGATGGCGCCAGTGATACTATTTTCCCGTACGTCTTCTCCAAGCAGAACCTAAAGTCCGTAACCATTCAGATTTTAGATGCCCAAGGACATGTGGTGCGCGTGCTGGATAAGGAAAACAACACGTCGAAGTCCTACTTGCAAAACGGCAACGACTTCAATTCCGATCTCGGCCTCAGCACCGACATGCGGCTTGATCCCAATGCCTTCACCTGGGATGGCAAAGTCTACGATCAGGCCACTGGCAAATACGTCACTGCTCCGGACGGCAAGTACACATACCGGCTGGTGACCGAGCAATACAACACCGGATCCCAGCAAAATCAGGACTATGACTTGCCAGTCGCCGTCGACACGGTTGCCCCGACGCTCTCCGGCTTAAGCTATCAAGACGGTCGCGTCTCCTTCCATTACGACGACCAAGGCACCGGGTTCACCAAGTTTAGCGATGTAGCTCTGAAAATCGGCAACAAAGCATACGGCGTGAACTTAAACAACAACGGCCAAAATAATGACGGCACACTAAGCTTTGAATTAAGCGCTGCCCAAAAAGCCGCGCTTGAAAACAGCAACGGCAGCCTGACGCTGACATTAACCGACGTCGCTGGTAACAAAACCAGCGTCTCCTTACAAGCAACCACCGGGACACATCAAACCGATACAACCATGCCAACATCCGATATCGCCCCGCAATTCACCTGGAAAGTCGGCGACGGTCCTCACAATATTTGGCGTGGTAGTGACGGATTCATCCAGGCAGTTTCTGACCAAACCAGCTTTACGGCCTATGCTCAAGTACCCGCTGGTGTCGACTGGATCGTCTATGCCACTGATGCACAAACCGGCAAAGTCTTCCCTGGCACGGTCGATCCAAAGACCGGGACAGTCACCTTCAATTTGACTGAATCTGCACCATATGGAGACTTTATCGGCACCGTCCTTTCGCCGACTGCAGACTTCGGAACTTATGAAGAAGCTGGCCGCGCAGACGGTGATGAAATGATTGTCTTTTTGGATGCTAATGGCACTGCCGGCTACGGCCATTTCAGCCAGAAGAACGTTCATGTTCTCATCCCGTTGCAAGACAACGCTACGGCTGCGGCCAACGCTAGGATGACAAGCGGAGCGCCAGTGCTAGGAGGCCGCGCCTTTTCCCAAATCACGACCCACGCCCAGCCAACTGCCGGTTTGAAATTTGATAAATTCAACGACAATTCCTTCACGCTGGTTGGTGCCGATCAAGTCGCCGACATCTACAACGCCCAAACCGGTCAACTCACCATCACCGGCCACGTCGATAACCCGGCTGGTAAAATCCTGACCGTCACCAGCGCCACCGAAGCGGCCAAAACCGTGACGATCGGTGCAGACGGCAAGTTCAGCTTCACCGTGCCTTTCAAAGCCGCCGAACAGCAATCGATTGGCTATCGGCTAACCGAACCGGCTACCGATGGTTCAAAGTCAACCAAGACCGCATACGGCGAACTGCAAATCTACCTCGACACCATTTTCCCAACCCTCGACATGCCGCAAGCCGACACGCTGAAGGTTGATGACAAAGGCAACTATGACATCACCACCACCAGCGACACCTTCACCGTTTCCGGCACCGTCAACGACAACATCAACGGCTACCGGCTTTACACCAACGGCGATAACGTGGTTCACCAAAGGAATCTGGCCGGCTTCAATAACCATCTCGATCCGTTATCAACGACTTCCAACCCATATGGTGCGGCCGACTTCAGCCAAACCTACACACTAAGAGACGGCGACAACTACTTCACTGTCACCGCCGTCGATATGGTCGGCAATAAAGTCACCAAAGTCTTCCATGTCGTCAAGGTTAAAACACCGACGCCAACACCTGGCGATAACGGCAACAACGGTCAGCCAGGCGGTAACAGTAACGGCGGTACAACCGGCAATGGTGGCAATCAAGGCAACAACGGTGGTACTGGCGGCGGCCAAAATCCGGCCACTGGCACGGGCGCAACCACACCAACCACTGGTACTGGCACCAACAGCGGTAATGGTAGCAACGATGGCGGCCAAAATCCGTCAACCGGCAATGGCACGCCAATAACTGATAACGGCAACAATGGTCAGCAAGGTCCGAAACTGGTTGTTCTCGACAACCAGCATCGCGGCCAAAACAACACGCCTGCTGCCAAAAACGGCACCGCAGCCAACGAAACCAAACAAGCTGCAGCCGGTAAAACCATGCCGCAAGCTGGTGAAACACAAAGCCCGCTAGCTACCATCGGTCTCGCCATCGTCAGCATTTTCAGCTTCATGGGCTTTGCATCCCGAAAAAAGCGCGTCTAAACTAAAGCGAAACAGACAAAGCTGTTAATCACCGAGGAGATGAGCATGATGCAGCCAGTGACCATTACGAATCTCGATCGCCTCTTAACCGCCCTAATCCAAGCGCGTCAACGCGGCGACCTACATCAAGTTGTCATTGATCACTTACCCAGCGGTCCAGGCGATGATCACACTTTTGGTACACGAACCGATAAAGGCACATTCAAGCCGCTCATCCGCTTCCGGTTTGATCAGCAATTACCTGATAACTATGCGGATGTCCTTGAGCAGCATGGGTATCATGTTGAGGTTGTGCATGGCGATCATATGGCATGAGCTTGGATGATAGCAGAGCATTATATTTCTATTTCCGTGTCTAACGCTTATGAATATGAAGAAACAGGTATTGTACGGGCAATTTGCTTGCTGGTACGATACCTGTTTTTTGATGCTTTAGTTCAGCATTCACGTTTTTACCCGCTGACCTTTATCACAATACGAGCGATCCGAACCAGTACAAAAAAATAGTCGTCTCTCAGAAAGCGAGTTGACGACTATTTTCCAATAACAAACAAGGCTGCTCGTAAATGGCAACCGCCTCGCAAGGAGGTGTTGTCATGCGTGACTTTTTGGCTCGATCATCGCCCCACTCACCGCAGGATTATCCGCTTGTTGCCTCTATATCAACTGAATGATGAGCAATAATCTTGTAGTTTCCATCAACCCACAAACCTTGTCAATTAGGTCTCGGTGAGTGAATCGTATCATATCTAATCCTTTTTTGCGAATGTTTTAGCATGCTTCTAGATGTTGCGCAATTGCCAACGCATTTTCCTGTTCCCGATCCATTCGCAAGCTAAGGGTTTCATTGCCACGCCGAGCGAGATTGGCTGCTTCCGGCGCTAATATTGGGCTCAGTGCATTCTGCAAATAACCGATTTGTTTGCTCAACGCCGGCGCCTTGGTCACAACCAGCCCCGCCAAAACATCGCTATGTCCGCCTAAATATTTGGTGGCACTGTGAATCACAATGTCAGCACCCAGATTAAGCGGTTGCTGGAGATAAGGCGTCAGAAAAGTATTATCCACAATCGTTAAAAGGCCGTGCTCCTTTAATGTGTTTCTAGCATGCCTATTACGACCCCTACAACTTTTCGCCATTAGTCGCAATAACTCGCCGATACCAGTCAAAGGATGCCTTTTTGTACCGCTTCAAGCTTCCTTGACCATCATCATCAAGATCAACATAAATGAATCCATACCGCTTAGACATCTGCCCAGTCGTTGCACTGACCAGATCAATGCATCCCCACGGTGTGTAGCCCATTAAATCAACACCATCATCAATCGCACCCGCCATGGCTTGGATGTGTTGACGCAAATAATCGATCCGATAATCATCCTGAACAAAGTGATGCTGGTCTGGCTTATCAACTGCTCCTAAGCCATTTTCAACCACAAAGACAGGCTTTTGATAGCGGTAGTAGAGCTCGTTTAACGCAATCCGTAGACCTGTGGGATCAATTTGCCATCCCCAGTCACTGGACTTTAAAAACGGATTAGCAACGCCACCAATAAGATTGCCATTGGCTTGAGGCTTGTTTTTGTCGACGACATCGACAACCGTTGACATATAGTAGCTGAAGCCGATGTAATCAACTGGATTAGCCTTAAGTAAAGCTAAATCTGCGTCTGTGATGTCTAAATCAGATATCCTGAATCCAAATGACGCCATTAATTGATCTGAATAACCGGGATACTCACCGCGTACCTGTACATCCCCACAAAATTGATTGAAGGCTTGATTATGTTTCAGTGTCGCCAGTTGATTCTTTGGATTACTGTCAAATGCGTAACTGGTGGCATACAGCAACATACAACCAATCTTATTTTCCGAGTTCAATTCATGAGCTTTAGAAACCGCATAGGCGCCAGCGACAAACTGATTATGCCAAGCTTGAAAAATATTTTGTTTGCTTTCACTGCCATTACTTGGTGCCAATCCCTGACCCATAATTGGCATGGTCATTGCACTATTGATTTCATTGAACGTCATCCAGTAATGAACCTGATCACGATAACGGGTTAGGACAACATCTGCGTAATGCTTGAAAAAATCGATCAGTTTACGATTCTTCCAACCACCGTAGCTAGTAATCAGATGGAGTGGCATTTCATAATGAGATAGGGTAATGACCGGTTGAATGCCGTAGTTAAGGCAAGTCGCGATAACATCATCATAAAATGCTAACCCTTTTTCATTCGGCGTCGTCTCATCGCCATTCGGGAAAATGCGGCTCCATGCGATTGAAAAACGGTAACACTTAAAACCCATCTCGGCAAACAACGCAATGTCTTCCTTGTAGTGATGGTAATAATCGATCCCCTCATGGTTAGGATAATGGTACTTGTCAGCATGAATACGCCAATCGAAATGTGGATCATTCACAATGGCGAAACGCTCCTTGCCTCCAGGTAAAACATCGGCAACAGACAGCCCTTTACCGTCAACGTTGTACGCACCTTCAAGTTGATTGGCGGCAGTAGCACCGCCCCATAAAAAGCCTTTTGGAAATTGAGTCATTCTTATTCCTCCTAGATGATGTAGAGAACTGGATCTTGAGTTGAAACTTGGGTCTTATCACTCGTCGTCACTTCAACAAAGTCTTTGGAATTTGTTACAACCAGTGGTGTGGTGATATCATACCCTGCTGCTTTAATGGCTTTCAGATCAGCATCCATTAATAATTGACCTTGCTTGACATGGTCACCCTGACTGACATGCGCCGTAAATGGTTTTCCTTTCAGATCAACCGTATCCAATCCAATGTGAATTAATAGTTCGATGCCAGTCTTGCTCTTTAAACCAATGGCATGTTTAGTTGGGAATACCGTTTCAACCGTACCATCAAAGGGTGCATAGAAGTGATTATCTTCAGGAATGATGCCGCAACCTTTCCCTAACATTCCTTTGGCAAAAGTATCATCAGGAATGCTTGCCATTGTGATCAATTCACCTTGAACCGGACTGTAAATCCGTTTCGTTGTCCGGACACCAGAACTGACTGTATCAGAATCCGTCTCACTCTCTGTGACAGTGCCATTACTGCCAGTATCATCAGCGAGTGCCAAAGCCGGTTCGTTAGTTGCTAGATTCGATTTTTGTTTTGGTACTGATGTTGTTTCAGGCCCATCATCCCAGCCAAGGACCAACGTTAAAACAAATGACATAACAAATGACATAACTAAAGCAATTAAGGCAAACATAAAGTTCTGAGTTTGACCGTTACTCATGAATTGCGGCAAGGCAACAAAAGATGGCACAGCAAAGGCAAATGCCTTCAGATGGACAATGCCCATGAAGAGTCCGGTGATGCCACCCGCAATCATTGAAGCATAAAGGGGACGACGATACTTTAAGGTGACACCATACAATGAAGGCTCGGTCACGCCTGCCAGTAATGCTGAGATACTGGCTGCACCCGCAACTTGACGTGTCTTTTCATTCTTGGTTCGAATGGCAACGGCTAGACTCGCTGCACCTTGAGCCACATTAGCAGCCAACATCGCAGGTAAAATCAAAGAATCCGGAGTGGCTACTGAGGCGGCTAAGAAAATTGGCGCGAAAGCCCAGTGCATCCCAGTCATGACAATCAAAGGCATGAAAGCCGCCATCAATGACATCGCCAACCAACCGACTTTTGATTGAATAAAAAGAATGGCGGCAGACAATCCTTTACCAGCAAATGATCCAATTGGGCCAATGACGATCAACGCCAAAAAACCCATGATGAAAATTTCAAGTAGCGGCAATGCGATACTCTTGATCGAATTTGGAATGACTCGTTTAAGACCCTTTTCGATATATTTCATCGCCCACACAACCATTAGGATCGGGATCACTGAAGATGAATAATTAAATAAGGTCACAGGGATACCGATGAAATGTACCGGTTTGGCCGCATTGACCATTGCTAAGAAATCCGGATGAATCATGATGCCTGCAATCACCACTGCCAGGATCTGGGACACTTTGAAGTAATTCGCAGCTGTAAAGGCAAGCATGACGGGTAGGAAATAAAACGGCGCATCGCCGAAAATAGCAAGAATCTTATAGGTTTGACTATTGGTACTTAACACGTGGATCAGTGGCAATAGAATGACAATGACCTTCATCATGCCACCGCCAATTAACGCAGGAATCAAGGGTGACATACACGAGGAGATAAAGTTGGCAAACGTGTCAAATAAATTCGTGTGGCCTTTAGTTTCATCTTCAGCCGCATCACTCGTGGTATCAGCATTGGCAGCTTGAATACCACCCAAAGCCATAATATTGTCATAATAAGTGCCGACGCCATTACCAATAATGATTTGATATTGACCTGACTGATGATTGACACCCAAAACTCCATCAATATCTTTAACGGCTGTATCAGAAGCCTTTTGTTCGTCTTTTAAGTAGAACCGTAGTCGGGTGACACAATGCGTCAACGACCTGATGTTTTGTTTGCCGCCGACTGCTTTGACAATCGAACGCGCTACTTCAGAATAATCCATATTTATTCTTCCTTTCCAAATAAAAAGACCCAAACAAGCGATAAGAATCCTATCACTCATTTAGGTCATGCTCTTCACTAAGATAACACCCTAAAGATTTTTAACTAGACGACTGATGTGAACTGTCATATACATCATTTCAGTATCAGTCACATTAAAATGATACTTCTTCTGAATATAGGCTTGAATCTGCTTGCAACAGGCATAAGGACGAGGATAACGACGCTTGATCGTCTCGAGTAGATCCAAATCATCGTCTTCATAATGCTGTCCTTCTAGCAGACGTTGTGCAAAAAACTTCAAATGGGTAATAAAACGGTAGTAAGCGAGCGAATTCTCATCAAACTCGGTGTTAAAGAAGTCCTTAACAATGCCCTCGACTTCCTTCATAATCTTGGTCACGTCATAAGCACGATTTTGTTCGGTCCCATTTGAAGTGTCCGCATTCACAAAATGCAAGGCAATAAACGCCGCTTCATCGTCTTTCAAGGCCACACCTATCTCATCATTGACGATTTGAATAGCTTTTTGACCAACAGCGTATTCATCCGGATAGAACCGAGCAATATCCCACTTTAGCGGATTGCTTAACTGGATTCCCTCTTTAGCCTGTTTAATCGTGTTATGCAAATGGTCCGTCAAATTAACGTAAATCGATTCGCTATACTTTTTCCCGGTGCGAATCTTCGCATAATTGATGACCTTCTCTGCAATCATGATCTCATTCATCGGCACATCAATCGCCAGATCAGTGAACTGGTTCATGGTGTCATGGTCTTTAAGAATGAAAGTCTTATCCACCAAGTCCATGTCAACCGGTGAGCCCTTTCGCTTCCCAAAACACAGTCCCTTACCCATTAACAAAACCGGGAGCCCATCGTGATTCTCAGATAGGCATGCGTTGTTATTCAAAACACGTTCGATGACCACAGGCAGACTCCCTCCTTGCTGATGCTGAAGAAAAAAGACTTACCCTAATGAAGGCCAAATACACCCCTTAATTAGGACAAGTCATGCTCTTAACGATCGCACCTTATCAATATTTGGTTAACTCATGAGTTAGATCAAGAAAAGTCGCACATGCTCGCGTAAAGCGATTACATCACAACAACACTCTATATTTTACATTTTGTTAGAGGTTTGTCAACTAGGGCCGTGAAAAAGACGGCGTCATGTGTCTGTGAAAAAGACGGCGTCAAGAACTGAACTGTTTTACCATATCTGCGCTGATTTGTTGTACCATAGATGACAAGAGCGAATTCCTCCTAATAGCTAGCTGTTTTTCTTGCAATTAACATTCTAGCACGAAGGGATTCGCTCCCTTTTTGTCTATTCACATATCACCCACTTAAACTTTACACCATGTGTGAAAAAGCTAAACCATTGCTGTACGTCCTAGTAAAAATAGTTGTCACTCTAAAAGATGGTGAGGTGACGACCATTTTTAAATTGATCGTATTTCTGCATCTTACGACACGCTTATATGAATCTTTTTAAAAGAGGAAAATTACCGCAACGTCACTGAAACTGTTTGCTATTCCAACAAGCGTATTTCTTAGGTATACCTTGTACCTCTTCCCGCCAATAACCCTCGCAAGTTCATTGTTGCAAAATTCATATATCCCTCCTGTGTTTATTACGTTACTTTTTGGCCACATCAACGTCAACGGAAAAGCACTATAGCATTTTAATTATCACCGTTTTTGTCCTTTCGTCTGTTGTTTTAAATACACAAGACACATTGAGCGTGTCGATATAATGATAATTATCGTTACTATATAACCATCTACAAGTCTCTGTCCCGCCACCACACTCTAATAATCAGTCAAGCCAATCCATTTAAACGGATTCAAATGTTGTGGCAACCATCCGACATTCACTTTACCCATCAAGCCTGTCGCCACACAGCCAACTCCTAACATGAGATCGCCTCTCCATTTTGATCCTGCAACTGGTAAGAAGACGCGTAACCGTCTTCTTCTGCATCAGCCGGTACTGGTGCAATGCCAAAAGCCGCAACAGCGATCGCCAAAGTCATGATCACCAACTCAATGACACGGCGTATCCATCTTTTTGTCATGCCATCTGTCCTGCTTTTTTAATTTTTGAAAGAACGCACCAACTAAAATCGCAACGCTCACAAAAATGCCGCTAAGCAAGCCGGCCAGATGGCATAAGTCGCTAACTTGCTCCTCAATCCCCTCACTCCAAAATGGCAAAGACGATAAGACTAGGAAGTAAATGATGACGCCAAACAAAACCCGTTTAAACTTTGACATCGGCGGCGCCTTAATCGCAGCTGTCATAAGGGCCAACGGGATCAATCCCATCACAGCCGAAGAAGCACCAAGAACAGTAGAAACGTAAGCAACAGGACCAAGATAAGCTTCAATGACGGGTCCAAGAAGGTATGCATAAATTAAATCAGACGCAAATCCGATCACGATAAACGCCACCACAAACCCAAACGCACCCATCCGCCTTTCAATAAATGGGCCTAGTAAGATAATGCCCAAGAGATTGCTTAAAAAATGAACCCAGTTAGCATGAAACAGGAGAGACGGAACAGATCGCCACAACTGGCCTTCTTTAGTTAAAGGAACGCTGATTAGAAAATCAGCTGTTGAAACGCGAAAATATGAAACCAGCATAAACAGAAACAAATAACCGATGCTGATCGTCAAACAAATGAACAGTGTGCCTTTAATCGCTTGATACGCTGTCAACAGCCGCGATGCCATCGCTTTCATTTTCATCTAAGTGTCCTCTCAGCCCCTTCATCGGTTGAACGCCGAAAAAATTCAAAAAGACGACTTTAAACTGACTCGCCTTCTTAAACTTAGAAACCCTTACTTCCGGCTAGAAAACCAGCTTGTTGTCACCAATTGTTAAGCCTACAGTTTTAAGTGCGTTTAAAGGCTGTTTCCATACGCTCTAAAACCCGGCTGCCACAACGCATCGCCACTAGTAGCCATACCGGATGTTCAATAAGGAAGAAAGCTGACCAATTTTGTCAGACTGCGGTTTCGCTAACGTGATCTTGTTGCAGATCAGAACGTTCAAGATCTCCATGTTCATGCGACTCAGAATAAATGGAACTGCTGCTTGTGTTTGCACTAAAGCATCCTTATACTTCCGTAACATCTGCTGTAAAGGCTCGGTTTGAGAATCGCCTTCTAATTCACGAAACAGTTCATCGATGATCCGTATAGCCTGTTCAGCCCGATCACTGCCGCCAGCATACCATTTTAAGCTTCCCATTCACCCTCAACCCCATGCACGTTAGACCATTAAGTTTCCCCATAGCACTTCCAGTAGATTTGGCAATTCCAATACCTTTCAAAAGCAAGCATCTCATCAAAAAGTTATCTTCTGAACCGCCCAAGTGATTGAAAACAAAAAAAGCACTTCTTACGAAACGCATCTTTCAAAGCCAAAATACCAAATGCTAAATGATCATGTCAACTCTTTTTGGATTTTAACGATCGGGAAATGGATATAATTTTATGTATTATTTATGAATTGGCCTTTTAAAAGTTGTTAATTTATAATTGCTCCATTACCTGCCTAAAAGTGGCTCTGTTGTGATGATACAAAATGTTAACATACGCGATTATTCATGAACGGAAACTGCCTCGTTTCAAGTTTGCTATAAATTTTGAAACCATTCTTTTTCTAATACATGGATATGGTATCGATTCCATTTTAAAAACGAAAAGCCCATGAGTCTTGCAATCTCTCATGGGCCAGTGATGAAGTGTCGAACCTTAAACAAAGTATTTATACACATTTTGGCTATGTTTAAGTCTTTCATCCACCGCAAATACCTTGTCTCCGATTCAAATGGCAGTGAGCTATTTATCTCGGCTTTGCTTTACCCTTTAAAAAGATCCACAATAATCCATTGCTTTGACGGCTAACAACACAAAAGGCGCCCTTCACGAGAGAACGCCTTCAGAATATTTACCAAATTTCCCAAGGAGGATGAACATTACTTCAACGGAGCCCACTGCCATTCCTGAACTTCCGGCAGATCCGTTCCGGCTTCCCGAATATAATCGTGGTGCTTCTGCAGGAGATCATCCATTTCCTGCATCAGATGAGCACCTTTTTCGGTGAAGGTCGGCACATCTAAGACAGCTTCCTTGACCAAGTGGAACCGATCCAGGTCGTTACGTACCCGCATATCAAATGGGGTCGTGATGTCGCCTTCTTCACGATAGCCGTGAACATGCAGGTTGTGGTTATGGCGATCGAAGAAGATGTCTTTGATTAGGTCATCATAGCCATGATAAGCGAAGATGACCGGTTTGTCTTTGGTGAAGTACATATCGAATTCATCATCGGACAAGCCACGCGGATCGTCTTTCTTCAGCTTAAGCAGATCAACGACATTGATGAAGCGAATCTTGAGGTCTGGTAAAGCCTTGTGCAGGATGGAGATGGCGGCCAGGCTTTCCAGCGTTGGTTCAGAACCGGCAGCCGCAATAACCAGATCCGGTTCCGCGTCTTGATCGGTGCTAGCCCAATCAATGATGCCCAGACCCTTTTCAACCAAGTCCTTAGCCTCGGTATCGGTGAACCATTGTGGACGTGGATGTTTGCTGGAAACAATCAGATTGATCAACTGCTTGGAGTCAACAGCCTTATCAAAGACCCGAACCAGCGTGTTGGCATCGGCAGGCAGATAAGCGCGAATATATTTGGTTTTCTTTTCGGCCAAGTGGTTGATGACACCGGGATCTTGATGGGAGTAACCGTTGTGATCCTGCTGGAACGCCGTGGAAGAAGCGATGACGTTCAAAGATGGCACATCGGCACGCCAATCAGCTTCTTCATGGGCGTTGCGTAACCATTTGAAATGCTGAGTGAGCATGGAATCAACCACACGCAGGAAGGATTCGTAGCTGGCAAAGAAGCCATAGCGGCCGGTCAGGGTATAGGCCTCTAACATGCCTTCGTCCATGTGTTCAGAAAGCATGGAATCAATGATTCGGCCATGGGTTGCTAAAAGGGCATCATACGGCGGATCGGTTGGTTCCAGCCACTGCCGCTTGGTGGCTTCGAAGACCTTGTTCAAGCGGTTGGACAGGGTTTCATCCGGCCCAAAGCCGCGGAAGTTCTTGTTTTTTTCATTGAATTTGATCAGATCACGGATATAGGCACCGAGCACCATCATGTCCTGACCTTCGATCGCACCGTGATCCTTATTGTCCAAAGCGTAATCAGATGGGTTCGGTTTCTCCAGATGCTTAGCCAACTTCCCGCCGTTGGTAACTGGGTTCATCGCCATGCGTTTGTCACCCTTAGGAATGATCGCCTTAATGTCGACTTTCAAGGTGCCATCATCATTAAACAACTCGTCCGGACGGTAGGACTTCAGCCAGTCAACCAGTTGATCGGCATGTTGCATATCGCCTTGGTCGACCGGAATCGGAATCTGGTGGGCGCGGAACGAGCCTTCAATCGGTTCGCCGTCCCATTCTTTCGGACCCGTCCAGCCTTTGGGTGCACGGAAGACCAGCATCGGCCATGCCGGACGGCTTTCATCATCGTTGTCCTTAGCGTTCTTTCGAATTGCTTGGATTTCTTCGATGATCTTGTCCATTTCAGCCGCCATCAAAACATGCATCTTAGCCGGATCCTTGCCTTCGACAAAATGCGGATCCCAGCCCAAACCTTTGAAGTAATCTTCCAGCTCTTCATGGGATTCCCTCGACAAAACAGTCGGGTTCGCAATCTTAAAGCCATTCAGGTTCAGGATCGGCAGCACCGTGCCATCCGTCACTGGGTTGAGAAACTTATTGACTTGCCAAGAGGTCGCCAACGGACCGGTTTCCGACTCGCCGTCACCAACAACAACTGCCGCAATTAAACCGGGATTATCCAATACAGCACCGGCACCGTGGAGAATGGAGTAACCCAGCTCACCGCCTTCGTGAATGGAACCTGGTGTCTTCGGATCGGCATGAGACGCCACGCCGCCAGGAAACGAGAACTGTTTGAATAAGCGTTGTAGGCCTTGCGCATTCTGCTCAATCTTTGGATACAGTTCGGAATAACTGCCGTCCAAATAGGAATTCGACACCATCACCTGGCCACCATGACCCGGACCTTCAATGTAAAACATGTTCAGATTGTATTTGTTAATGACCCGATTCAAATGTGCATAGATAAAGTTTTGACCTGAAATCGTGCCCCAGTGGCCAATCGGATGCACTTTCACATCTGATGCCTTCAACGGCCGCTTCAACAGCGGATTGTCTTTCAAGTATAGTTGGCCCACTGACAGGTAGTTCGCTGCCCGCCAATATTTGTCGACTTCATCCAGATAGGCTTTCGATGAATAATCGGTGGTCTTTTCAACTGTTTCGTCCATAATTGGCAATCTCCTTTGCTAAACTTTGCATTTGTTTGCACAGCAATAATACCACACAAATAAGAATTTGAAACCCCTTTCAGATTTATTTTTCGTTTAATTCAATCAATGGCAATTCCGGCTTGATTATCACACGATAACTTCAACACCGCGTCTTTCCATCGCTGTAATGGTTGCTGAGCTAAGGCCTTTGTCAGACAAAATAACGTCATAATCGCTTATTGAAGCCGTTCTAAAGGGATTCATCTTAGTAAACTTGGAGTGGTCAGCCAACAACACCTTTTTGCGGCAGTGTTGCATCATCTTTTTGTCTACCTCAATTTCAGAAAAGTAATGATTGGTCACACCACTACTAATGCTTACACCTCCAGATCCAAAAAAACCGATATCGCAGAAGACACCATCAATGTTAGCGAGTGTTAGCGGGCCAGACAATGAGCCTTCAATACGCCGCAATCCGCCGCCAAGCAAAACCAGTTGAATCGTTTCGTCATATCGCAGTTCTAGCAGAACATTGATTGATGTTGTGATAACAACAATCCCCTTAAAGCCACGTGCTTTGATTTCTTGAGCAACCAAGGCAGCAGTTGTTCCATTGCCTACGAAAACGGAATCACCTTCAGATATGAGTTTGACGGCATTCTTTGCGATCGAGAGCTTTTCTTGGAAGTTCTCTTTGCGTCTTTGGTCATAAATTGTTTCATTTACAGGTTTGTTCAGGACAGCTCCACCTCGAATCACTCTTAGTTTCCCCTGATTTCCTAACTCTGCAATGTCTTTTCTTAGGGTTTCGCGTGATACAGATAAATCTTTCACTAAATCCGAAATACTGACGCTGCCATTACTGTTCAATTTTTTTAAAATGCTTTGCTGTCGTTCAATGTAATTCACCGGGACCGCCTCCAAATATTAATTCAATTGCCTAAGTATGCCAAAAGTATAAAGCAATATTAACATTCCTTCGTGTCATCCGATACTTGATGGAGCTAGCCTTTGCTCATTGCTTTGCAAATAATGTCAAAATCTTCGAGTGCAAAATATTGCAAAGTTAAAAAGACCGTGTTATAGTCCTCCATGAAAACGGTTGCAAAAAATATGGAGGCTAAATCATGTTAAAGAACACTGTTGAAAGTAAGGAAATTACATCTAAGTCTTACAGATTGCTGAAGCCTGGCGATATTGAAGAAGTAATGCTAAAGCACGAACTGCGGCCTGGGTTTGTCAATATTCAGCCATTAATGGCAAGTGTTTGCCATGCTGACGATCGTTACTTCGCTGGTAAACGTCGTCCAGAAGCATTAGCCAAAAAATTACCAATGGCTTTGTTACATGAAGGCATCGGCACGATTAAAGAAACCATGAGTGACAAATTCAAAAAAGGCCAACGCGTTGTCATCGTTCCAAATGTTCCTGGTTATATGTTGCGTGGAGAAACAAAGAAAGACTCAGTCCCTGACAATTACAGCACTGACTCTGTCTTTTTGAGCAGTGGTTATGATGGGATTGCACAAAGCGACTTAGTTCAGCCAGACCGGGCAGTGGTTCCCCTTCCAGAAAACATTCCAGATGAAATTGCGATTTTAACAGAGGTCAGCACTGTTGGCTATCACGCAACCAGTCATGTTGCTGATGAGTTAACAAAACCGAATTGCCGAGTAGCATTATTCGGTGATGGCCCTGTCGGTTACATGGCTGCAGCAGTTTTGCATTATATTCGTGGTATCGACAAGGACCATTTAACTGTATTCGGAGCAGTTCCTGATCGATTAAACGAATTTGACTTTGCTAATAAGGAATTGGTAACGGACTATGATTTTGACAATGCCGGCGAACAGTTTGATGTGATCTTCGAAGCAACTGGCGGAAACTTTAGCTCAAGTGCCATTAACGAAGGCATTAAAGTCATCAAACGCACAGGCAAATTTGTCCTCATGGGTGTTAGTGAAGATCTCGTACCGATTGACACACGAGATATTTTGGAAAAGGGTTTGACGTTCTATGGCACTAGCCGTTCTACAACGCCTGATTTTGAAGCAGTTGTTAAGTCTATGAGTCAAAGTCAAGCATATCAAGATACGCTTCGTAAATTACTGCCTGAAAAAGAAACAATCATCAGAAGCGCATCTGATTTGAATAAAGCATTTGAAGACATTGTTGCAAGTAAGGCTTGGTACAAAGCCGTTCTTAAATTTGAATGGTAACGATTGAAGGTCGATTACGAACGGTGATGATTCTATGAAAGAAGGAAGTTGAGAATATGGTTGGTTTTGTCATTGCAACTCATGGAAAATTAGCATCAGGTTTTCTGGACGCAGTTAAGCTAATTATTGGCGAGCAAGAAAACATTGGCGAAATTGGTTTATTTGAAGGCAATGATGTTTCTGAATTTGGGTTGAAGTTGGAAAAATTAATCCGAAAAGAGGATGAAGGCGATGGTGTCATTGTATTCACCGATCTCTTTGCGGCTAGCCCATATAATCAGGCAGCACTTTGCGCAAGCAGAATTAAGGACGTCAAGATCCAACTGATCACAGGCGTTAACTTACCGATGATTATCGAAGCAATCAATGCACGAATGATGGGGCAAAACATTGAACAAATCACGAATGCTGCATTTGAAACCGCAAAAGTTGGTATCAAAAACTTTTGGGATGAACTAGACGCACGCAATTCGCAAACAAAACGTTAGGGGGAAATATCATGTCAAAAATCGTATTAGCTCGTGTTGACGATCGCCTAATTCACGGCCAAGTCATGACTGCGTGGTTGCAGTATACGGAGGGCAACCACATTGTTATTGTTGATGATGCAACAGCAAAAGATGATTTTTTGAAGAGCATCATGTCCATGTCAGTGCCTCAAGGAATTAAGTTAGATGTTTTAAGTGTTGCTGAGGGGCCGGACTTTCTTAAGGCGGATCATGGTAACGACAAACTACTCTTGTTGGCAAAAACGCCAAAAGCTTATCTTGATTTGGTGGATGCTGGGGTCAGTCTTGATAAAGTGGTAATTGGTGGTATGGGTGCAAATCCTCAAAGGAAAAAGTTCTACAAGAACATTTCTGCTTCAGACGATGAGAAAGCTATTATGCAGAAGCTGATTGATACAGGTGTCGACGTCAAGATCCAAATTGTACCAAGCGATGGAGCAACAGATGTCAAAAACTTGTTGAAGTAAAAACGGAGGAATAGAGATATGACAATTCATCTCTGGCAAGCTTTCCTGATTGGGGTTGTTTACTACCTCGGTCAGATGGGGACGCCCTGGGTTTCCTTGGCAGGCACTCATACCATCATGCGTCCTCTAGTCAATGGTGCCTTAGTTGGCTTGATTCTTGGCGATCCGGTTAAAGGAACCATCTATGGTGCCGCCATTCAATTACCGTTTCTAGCTTGGATTGGCGCAGGTGGCGCTGTCCCCATGGATACGGCATTAGCTGGGACATTGGGTACCGCATTAGGCATGGCATCAAATGTTTCGCCAT
This sequence comes from Lacticaseibacillus chiayiensis, assembly GCF_004123795.1. Lineage (GTDB taxonomy): Bacteria > Bacillota > Bacilli > Lactobacillales > Lactobacillaceae > Lacticaseibacillus > Lacticaseibacillus chiayiensis. The sequence continues at coordinate 48,957 of NZ_MSSM01000001.1, read as the reverse complement.
CAGTCGCGATCACACTGGCTGTTCCTATTAGTCTTGTAGGAACTATGATCTGGGTTCTTCATATGACGGTTGATATTACTTTCGTTCACATGGCAGATAAAGCAGCCGAAGAAGGCAATTTGAATCGGATTGATTTCTTGCATGTATGGCCGCCGCAAATAACAATGTTTCTATTTTCTGTCATCCCCGCTATGCTGGCAACTTACTTCGGTGCAGGCCCGGTTAAACAGGTTATTGGAGGATTAGCCGGTACGCCATTGCATGTATTAACGGTTATCGGTGGTATTTTACCAGCTTTAGGAATTGCGATGAACTTACATGCGATGAGTAGTAAAGGAACCATTGTATTCTTTCTTTTGGGATTCATGGTTGCTGTTTATTCAAAGCTCGCAATTTTACCAATTGCTATCTTTGCAGCAATCATTGCCTACATTTACACCCAGTTATTCTTGAAACGAGGTGAACAAGCATGAGTGAAGAAGACAAAAAAGAACTCGAAGAAAAAGAATTGCCTTCAGAAAAAAAGCTTGATGCAAAAAAGTTGAGTAAGCGTGATGTGGTTAAAGCTTTTTGGCGGTGGACATTTTTCTCACACGCTAATTACAACTATGAACGTTTACAGGCCACAGGGGTCATCCATGCACTTTCACCCATTTTCAAAAAGTTATACGGTGACGATGAAGAAGAAATGAAAGCTGCCTTACTGCGCCACATGCAATTTTTCAACACTGAACCACATTTTGGCGGCTCAATCCTTGGGGTTACCATTGCCATGGAAGAACAAAAAGCCAATGGTGCACCGATTACTGATGAAACGATTAATGGTCTGAAAACTGGTCTGATGGGGCCCTTAGCAGGAATTGGCGATACCTTATGGCAAGGTACTTTAATTCCAATTTTATTGTCATTTACTATTAGTTTTGCGGCAAAAGGGAACATTTTAATGGGACCAGTTTTATTTGCCGTCTTACACTTAGCGATTATTTGGTCTATTGGGTATCTTGCTTGGATGCAAGGTTATAACTTAGGTAAGGAAGGCATCGCTAAAATTTTACAGGGTTCGTTATTACCCACCGTTATGACGTATGCGCAAACACTAGGGCCTATTGTCATCGGCGCCTTGTCAGCAACCTTTGTTAAAATTTCTACACCGATGAAGTTACACCTGGGTAAGACTGTTATGAAAGTCCAAACGGGAATACTTGATAAACTGGTTCTCGGGTTACTTCCCATGGCCGTTACGCTGCTCACCTACTATTTGTTGCGTAAAAAGTTCAAGCCAACTACGGTCTTACTCATTCTTGTTGGAATTGGTGTCGTTGGCGGTGTGTTCTGGATTATCTAAATTAGACAGAGTTATTCGGAGGAAAGAAAATGTCAATCGAAATCGCACCTTCAATATTAAGTGCTGACTTTTCAAACTTGATGCACGATATCGATAAAGTTAAAGACTCTGGCATTCACATGCTTCACGTTGATGTCATGGATGGTCATTTTGTCCCAAACATTACTTTCGGGCCAAAAATGGTTTCCGACCTTCATAAAGCAACTTTATTAAAACTTGATTGTCACTTAATGATTGACAATCCCGATGAGTTCGCACCAGAATTTGCCAAAGCTGGTGGTGATATGATCATGGTGCATTTAGAAGCCTCGGTTCACATCTACCGCGTTGTTCAAGAAATCAAGAAATCTGGCGCAAAAGCCGGCCTGGTTTTGAACCCAGGGACACCTGTTGATGCTGCTAAAGAAGTGTTGCCACTGGTGGATCAAGTATTGATTATGACCGTCAATCCCGGGTTCGGCGGGCAAAAGTTTATTCCTCAAATGGTCGATAAGGTTAGAGAGCTGGCTAAGCAACGAGACAGCCTGGGGCTGAAGTTTGATATTGAAGTTGATGGTGGTATTAACGATGTAACGATCAAAGATTGCGCAGCAGCCGGTGCTAATATTTTTGTCGCTGGCTCCTATGTCTTTGACGCTCCTGACCCACAAGCACAGGTCACTAAACTGTTAAAAGCCGTTGTTTAGTAAGTGACCGTTTTTGCCCATTCAGATTCTGTTACAATTGTTTTGCTGTATCGCGTAAAGAGAGGTGATTTGGTTATTTTTAATACACGGATGATCATCCCCTCCTCGATAAACGGGCGTAATCTCAATTATGCTTTACAGGCACCAGCAAAAGTCATTTTATTATCTGGTGTTTCAATTGGAAATTTGAAGGGCTTTGTTCAGGCCATTCATAAGCAGAAGAAACAGGCGGTCGTCCACATTGACATTTTGGCTGGTTTTAAAGCGGACGACGTTGGTATGCACTTGCTTAAAAATCTCTATCATTTAGACGGCATTTTAACCAGCAATGTTCGCGCACTCACTCAAGGAAAGCATTTAGGAATGACCACGGTCTATCGGCTTCCTTTAATAGATTCACTTTCTTTGGCAAAAGCGGCCGATATTTTAAAAAATGCTGACAACTATGACGCTGTTCAAGTTCTACCGGCTATCTGTGCAGTCAACGAGACTGACCACCTCAAGCACGTGTTTATGCATAAGCCGTTGATCGCAAGTGGCTTGATAGAAACAGAGGATCAAGTTAAGTTAGCATTCTCGGCAGGTTATCAGTTTGTTGCAACTAGCCGACAAAACTTGTGGTCATCATGAATTTCAAAAACCACTGAATCCGGCTGACTAGGATTAAAGATACCGACGTAATGAAAATGGCAAGCTCTCATTCAAGAAAAACTAAATATTCGCTTAGAGCAATGTAAGGAGACGCTCAAAAATTTCTATTTCAGGGATTTTTGGGCGTTTTTTGATGAAAGGAAAATTATCATGAGCAAGCTTAGAAGAATGAATCAGATATTTGCTTCAGATGGGCGCGCAGTTGTGGCAGCATTAGACGGTTTCGTTTTCTCAATGAGGACAGCGGGTATTGATGAGACAACTACACAGGTTAGTCAATTAGTTGATGCTGGTTTAGATGCCGCTTTAGTGACATACGGTCAAGCACAAACTTATGAGCGTGAACTAGCTCACGTCACTACAGTGCTTCGTGTCGACGCAAGCGCTGATATTTATGACTCGTCAGTACCTGATACTCACCTCTTCTTCGATATTAAAGATGCACTTAGAATCGGCGCATCCGGCGTTGTTTGCATGACCTTTCCCGGTACCGCTGTTAGAGAAGCCACTTCCAACAAAATGTTGGTCAAGCTTGCCCATCAGTCAGCAAAGTGGGGAATGCCGGTGATTGCAGAAACTTTGCCATTTGGCTATCCCGTTACTTCTTCAAAATCAAATGATCCACGTTACATTGCAACTGCAGCCCGACTGAGTACCGAGTTAGGAGCTGACATCATAAAAACTCGATTTACAGGTGCAGAAGCAGATGCCCTGATCATAAATAATACTAGTCGGCCTGTTCTAGCATTGGGCGGACCTAAAACGGACACATTAACCTACTTCAAGTTTGTTCAACATTGTATGCAGACCGGTGCTCGTGGTGTAGCTGTGGGGCGGAATATCACTCAAAGCCGAAACCCAATTGGAACAGTGGCTGCCTTGAATGCATTGGTTCATAATAATGCGAATGCAGACGAGGCCTTTGCGATTTATAAAAAATATGAGAGAAATTCAGTCAAGGAGGGCTAACATGATGACAACTATGAATGCAGCAGTTTTCAGTGGCATCAAGCAATTAGATGTCGAAAGAATTGATAAGCCAAAAATTAAGGACGACGAGGTTCTCGTAAAGCTAAAAGCGTGTGCCCTTTGTACTTGGGAGCAACGAGTTTTCACAGGAATTAACAAAGTTCACTTTCCTTTTATTGGTGGCCACGAAGAGTCTGGGATAATCGTTGACGTTGGGCCAAAAGTAGATACAGATTTATGGCGGGTCGGAACCCGTGTTGTCGTTGGTCTCTTAACTTCTTGCGGTTACTGCGACAATTGCCGAACAGGTCACGAAGGAAGCTGCACCCGTTTTTCCTACGAAAATCATGTGGGTGGGTTAAATATTCGCGGTATGGGCGGACTAGCAGAATATTTGGCTGTTCCGGTAACCAAACTTTTTAAAATTGGTGATCAATTGACGTATGAAGAAGCGGCCCTTACCGAACCCTTATCTTGCGTTGTTCATAGCGTGGACACCGCAAAAGTTGAACTAGGTGATGATGTAGTCGTCATCGGTGCAGGTATTATGGGCGTATTTCATGCGATCCTCGCACGAGAGCGTGGAGCGCGGGTCATCATCAGTGAACCAGATGAAAATCGTCAAAAATTTTTGAAACAACTTGGTTTCGATGATTTAATCAACCCAAAAACTGTGGATCCAGTTAACACAATTAAAACGCTGATAGAAGGAAATGGCGCAGACGTTGTATTTGACACACTGCCTATTTCGCCCGTCGCTGAACAGGCAGTGTCAATGGCGGCCATTGACGGACGCGTTATTCTCTACAGCTCTTTTCATCCAGATACGCCAATTTCTATTAGCCCACACACGCTCCATCGTCGAATGACAAAATTAATGGGGAGCGCAAATTCGGACTCAAGTGATTTTCTTAAAGCCATGAAATTGCTAAACAACGGTACTGTGGACGTAAAGCCGTTAATCGCAGGTACTGTTCCCTTATCAGAAATCAACAAGGGTATGCTCTGGGCGCTTAAGCCGGAAACTTATCGTGTCATTGTTCGACTAAATGAAAGTGATGACAAATCGATATAGCTTGATGTAGTGACACGAATGAAAAATATAGTCTGATTTTTCAAACTCTCAATTCATAGAAAAGGTACCGTTCTCAAGCTAAAGCGGTCAGTACTTTTTCCCTCTAAATATTTTTTACTGCAATAAATTTCTAAATCCAATCTTCTGTCCCAACCAAACAACCTCCTGCCCTTGCCCCACCCCCCAAGAAACCGCTTTACTTAAACCAAGGAAGTGACATCATTGAAGACAGAAAAGCAAAAGTTCCTTGCTGGTCAGCCTTATCGGATTTTTGATGCTGAGTTGGCGGCGGATGAGGAGCGGGCGCGGAGGTTGTGTCGGGAGATGAATCGTTGTACGACGGATGACGCGCATAAGGAGACGTTGATTCGGCAGTTGTTTGGTAGTGTTGGCGCGAATGTGTATGTGCAGCCTGATTTTCATTGTGATTTTGGGTATAACATTCATGTGGGTGACAATTTTATTTGCAACTACAACAATGTGATGTTGGATATTGCGCCGATTACGATTGGCGATGATTGTATGTTTGGGCCGTTGGTGCAGCTTTATTCGGCGTCGCATCCGCTTGATCCGGCGGGCCGTCGTGAGCGGATGGGCGAAGGTGCCCCGATTACGATTGGCAATAATGTCTGGATTGGCGGTGGCGCTGTGGTGTTGCCGGGTGTGTCGATTGGCGATAATACGGTGATTGGTGCCAATGCCACGGTGACGCATAGTTTTGGTGCGAATTTAGTGGTGGCTGGTAATCCTGCGCGGGTGATTAAGAAGATTCCGCGGAAAGATGGCTCGTCGGCGGATTCGTGATGATCTGATTGCATCCCAAGAGACTAAAAAAACCGGTGCTAGAGCGATTTTTTCTCTAGTACCGGTTTTTTGAAAGCTTGCTTGTCGATTTTTGGGCACGTGGGACTTGCGATCGTGCTGAAATTAAACGTTTTCCTGCAGTAACGGTACCACCGCGCCGATGAGGTTGGCTTCATTGCGGTATTTAGCGGCTTCGATGATGGGCATGTGAATCGTCTTGGCAGCAAGCTCCGTAACTTTGCGATAAGCAGCCACCTCTGCTTGAATGGCTTCGATGACCCGCGGCTGGGCACTGATGCCGCCGCCGATGACAATTTTTTCCAGATCCAACACGGTTTGCATGTTGTAGATCATGGCTGCCACGCCGCGGGTGAAGCGATCGAGGATGGCGGCGGCCGGCGTATCGGGTTTGAGTGCCTGAAAAACGCGCGGGCCAAGTGGTGTTCGGTGGATGTTGAGCGCAGCGGCCATGGCGTTGACGGTTTTGACGGCGGAGAGACCGGCTGCAGTCTGGTCGCGGGTGATCGGACGCAAGCCGTTGGTGACCATGAAGCTGGATTCACCGCCGACTTGATGGCTGCCGGTGTAGAGGCGGCCGTTGATGAAGAGTGATGTGCCAACACCGGTTCCTAAGACGACCATGGCGCTGTTGGTGGTGCCAACGAGTTGACCGCGCCAAAATTCGGCTAGTGCTGCAGCGTTGCCGTCGTTTTCGATGACGATCGGTGCTTTAATTTTGGCGGCTTTCGTGAGCCGAGCAGTTAACGCAACATTCTCCAAAAACGGTAAGGCGGCGCAAGCTTTGACGGTGCCGGATGACGGATCGACAACGCCGGGTAAGGCCAAACCGATGCCGGCAATTCGGGTTTGATAGCGTTGAATCAGTTGAACCATGGCCGTGGTGAAATCAGTCAACTTGCTGTGGACGGTTGGCTGTTTGCCTTGCTCGGACAAGTCGCCGGTTTCGGATACCAACGCATATTTGGTCATGGTGCCGCCGACGTCAATAGCTAGGTATTGCTTCATGTTGCTTCCTCTTTCTCCAACTTGATCAATGTCCTTGCTGATCAATCGGTGCCTTGATGCGTTTTTCATACGCGTCGAGCCATGCCTGGGTGATCGGTTCGATTTTGGTTGTCTGATTCGGGCCTGGATGTGCGATGAGGATAGCCGGTTCCTGGGTGGCGGTGGCGACGCTGAAGGTGAATTCCACGTTGGTTGCCACGCCCCAGTTGCCGGTGTGATTCAGCGCAATTAAGGAGAATTCACCGGCTTTGCCATAGCGGCGCTTGAGCTTTTCGATGAACGGATAGACGGCTTCATCGCAGGCTTGTTGCGGTGTGCGGCCTTCACCCATGCGGCGAACGATGTCGTAGGACAGGCAGCCTTTCATGATGTCTTCGCCTAAACCGGTAGCTGCCGCGCCACCAATGTCGCTGTCGACGTAGAAGCCGGAGCCGGACAGTGGGGAATCGCCGACGCGGCCGGGGCGTTTCATGAACAAGCCGGATGTTGACGTCGCCGCGGCCATGGATCCGCTTGGCGCCAGCGTGATTGCCCCGACTGTGTCATGGCCGTCATAAGGTTTGACCTTGGCATCAGCAATTTCCTGGCGCCGCTTTTCCCAACGTTGCTTGGCGCGGTCTGTCAGCATGTTGCGCATCTCAAACCCGTTAACTTGGGCGTATTGGGTGGCGCCTTCGCCAACCAGGAAACTGTTGTAATGTTCACGGCTCAACGCGCGTGCGACCGAGACGGCATGGAAAACATCGTGAATGCCGGCAACGGCGCCTTGGGCTAAGGTGTCGCCGTCCATAAAGCCGGCGTCCATTTCCACGACCCCATTTTCATTGGGCAGACCGCCGTATCCGACCGATTTGTAATAGGGATAAGCTTCAACAGTTTTGATCAGCGTTTCGACCGCATCCCCGGCGTCGCCATTGGCCTGCAGCAGTTTGCTGGCCTTTTTGACGCCATCATGTGCCATGCGCCAAGTAGCAATCGCGCCCCAGTTTGTCTTATTCAATCAGTCATCCCTCCTAGTTTCATCATCGCTACCATATCAATCATCATATTTAATTTAAGATCGTACTTATCCATCCATTCATCCGCGTTATGGGCAATGCCCTTTTGCCCGGGAAAAGATGGCCCAAACGCCACGATGTTCGGCATCACGCGGGCGTATGTTGCGCCGGTGGTGGTGACGAGTTGCCCGGGTTGGCCGGTGATCTGTTCGTATGCTTGGGTCAAATCCTGCAGGCGGGGATCCTGTCGATCGTGTAAAACACTGGGCAGGCTGCGGATGACTTTGATGTCTGTGCTTGGTAATACCGCCGCGGTCAGGGCTTGCGTGACATCGGCTTCGTGGTAGGAAACCGGGTAGCGCATGGCCAGCTGTATGGTCAACGTTTGGCCGGACTTTTGCCACTGGTATGGGGTGACGATGAGACTGCCGCTGGCGGCGTCCGCAAACGCCATCCCTAAGCCGGCGCCATCATGTTGCTTAGCTAGCTTGTTGACTAACCACTGGCAGTAAGTGGCGAGTTGCCCGTGCACGGCTCGTTGATTAAGTAACTTTTCGGCTAGTTGCGTGATCGCGTTTTGGCCGAGTTCCGGCGCGTTGCTGGGTGCCCGTCTGCCTCTCGCACTGATGGTTTCACCATTAACTGTCACTTCGAGCTGATCGGGCACATGATCGCTGGCCTGATCACCGCGAATTTCGCCGATGTCATCAAGTGACCCGTCTGTGATTGGCGTCGTTAATTGATAGTTCACGATGCCGCGTTCGCCGTACACCACCGGAAACTTGCAATCTGGCGTGAAGCCAAATTCAGGCGGTGCTTGGCTGGCAAGGTAACGCGACACGTCAGCCGATCCGCTTTCTTCATCGGATCCCAAGATGAGACGGATCGTTTTTCGCGGTTGGTAGCCAGCGTCTTTTAGCAGCTTCATCCCAAACAAGCATGCCATGCTCGGCCCTTTGTTGTCGAGAATCCCGCGTCCGTATAAGCGGCCATTTTGCTCGGTCAGATCAAATGGTGGAAAATGCCACGCGGTTTCGCCAGCCAGAACGACATCCAAGTGGCCAACGATGCCGATGTAATGGTCGTCATCGTCACCCCATTGAATGGTCGTCATGGCTGACTCAATTACGTTGGTTTGAAATCCGTACGCTGTGCCAAGCTCGGCGACTGCATCTAGGGCTGCGCGCGGGCCGGAACCAAACGGGGCATCGGGACAACGCGGCCCGCGGACACTTTTGATTTGCATGACTGAGCGCAGTGCCGTCATGAATTCCGTGCGATGGACATCATACAAGGCAGCTAACGTTTCTTTTTTCAACGGCATCCGCTCCTCCGTTTTCATACGTGATCGCGTGTCAACGTTGACTTGAAAGAATACTTGTCGGCGCGGTAGTACGAAATGTCATACAAAATCGGCTTGGCGTCGGCGGTGTAGGTTACGGAATGGACCAGCAACAGCGGATCGCCTTTTTTCCCGTCAAGTAACGCCGCCAGATCCGGATCCATCAGCACGGCTTCGACTTCCTGGTGCGAGTAAGCAATTGCGACCCGCTTTTCGAGCAAGGCAAACAGTGAGCCTTCAAAATCCTTCGCCTTCAAGCCGTCGATGTACTCGTGACAGATGGCGACGTGTTCGACAGTCATCGGTTCTTCATCCCAAAAGCGGCGGCGGACCAGCAAATCAACGGTTTTGTGGACTTGTTGATCACAACCCAGCACCCGGCCGATTTCTTCCGGGATCGGATCCAGCGAGCCAAAGCTTAAAACTTCGGTGCGGCTTTCCTTGCCATACGCCTTGGCTGCTTCAGTGAAGCCTTGTAGCCCCATCCGCCCGCTTTCAACTTTATCCGAATACGACATGACGTACGTGCCTTTGCCTGGCGATTTCACTAACAGCTGCTTGCGAATCAACAGGTCGATTGCTTTGCGCACCGTTAGCCGACTCACCCCGAATTCTTTGGCTAAATCATATTCAGACGGCAGGCGCTGGCTCGTGGTATAAATGCCATCGCGCACCCGGTGACTCAACGCATCTGCGACCTCTTCAAATTTTGCCATTTCATTAGCCTCCGTTTTCTTGGTTGGCGGACTGTCGCTACGGTGGTTTGATCAAGTCAACATGATCCGCTTGCATCTATACTTTTTAGTATATACTATTTGATCTGCTTTTAAACTGCAACCGTTTACGTTAATTAAAAAAGTCTGCTGTTCATTAGTTAGCCTAGCCGCTGCCTAAAAATCCTCCTGAATCGGCACCGCGTTCATACAGGCGCTTAAAACTCGCTTCATGACGCACATGAATGCCCTTTCATTTTTGCTTGTTTTTCAACAAGTGGCCGGTTATAATCAGTATGTACTAACTAGTATATACTAAAATATTCATATTTTGACAGGCGCCTTAGTTGTTAAGTCACCGGAAACCGTGCTAATTTAGCACGTTGCCGGCGCATTTTTTTCTGGTTGGGTAACGAAACGCGACAAAACTTAACGAAGGAAGTGGCATCATGTTAACATCTACCAACGTCCCCGAAGACAAGCGCTCGCCGTTCTTAGCGCTTGGTATTTTATCGATTTCGTTTCTGATATCGGTCAGCAATGCCGTATCTGGCACGATTCCGTTAATGGAAAAATATTTTTCCGATGTTTCCCGCGCCAACGTGGAACTACTGGTGGTGGTTCCAACTGCCGGCGTTCTGCTGGGCACCGTCATCAGCGGCCTGGTCTCCAACTTATTGGGTAAAAAGTATACGGTGATCGCCGGTTTAACGATCTCGCTGATTTTTGGCATCATTCCGGCGTTCTTCTTCAGCTACCCGGCGATTTTAATTTCCCGGGCCATGTTTGGCGTCGGTATGGGCGTTTTCACGCCGCTGAGTGTGTCTTACATCACCGATTTGTTTCCAGAGGATACGCGGAATCGCTTGCTCGGCTGGCGAAATTCGATCGGCTCGATTGGCGATGCGATCATGCTGTTCATTGCCGGCTTCCTGATCAACATCAGCTGGCACACGACTTACTTAGTTTTCCTCTTCCTGCTGGTACCGATTATTTTGGTCATGCTGCTGGTGCCTAAGCAATACGACAATATCGTGGTTGAAGAAGGTGGCGAAGTTGTCGAAGAAGTGGCCAAGGCTAAGCCAACAACTAACGGCGGCGTGATTCAATTGGCCATCATTTTCCTGTTCGTTTGCCTTTTCTACTCGGCGATCGGGTTGAAGCTCGCCAGTTACATGGTCAACAACCACGTCGGCACCGCGGCAGACGCAACCCGCATTTTCGGCTTCCTGGTGCTGTGCTCGATCGTCTCCGGCGTGGCATTCGAGAAAATTGCCAAGTGGTTCGGCAAGTACACCGTGGCGATTGCCGAGATCATCGTCGCCACCACCATGATCGTCATGGCCTTCACCGAATCGATTCCGCTGTTACTGGTGCTGGTGCTGGTCTCAGGCTTCTGCAATGGCATCGTCCACCCGGCGCTGACAGCGAGAATGGTGCATTACTCACCAAAAGACTCCATGAACTTCACGACCTCCATTATCATCATCGGCATCAACATCGGCGGCTTGGTGGCCCCGTACTTCTTCCAATTCTTCGGCGGCATGGTCGGCAATGCCGGACCAGGCAACATGATTCTGTGGAGCGGCCTTTTCTTCGTCCTCCTCGCCGCGTACGACCTGATTGTTGTTAAAAAAGATCAACTGACCATTTAATAGAGGAGGCAATTGTTGTGAACGAACAAGTGACATGGTTCAAAAACGCCAAGTACGGCATGATGATCCACTGGGGTTTGTACTCAGTGCTCGCTGGGGAATACCGCGGCGAGTCATCAAGTGTCTATGCCGAATGGATTCAATCCAAGTTCCAGATTTCCAATGTTGAATACGGCCGCCTTGCCACCGCGTTTAATCCGGTTTATTTTGACGCCGATGCCATCGTGACTTTAGCCAAAAAGTGCGGCATGCAGTACCTCGTCGTCACCACCAAACATCACGACGGTTTTGCGATGTACCGCTCGCAAGTCGATCCGTACAATGTTTACGACGCCACCCCGTTCCACCGCGACGTCATCGGCGAACTGGCCGAAGCCTGTCGCAACGCTGGGCTCAAATTCGGCCTCTACTACTCGCAAGATCTGGACTGGCATGAACCAGACGGCGGCGGCTACAAGTCCAACCACCTCGACACGGCCGGCACAACTTGGGACAACAGTTGGGACTTCCCGGATGAAACCCAGAAAAACTTCGACCGCTGTTTTGATCGCAAAATCCTGCCGCAAATCAAGGAAATCATGACCAACTACGGCGACATCGCCACGGCTTGGTTCGATGTGCCGATGACGCTGTCGGAAACGCAAAGCCAGCTGATTTACGACACGGTTCGCGAGTTACAGCCAAACTGCCTGATCAACTCGCGCCTGGGTAACGGCAAATACGACTATGTTTCACTCGGCGACAACGAAATTCCGAAACACAAAGAAGACATGAACAAAACCGATGTGGACTACAACGACATCGCCGGTTTCAAACCGTCACCGCTGGGCTTGTACGAAACCGCGGGCACCATTAATGATTCGTGGGGCTTTTCCTACCACGATCAAAACTGGAAAACGCCGCGGACACTTTTCCGCTACAAGCAACATCTCAACGACTTCGGCATCAACTACCTGCTCAACATCGGCCTCGATCCACTGGGTCGCGTGCCGATGATGGCTGAAGAGAATCTGCTGGCGGCAAAGGCGTTGGAAGATGCGGCTGGCGTTCAGAAGGGTGAGCGTCAAGCGGCGTCGGTGGGTTGATGTTGCGGCGCGTAAGCTAGATTAACTCGGCCTCTTAAATATGAAGTTAAAACCCCCATTCGTCATGGTTATGGCGGATGGGGGTTTTGTGTTGCAAAAAAGCGGTAAAGGTTGTAGTGTGCGTAATCTGTGAATAAGGAAAAAGGCGCTGCCGAGCATACGGTTATGACGTTGTTGCTCGATCATCATTTGCTTCGCCTGCCAACAAAATCCGCACGTTAAGCAAACTTCTTCAGCAAAAACTGATCCATCAATTGATGCTGCGCCGTCACCAGCGGACCAGACAAGGAAGTGAATCCGAACTCTTGGTAAACGTGAACCGCGGTTTTCAGCGTGTGATAGGTCTCAAGGTAAACCGACTGATAACCTGCCTGTTGGGCATAGTCCAAGGCGTGACGCAACAAGCGCTTGCCAATACCGTGGCCTTGCAGTTTACCATGTACATAAAATTTCTGCAGTTCGGCAACACCATGCGTCGGATCATATTCGGCAATGCCGACGCCACCCAACACTTGGCCATCACGGGTCGCAACAAAATAATTGCGGTTTGGCTTTGCGCCGTAAAATTGGCTCAGATGATCCAGACCCGCGTCAAAGTAAACCGTTCCCGGTCGATCCAAATCAGCGGCCTTCAAACATTCACGAATCAACGCAGCAACCGGTGCATCATCGGCTGCTGTCATGGGACGAATCACTTCTTCATGAGTTGGTGTTGACATGCGCATCCCTGCTTTCAAAAGAGTTTAACCAAGATCATAGTATTTTTTCAGCTAATTGCAAGGGTGCGAGGAATGTTTCACGGGAAACATTCGGTGACTACTGGAATATGGATGACATGTCCCTATTCATGATAGGCTATTCGTGTACGTTTGCCACCGAGGGTCAACAAATCTATTTTTTATTTTTTACAAAATACCAATTAAATTTGCAAATATTTACACGCCTTGCTATAACTCGCTATTTAAACTGGTCAACCACATTGAAGCGAGGGAATTAGTGTGAACCTACCCGCAGAGTGTGCACCGTTTGCCGTTCAAAAGTCTATATACAAACTTCCCGTCTCTTTTTTGGCAGGCAGAAGGCGAATATTTTGTTGCCACGCCATTCTGCTATTAACATTTATAACGATTTTAACGTTGCAATTGCTGTACTTATTTCTTTTTGTGCTTTATAATTTCATTATTGACGTAACATCCGCGCTAAAGGAGGACGCTATGATTAAGCTCGTCAGTTTTGAAATCTCGGGGCATGCCTTGTTTGAAGACGGCACAAAGTTTTCAATTCAGGCAATCGGACAAAATAATGGCACGACAGCTAACCGAGTTATTGATTATGGACACGCGTTATATCTCAACAGGACGATTGGCGTTGTTGGCGTAAATGCTTCTGGCAAAAGTACACTTTTCAATTTATTTGATGGATTAAGCGCCTTTTATCTAGAGGACCAGTCGATTGATCAAACGGCTTTGCAGTATAGTTTGCGCGGTGCAGACAATGTTACCGTAATAGCTGACATTGCTGCTACTAGCGGGATGCGGTACCAGATTCAAACTGTTTTTGCACAGGATGAAGACGGTCAGTGGGTTGTTGCTGCTGAGGAAATATATAGAAAGAAGCTAGGGATCTCAGCCCGCAAAAAAGATCAATTTGATTTTAAGACTTCTCAATTAGTCCAGAAACGATCTGATTTAAGTGCCGAGGTCAGTGCGATGCTTAGCCCCAAAGACTCATCATTCCGGGCATTTAAGGGAGGTGAGAAGATCTCTGAGGTCATTTCTATGGTCAGCGAAGTCGACACAAATCGCGTCATGACGTTTATCGATGTGACACCGATGAGCTTAATTCAGTATCTAGATGATTCTATCGAATATTTGCATTATAAAACTGACAAAAAAACTCGTCGCGTAATTGATGTTCAATTGAAATTCAAAGGGCAAAACGAGCCATATGTTGCTCCCACCTTTCAAGGCATCATGCATTATCTTTCCTCAGGTACTGTTCGTGGCATCACTTTGTTTTACCAAATGTACAATGCAATCAGGTTTGGAGCCACTTTGCTTATTGACGAGGTCGAGCTACACATTAATAAGCGCATTGTTGAAGACTTCATTTCTTTTTTTCAGAATCCACGGATCAACATCGCTAAAGCGTCCTTGGTCTATTCAACACACTATCTTGAACTGATTGACGATTCTGAACGTAAAGATGAAAACTACATTTTGGCGCGAAGAGAACGAACTCATGTTTATAGATACAGTGACCTTGACATTCGCGGGGATCTAAAGAAGAGCGAAGTGTTCAAATCGAATTATATTGGCGGCACAGCACCTAGCGATGAACACCTTGCTGCTTTAAAAAAAGAGCTTGCAGAAAAGATGCCTTTTGAGGTTTCATTGAGGGCTGCTAAATGACGCGATCATTGATTGTTGCGGAAGGAACCGCCGAAACAGCCATTCTCGAGATTCTTTTAGAAAATGATTGCTTAACTGTGACGCCGGATGACCTAATCTCAGATGAGAGGGTTGTTCCCAGATTGTTAAAAGGGCAATTATTAGCCGAAAAGTATTTACAAAGAGACTTTGGTACAGGGATTGATTTATTAGTGATTCTCGACAGTCTTAAACGGGAAATCTCTGTACCATATTTGTATAAACGACAGATCCGTCAAACTAAGTATTTTGTAACTCGTCCAGAAATCGAAGCGATACAGTTATACGCAGAGCCAGATTGGCTAAAAAAGTACCAAAATTACCGGCGACGGCACCATGGCGAAGAGCCCAAAAAACTCAAACCAAGTACTTTTTTCAAAGCAAGTCCAACAATTGGCGGTTTAGGCATCAAGGAAGTGAAGACGGATAGTTTTGTTCGTCAGCTGTGGGTTAATCGCCCGGAACATTTAGTAAAGGCAATTTTGCATGTAGAAAACGATATGCGAACACTTTCTCTAGGACAAAGAGAGCCACTAGCTGGTCTACTCCGTCCACACCTGCGTTACAGTCAATGACGTCAACTCTCGATACAGACGGACTACCTTCCTTCTATTGTTTTCAGCGATCATCTGCTTTAAGCTCGACTTATTCCAATAGCCGAACATAAAGAAGGTTGACCAACATGAATGTAACACCTTTAACAACTGGTGGTAAGTGGCTTCAGGGCGGTTTGTTTGCAGTGGCTAATCTAATTTCCTTGTTGCCGCTGCTTGTTTTTGCAACACTCTATCGTGATCAATCGCCTACAGCTTATTTACCTTATATTTTCTTCTATACTGGAACGAAAACCGGTCTGTTACTGGTGAATGGATTTGGTGATGTCCAAAATGCTTATCGTCTAGCTCGCAATTGTTTATGGCTATGTGTTGCATCTTTGATTTTGCTCAATGCATCGTCGCAGCCAGTCATTCAAGATACGGCAGCATTTGTTCTAGGGTGCGGTGCCAGTGCTTTCTTGCCAGCCTATCAAGCCGTTTATTACCGTGAGCGGCGCGTTTGGCATTGGAACTTTGCTACGATTGAAATGCTGGGATTTCTGCTTTACAGCATCGTAACGTTAGGCTTGATTCTATTGGGCGGCCAAATACGAACAGGCTTCTGGGTGTTATTGGCATTTGTGACTGGTGGCTTGGTGTTTTTGCTATGCCTTCCTAAGTTCGCAAAGTCGTTGCAGACTCCTACCTTTGTTGCAAAAACATCATCAAAAACTGATTTAGAACTTTTCTTTTGGTTGACCGCGATTGTTTTCTGTCTGCGTTTTACCCGTTTCTTTGCAAATTCGCTCGGTGTCGGCTTGATGGTCGTGTTTACCTTTGGCTTCTTTCTATTCATTTTACGTATTGCCCTGCATCACCAAATTCGGATTGATTTTCCATGGTGGCTCATTCAAAGCTCGTTTATCAATGGCGTCTATGAAACCTTTGCTATGTTGTACATTTTATTTGCGATCCATGATCAAGGCTTAATGATAGGTGCTTATATCGCATATGGTCTTGGACTCATATTAGCCCAGGTTGTGAGACAAGCCATTCAAAACAAATTTCGTCACATCGCAAATTTGCAGCTACAATTGCTTGGGTTCATGCTGGGAAGCTGGCTTATGCTTGTCCCCGTTGTCTCCCCAGCCGGATTTTTCCTGATCGGCTTCATCGGCAGCGCAAACAGTATTTTGCTTAACCATCAAGTTTACCGATTCAACCTATCTACCCCAGCGAACCGCCTCGCTGTTAAATATCGAAATGCTTATTTAGGAAGCATTCTGTTACAAGCCATGCTCGTTTTCGGTGGCTTAATTGCCGCTCTTTTAACCCATACAGACTTGACCAGCCTTTTTGATCAAGCCAATGCGCATTCATCAGTCGTGATCAGTTACTCGCTGGTTCGGTTGGTCAGTCTTGGTATTGTGGTGATTTTGACTGTCATTACGTTTATTTTGGGAAGACGATTGCCACGGATTAACGAGCGAAAACTTTTTTAACTTATGTTGAGCACATTCCCAAATGATAGGTGCACTTCTAATTCCTCGCTTCTAGCATTGGTGACGTTAATGCTGTCAAGCTGAATATAGCCGATTCGCGCCAGCAAACTGAAAAGTGATGGCTGCGAAAAAGCTTTTGCCTCAGCAATGGCTAACTGCAGCTTGACAAGCTGAAATCGTTTAACTTGTTCATTCGTATACATATAGGTCCCCTAACAACTTTTGCGTGGGGACTGCCCCAGACCGCCTTCAGTGAAGTGCATTTAAAAAGGGTCGGGCTACCATCCGGATAACCGCAAACAGCCTGGCATTACTTCAATGGCCTCAGTTGAAGTTAAGTGTACTAAAAAGCCCGAGCATCACATCACTTTTATTGCAATGTGGTGTCGGGTCAGTTGTCCTGTTGGTCTACAGCTTAACTGACACAGCTTTTACTAAGCAAAAAACGAATTACAGCAGCCTTTTCAATGAAGTATAGAATTCTTCATGCGATCCGGCCAAGAGTATGATAAGGGTTGCCGAAGATCTAGCCTTGTACGCGAGCCATATTCGGTCTTTTGATACGTTCAATATCAGAGGCCAATTTTTTTCTTCAACTCTTTACGAGAAAGAGTTATCACATCATAATCGTTAGCTAACGTACTTAATGATGCTGAAATGGCGTGTTTTTGACGATTAAACTCGCTAACTAGTTCATTGCCTGTTAAACCTTGGGCAACTAAGGATTTGAGAACATCCGTCGAAAAGTCAAAAAAGTCGTCTTTATCGTCAACAAACCGGTAGAAAATGCCGTTAGCTCTTAACTTAGGCACAACTCTTTGTCCGGGTGCAATGTTGAATTCTTTCGGAACTATCAATGTGAGGGAGTTCCCCTGTTTACGCGTTTTAATTTGCATGGCTTTCCTCCTGTAATGACTGTGCCGATAGCATGATGAGTACGACTCAGCATGGGGTCCAATGCAGCCAGTTGCGCCCCGTCCATCCTTTATGAAACGGTATGAAAATGTAAGACCTCTAACCGAGACGCACTAGCCGATGTGTAAAGAAAATTTGTACTTGGGAACGTCTTTTTATTTCAATCGTCTTTCCTTTTCGCTAGCAACCGATCAATCAAACTCCGTCTCCCACTGCTCAGAAGCGTGTGCCGCAAACGCCATAGCAACATCAGCAGGCAAATTTCGTTGCCGCGATAACGGCAGTGCCAGCGCTTCTTCACGACTGAAAGTTTTGACGTTTTCAGTCTCAACCCCCGTTTTTAAAGTATGCGTCACAGGCTCGCAGGCAATGAAAAACTTGTACACATCGCGAGTGCTCTGTGGTGCATAGTCGCGTTTGCGCACTGAATAGACGGCCAGTAGCTGCGTGGGTTTAACCGTCAAGCCGGCCTCTTCGCGTGTTTCTTTCACCGCGATTTCGCCGGCACTATAGCCTAAATCGGCCCAGCCACCAGGTATAGACCACGTTTCGCCAGCACGCTCCTGAACCATTAACAGGCGATCATCGATAAACGTGACCGCTCGCACATCGACTTTTGGCGTCACATAGCCAATGTCTTGATCCACAAATAGTCGGGCTTGTTCTGGAGTAGCATCGCCTAGCAGCATGACCAGCTGCTTAGTAGTCGCCGCCAACTGATCGTAGCGTTCGCGGTCAAAGACATCTTTTGTATAGTAGCGCCCGGACTGTGCAATGGCTTGCAGCTGTGCGATTAGCAAATTCAAATCCTTCGTTGCCATCCCATCACCTCGCTTACCATTGTAGTTGATGACATTTCAGGAATGAGGCAATTGGCGATGAATTTAAGTAAACCTGAAGGCATTGTTTATCGATAGCAAGTCAGGAACCCGAATCGTCATAAACGGGTTCCGCTATGAATTCGAACCTGTTATAATAAATCTGTAAGCAAGAGGTGCCTTGCGCTAACAAGACGCCCCTTGTGGTACAGCAGAACCGTTAAAAGTACGGTGGCATATTACGCAACTAAAAGCCGCGATCTTTTGCCAAAGCTAACGCGGCTTTTAGTCTGCCTACTTTTCTCGGAATTTTCCGAGCGCTTGCTTCAGCTCGTAAACTGCATGACACAGTTTTATCAAAGCCGTAACCAGACGTGTAGACACGCTGACCACAACAATGAATGAGCCGAGACAAGTCGTGATTGCCGCACATGCGTCAATCACAGACAAACCGGCACCTCCTTTCGTAGGAATGTGGTTCGATAGTCCTAAAACCATCGGCATCACCTTCTTTCGATTGCGAAGCGCCACCGCTTATAACTCTCTGCCAGTCATAGCTTATCAGATGTTACGCCCGCGACCAATCATATCGCGGGTTTTTTAATATCTAAAAACATGCGTGCGGTCTATGGACTGCCAAATCTTGATATTAGTCCGTCAGTGCTCATGAACGCCGCTTGGAAAGCAACAAGTAAATGCCTTCTACAAGGACAATCACCAGTATCACCACCGCTATGACTGCGAGCGACATTAGACGTGATTGGAATGTCTCAACATGATCGGTTCCATCAACTTGACGCACCAATACTGTGATGATTAGCGCAAGTAACGCAATTGCCAGAATCCCGTTTGTTAGCCAAAGTCCCTTATGCTTCAATTTACCTACCTCCGTTTAAATTTTCGTCTTTTCGTCTGAGAAAATGCCCCAACACTGCCAAACCTTTTCTCGCCATAACGCGTTCATTGGCCCAGAAATCTGCGTGTAAGGGCCTTGGTCGCAATGGCCTAAACCCAGGGCATCATGCTCAAGGCCGCTTACATTCCGACTTCTAAGCGGGCCAACTCATGCTCAGCAAACAAAAGGCCGCCACCTCACAGGAGATGTCGACCTATTGTGTCACACAACAAATGCTACAATCAACTATTCATGCTTACGCTTACGCAACTTAACATACCCTAATACCCCAATTAAGGCAGCGCCCAAAACAGCCAAGACTGACTGTGTTTGTTCGCCTGTCTTAGGAATGTTGTCAGAATCATTTGTTTCTTTCCCTTTTGCCGGTATTTCCCCAGACGCGCTTGGCTTGCCGCCTTGGAAGCCGCCTGGTGTCGGTCTCGGCTTCGGTGCAGGTGCTGGCGGCGTTATCGGATCCTTTTTGCCCGGTTCCGGCGCCGCTTTCACAAGGTGATCGATCGCCGTTTTGAGATCGGCAACGGCCTTGGCTACTTGTGATTCGGTTGCATCCGGATCTTTTTGAACGGTGCGGACCTGTGCCAAAGCCGTTTCGACGTCGGCAAAGCTTGCTTCTGTGTAGTCAGCTTTTTTCAGCCCGGCTGCCTGCGTGATGAATTTGACCAGCTCGGTTTTATCCGGCAGTTTGACGAGTTGGTTGATGGCGTTCCAGACCGCGGTCGTTTGTTGCGCGACTGCTTCCTGGGTGACGTTTGGATCGGTTAAAAGCGGGAGGGCTGCTTTTAACGCATCCTGCAGTTTGGCGTAGGAATTTGCAGTGTAGGCGCTGGCGCTTAATTTGTCGGCCGTTGCCATGACCGTTTCCAGCGCTTGCTTGTTGGCGCGTGGCAATAACGCATCAATGGCTGCCTTTAATTGATCGACCGCCGCCTGTTGTTCGGCTGAAGACGCATTTGAATCCGCGGCGACTTTTTTGCCTGCTGTAATGGCATCGGTTAATTTGGCATAGCTGGCAGGTGTGTAGTCGTTTGCCTTAAACGTTGCAGCAACTTGAAGCCACTGTGCCAGATCGGTGACCGGCGTTGGCTGCGGCTTGAGTTCCAATGCCACCCATGCCGCAGTGATGGCCTGAATAGCCGATTGAATCTGCGTTTGGGTGGCATGTTCGTCAGCATTGACCGGTTTAGCCGCGACAACCGCTGCCTGCAGGTTGGCGAAACTGGCCTCCGTGTATACGTCGGGTTTCAGGGTCTCAGCTGCATCAATGAGTCCTTTTAGCTGCGCCAGGGTCACGCCGCGATCAGCCTCCAACTGTTGCAAGGCCTTTTGCAAATCAGTGTACGCCTTCGTGAGCGCTTCAGTTGAAGCAGTATCATCTTTCACTAACTGCGCGGCCATGTCGCGAGCGGTTGCGACTGCCTGCCAGCTGTTGGTGGTGAAAAGTTTCGGATTTAGCGCATGAACCGCATCCAACAATGCCGCCAACTTAGTCTTAGCCTGCGCCTGTTCGCTTGCAGATTGTTGCACAGCCACGGTCGCAGGGTCTTGTGGCAAGGTTCCCGGTCCCCATTGATTTGTCAACATCAGATCACGCAACGCAAATTGCAGGTCCACTTTGGGCATCTGGGTTTTGGTTTTCAGCGTGATGGTTGCCAACTTTTGGTTCCCAGATAAGCGCGGTTGCTGGCCTTCATTGGCAAAAATCAGATACACATCGCGGCTGTTGTCACCGTGCGTGCTGATTTTGCTGAAGTTAACCATGTTAGCGGTTGCCTTGGTCGGTTCGACTTTCACCAAGTCCACATTTGCATCCGTCAACGGCAAGCGCGCAAACAGGCTGTTCACCTTGTCCAGATGATTGCCGACCAACGTTAATGTCATCGTCTCACCCGGTACATAAGTCGGTTTGTCGGTCTGCAACGACAAGGTTCCGGCCGGCGCGATTTTATCCGGTTTCGTCACCGGCTCCTTGCCCAACTTGGTCATGACATAGTTAATGTCAAACGCATCAATAACCCCGTTGCGATTCAGGTCGCCATTTTGGACATAACCGTTAAAATCGCTATCGATATTGGCGGTTAAGCCGGCATAGTTCATCAAGGACGTTTTATCGTCATCGTTCACCTGGCCATCATTGGTAATATCGCCCAGTGTGGCCTTGTTGGTGCCATCCCGTTTGAAAAGCAGCAGCTCGCGGCCGGAGACAAAATCACCCACCGTCGACTTCTCCGGAATCAGAAAGCGGACGTACTTGGCTTTTTCGTTCTCGCCAAAGTGAACGGTTTTGTCAGTGCTGTCCCATTTCCAGCCTTTGCCTGCACCGGCCTGATGCCAGTGAATGCCATCCAGACTGGTTTCAACGGTTAGTGCTGACAGATTGCCGTTACCACCGTTTTCACGTGGGACATAGGTGACGTGATCGAGATCATACACGCCATCCAATTCGGTGGTGATCGTCATCGGCGTTGGCGACTGCTTTGGCGTATCCGCGAACCAGTTGCTGTGGGCCATGGTGTCCAAGTCCTGATCGAAAAGGTTGTCGACGGTGTCCTTGCCTTGCCAAACCGGAGTATCTTTGATCGGCGAGGTCACTTTGGGATTGCGCATTTTCACGGCTAGACGCATCGGATTTTCTTTGGAACTGAACGTCTGCTCAGTGCTCCATTTTGACACAGCCTTGGTCGTGACAGTCCGCACTTGGAAGGTGTGCTTGGACTTCTCTTTGACTTGGCTCAACACAAATGCTGGCTGTTGGAGATTACGGTAAATGACGCCATCTGCTTTCACATCATAACTGGCCGCGTCTTTAGTCGGGCTCCAGTTAATGCCAACCGCCGTATCCGTGGTAGTTTTATCGTCTTGTTTCACATCGCTTGGCACCAGTACCTGATCGCTTTCCGGCAGGTTTTCGGTGCTTGGGTCATCAGCAGCGTCAATGCCAGACACGGTTAACTTAATGCCATTGGTTTTAACGTTCGTTTTGCCCAGCTTCACCTGCACGAAGTTTTGGTCAATTTGCTTGTCGGCCAATTTTTCCAGATAGGTATTGGTGTGGTACTGTTTGTTGACAAAGTAAACGTTGCTGCCGGCTTCGTAATCTTGAAGGTTGTCGACGACCTTTAGCGTGACTTCCTTGCCACCAACCGTTGCCGTGACTTTTTTCGGCTGGCCGCTGATACGAATGGCGAATTCGCTGGTGCGGTCCGGATCCAAGCCGCTGTAATCGCCTGTGAGCGGATCAACGGTGACTTGCAGCTGATCTTTTTGCAGTTCGCTGGTGATTTTGGTCTGTGCGTGGGCTCCTTTTAGATACTTTTGCGAAATGCCATCGTCTTCATAAACCGTGAAGTCATTCTTGCCTGCTGCCGGGAAAATCTGGAATTGCCGCTTGGTTTGATCAAAGGCTTTTGGCGTATTGTGCGCTGGCGTGGTCGGAATCACGGCACCTTTTTTGACGAAAACCGGGAGCTTCCAGATCGGTGCGTCAAAGTTGTTGAGCACTTGGCCGCCGCGATATTCCTTGCCGGTGTAATAATCGACCCATACCTGATTTTTATCGGGCAGATAAATACCATTCCGGACATCATTGCCTTTAGCGTCCGCCGCGGTGTTTTGGTAAATCGGTGCCACCAGGAAGTTGTCGCCCCACAGGTATTCGTACTTCACCAAGTCCGTGTAGGCTTCGGGGATTGTCGGATAATCCATGAACAACCCACGCACCATTGGCTTACCATCGAAAACGCTTTGCGCTGAGGCGGTATAGTTGTAAGGCATCAGCATTGTCTTTTGCTTGTTGTAAGCGCGATTGATGGCGGTCGTTTGGTCATCGAAGGAAAATGGCGTCTTGGGATTACTGCCCCAGCCGTCCATATTCAGCTGAATCGGCGTGAAAGCTTTCCACTGAAAATCGCGGGCGTTGACAATCGGATTGCCGCCGCCAAAAATGCCGTCCATATCGGAACCGACATACGGCTGGCCGGATAAGCCTGTGCCGATGTACGTCGGGATGTGGAAGCGAATGTATTCCCATTGACCGCCAGTTTGATCGCCAGTCCAAATACCGGCATAACGCTGCGTCCCGGCCCAGCCGTCAAGCGTAATTGCAAACGGTCGTAAATCATCGCCTTTGACTTTGGTCTGCATCTGCTTAGCCTTTTCCAGTCCGTCTAGGCCAAAAGAATAGCCGGAGCCGACCCAGGCCACATCGGTTTTCAACGCCTTGACGCCATTGGCCACTTCTTTGGCAAAGTCGCGGTCGTCCGGTTTGGGATGCGCTGGATCGACTGGCGAGAGATTTTGTTGGGTCCATAAACCGGTTGCGACGCCATGTTTGTCGGCGTAATCCGCAAATTCCTTGAGGTTGGCCAAGTTGCCAGCCAACGAATCGGTTTGGCCATAGCCGGCACCGTACCCGTCATTGGGCAACACCCAACCCAGCGGCATATCGTTCTTGGCATAGCGATCAATCACGGCACGAGCGCTGAATTGATAGTTGTTCAGCTCACCATTGAGCGACTCCTTGATGCCACTTTGCCCCGCTGGCACCTTGCCCGGCTGATATTCCTTGTAATACTTGCCGTCTTCAAATTTAATCGCGCCCGGCGTATCGGCCGTCACCGGCACCCAGGTATCGCGATTATAGGCATTCAGATGCGCCTCATAAAAACCATACCGCGGCATCATCGCCGGTGCACCGGTGAGATCATAATAGTCTTTCAGTAAATCTGACGGCTTGGCATCAAAGAAGTACACGGCATCAAACCGCTCTTCCTGATGGGTAGTCTTAACTTGACCATCCCCAGCCGCATCAAAATCATACGTCCCTGGCGTAAAGGTATTGCGCACCACGCCGTAACCAGCTGTGGACCAGTAAAACGGATTAGGCGACGCAACGCCGCCATCGACCCAGTTGTTGGTGTTTTGGATTTTGATCTTTTTGCCAGTCAGCGTAAAATTCCCGTTTTGCGTGCCGCCGCCAAAGAAATGATCCTGGCTGCTGCGTTTTAGAATCTGTGTTGTCTGGTTGCCGGCAATTGCAAGTGGCTGCTGTTCGGCCATCACTACTTTGTTGCCTTGCAAAACCTGCAACGTGGCCGCTGCCTTATCAAAGTCAATCGTGATCGCCTTGGTCTGAATCTGCCAGCCCTTAGCGTCGTTCGACAATTGTGCAGCATCAAACGGCTTGGTGGCCGACGTATCAACAGTTTTGGTGAAAATTTTCGCATTCAGCCCATCGCCGGATTGCGCCGGCGCTGCAAACTTACCGCTCGGATCGGCGTAAAAGCGGAATTGATTATCCGCCAACACGAATAACCGCGCTTTGAGATTATTCGAATAAGTAATTTCAAAATAGTGCGCCTGTTTCGTCACACTGATGATCTGCAAGTTACTTGTGGCCTCCTTGGCAATTGCTTTGCTGCTAGACGGATCTGCCGCCTTAACCGCCGACACTGGGATCGTGCTGGTATAATAAATGGCAGTCGCCGTCAATGATAAAACTGCACTGCTGTATAACAACGAACGTGGCACCCGATATTGCTGCTTCTTTGACCCTTGGTGCATCGAGAAACTCCTCCTCAACGTTTGCATAACCCTCGCAAAACATATCATTTAGGTGGTTGGCACCACCTGAGCGAATTGTAACCGCATTCACGAGTTGTTTTCAACTGGAAAGTTCTTTCGATGAGGAGGAAAAATCGGTTTCCTGAAATATTTTTCCGAAAATAGAAATATTTTTATCATGAGTTTGTTCCAACGCGTGTTATATATCAAGCGACCCCGCTAAGGTTCAGTTCCTCTGAAAATGGCCTTGCACTTTTTCGATTATAATTTTCATATTCATGAGAGCCAGGCTCATTTCTTTCACGGATGTTGTGAATTGGCATCTGAACGCACAAAAAGAACGCGCAGATTAAATGTCTACGCGTTCTCTTTTGATGGTCATATCAACAGATTCCAAAAGCTACTTTTGAAACCATCTCTTAGCCACCTCATTATTTTGCTCGGCGTGCCAAGTGACGTGCAGTCAAGCCAACGATGCCAATCAGTACGATCATGGCGCCGACAATACCAACGAATGTGTTAATGGCTTCGCTGGTCTGTGGCAAACGATGCTTGTTGGTACCATTGTCATTGCCTGTCACATTAGGTAATTGTGGGCCATTGCCACCATGACCGCCGTTGTCATTGATGCCCGGTGTGATGACGCCGCCTGCACTAGGTTTGGAGCTTGGCGTTGTTGAGCTGCTGGAACTACTGCTTGTGCTGGAACTCGGTTTTTCCGAGCTACTTGAGCTACTGCTTACGCTAGAACTTGGTTCATTCGAGCTACTTGAGCTACTGCTTACGCTGGAACTTGGTTCATTCGAGCTACTTGAGCTACTGCTTGTGCTGGAACTTGGTTTATTCGAGCTGCTGCTTTCACTAGAAGCCGAGCTGGAACTTGGAACCTTCGAGCCGCTGCTTTCACTGGGCGTTACGCTGGAGCTCGGAACACTCGAACCACTGCTTTCGCTAGAGCTTGGTTCAACGCTTGAGCTGCTTGAGCTGGAACCTGAGCTGGGAGCGGTCGAGCTGCTTGAGCTGGAACTGCTACCACCAGTGCTTGGCAGAACCCCTTGTTTTTCATAAATGAAGACAACCTTCTGCGGGTCGCTAGTGAACTTCCCGGTTGGCTGGCCGTTAACTGACTTAAACTTATAACCTTCAAATTGTTTCTGAGTTGCCGTATAAGTTTCACCGACATTGCCACTCAAGGTAACATCTGGTGCTAACTTCGTACCGTCAGTCGTCTCATAGGAAACCGTGACGTTGCCGCCTTTAACCGGAGCCGGCTTGGAGACCGTGACATGCGCCGTCTTCGAAATTGTCACGCCACCTAGTGTGTAGCTATATTTAACGGCATAAGTACCTGGCTTGCCGGTATCAACTGTGCCAGTTGTCTTGATCTGGGATGAAATATTGCTGCCATCCTTAGGTGAAATTGCCGATACAAGATTATCTTTAGGATTCCAGGTGCTACCTTCCTTAATCGTTGTATCTTTGGTATCAATCACTTGATGGATTTCAACGTAGCAATCATTCTTAGGAATGCGAATAGGCTTACCATTTTCATCAACAATCACAACCTCAGGCTCAGATTCAGTATCGTACAGATATCTGGAGACGAACTGGCCATTCTCACCAACATCGACTGACAATCCCTGATCTTTGATGGCATTCATGATCCGTGTTAAATCAACTGAGAAAAACCCGCCTTTGTATAAGGTGCCGGTTTTATCCGGTTGATCAAGTAGATAGGAGAAATTATAACCTGTGACATCCGCATTAGGCGTTGTCGTTGGCATCAATTTTTGAATTGAATCAGGCAGAGCGGTATATTTTGTATCCGAATCTTTCTTGGTTGCAAAATAACCGGTAATGTTCAACGGAAATGGTACGGAGAATCGGGTATTCGTCCGCGATCCCATGCCATTATCGCCAAAGACCAACGTCCCAACGGTCACAGTCGAAAGATTATAATAGGCCGCTCCAATCGTGGTGTCCGTTGTATTACTCAAAGCAAGCGGTGTTGTCATCGTCACCGTGGTTTTGGCAGCTAAACTACCGGTAATCTGAACGGCGATCAATTTATTCCATGAAGAATACTTGCTTAGATAATCACTCTTCGAAAGATATTCGCCTGGTTTGGCACTATAGAACACCTTAAGGCCTGCTTTAGTCATATCCTGGCTGAAAACTGGTGCTCCAGAAACATCGGCTTGAATGTCTTCTTTGGGAACATTATTAAAGTTCGTCGCTTCAAAAACCGCATTGATATTTTTCGCGCTTGAAGAACTGTTCTTCATCGTGCCGATTTCAGCAAAGCTACTCAGATCCGTAAAGTTCGTGATTGAGTCTGAGTTAGTGGATACTGGTGTAATCACACTCGAACCATTCTTATATGTGGTCTTAAACTGAGTGGTAATTGCTACACCATTCTTCTCAAGTGAGTTGTTGTCGTTGTTAGGATTCGGTACTAGATTGGTAACACTGGTATCCTTGACCACCTTCGCTCGAGTTGAGACATTTTCAGAACCGGAACCAGTACTGCTATTGCTTGCCGCATTCGACACGCTGGTTCCGGGTACACATAACATGACAAGTGTCGTCATGAATAAAACAGCTGCGCTATAAACATATAGCTTGGCATGTTTCCACATTTGTATCCCCTCCAATTTATAACAACCACGTGTTTTGTGCCAAATCAGTTGAGCACTTATCAGCAGACCCATTTGGCGCGAAACACATACGCTTTTTGATCCACCATTAGTATACATCTAAATAATTATATTACAATACAATTCAATTTATTAAATAGTAAAGTGGCCTAAAGGGCTTAAACTGGCTGATATAACGACGATTGTATCTTTTTGACATCTACTTACATTTTGTTAACAAAACAACGGATAGTATCCTCCAAGTAGTGCTTTTTCCCAACCTTGGTTCACCTCATTTACGATCTTCTCGCCCTTAAGGATCGGTTAGAGTTGTTAACAAACGTCAATAATATAACACATTGCCTGAATAGCATTTTAGGGGCGTTCATTCTGTTGGCGCTGTCAACGTTATTTTAAAAAGTACAAAAAAAACGTCATCTAAATTGTTCTAGATGACGTTTCCAAGAAACAGCGAAAGCTAAATGGATTACTTCTGATGATGCTCGTCAATGAGCTGTTGTTGCAAAGTTGCCAGCTTAGGCGTCAGATACACCGGGTAGAGATCGGGATTGACGAGTCGTTGAGTGGCCTCAGGCAGCTGAGCCAATTCTTGACGCGCATATTTTTGAATGGCAAAGACATCGGTTGTCACAGGTAGTTCCTTGGCCGGATCAAAGGCTGGCTTCAAAAGCGGGCGGGCGGAAAAGTCGCGCAGTGTGACTTGTGGGTGGGTGGCCAATGGGTTGGCGCTGACTGCGGCGATTTCTTGCGGCAGCGTTTCATCGGCTAAGGCAATGATGTCAGCGAAGGCCTGTTTGCTATTTTGGTGATACAGGCGATAAACCTGTTTGTGGCTTGGCAGTGTCGTTTTTTCACGGCTGGCACTAACTTTGATTTTCGGTAACCATTGACCATTTGACTGCATGGCAGCCATTTTATACACGCCGCTCAAAACCGGTGACGAGGCGCTTGTGATTAAGTTTTCGCCAATGCCAAAGTTGTCGATCGGGGCGCCTTCCTTAAGTAAGGACTGAACCACGGTTTCGTCCAAGGCATTAGAGGCCGTGATTTTGGCATCCGGGAAACCGGCAGCGTCTAGCATCTGGCGCGCTCGCTTGGCCAGCTGGGTAATATCGCCGGAGTCAATGCGGATGCCCACTGGATGATGGCCAGCTGCTTTGAGCTCCTTGAAGACCGTAATGGCGTTGGGTACACCGGATTTAAGAACATCATACGTATCGACCAGCAAGGCGCTGTTGTCGGGATAAACCTTCGCCCATGCCCGAAATGCGCTTAATTCATCTGGAAATGCTTCCACCCAGCTATGCGCCATGGTTCCGGCTGCCGGAATGTTGAATTGCTGGGCAGCCAACACGTTGGAGGTACTGCTGCACCCGCCAATAACGGCCGCGCGTGCCCCATAAACCGAGGCGTCAGGCCCTTGCGCCCGCCGCGCCCCGAATTCCATGACCGGCCGGCCTTCTGCAGCCGCCGTGATGCGCCGCGCCTTGGTCGCAATCAGTGACTGGTGATTGACAATGTTCAGCAGTAGCGTTTCCAGCAACTGGACCTGCATCAATGGCCCTTGAACGGTTAACAATGGCTCTCGCGGAAAGACCGGTGTGCCTTCAGGTAAGGCCAAAACGGTGCAGTCGAGGTGCATTTTTTTCAAATAGTCCAAGAAGGTCTCGGAGTAAAGCTTCAGTGACCGCAAGTACGTAATATCTGCATCGGTAAAGTGAAAGTCGCGTAACGCTTCAACCACTTGCTGCAGACCAGCCGCGATGACAAAACTGCCTTGATCCGGCACCGTGCGGAAAAAGAGATCAAAAACTGCCTGGTCCTCATGCGGCAAGGTAGCACAATACCCATTGGCCATTGAAAATTCATAAAGATCCGTCAACATCGCTTGGTTCATATTCATAAATTAAGCCTTCTTTTGTTTCATAAACGATTTTATTCGGTAACGGTAGCGCCAAGCACATGGGCAAAATGGTCCAAGGCCCAGTCCTGTCCTGCTTGGGTTAAAGCCGCCACGCCATTTTTGTGCACAACCATCTGATAGTTGAGGTTATAAGCATCGACTGCGGTGTGCAGCACGCAAATGTCGGTGCAGACGCCAACTAAATGGACCGTGTCGATTTTGCGTTCCCGTAATCGTAGATCTAAAGGCGTGCCGGCAAATGCGGAGTAGCGCGTTTTGTCGAACATGTTGACGCGTTCCTCATCATGATGGGCAGCGTACCAAGGTGCCAATGCGCCATAAAATTCCCGTCCCCAAGTACCGCGAACATTATGCGGCGGAAATAATTTGCTTTCCGGATGATAGGGATCATGTGGCGTGTGTACGTCAGTTGGCAAATAAACCCAGCCATCTTGCTGAAGAAATTCATCAGCCAATTTAACAATCGTAGGTGCCAGTACCTGTCCGGCTTTCCCACAAGTCAAGGCGCCTTTATCAGCGACAAAGTCATTGGTGTAGTCAATGATCAGCAATGCTTCATGTGAATGTGCCATCAAGAACAATCCTTTCTAATTAAAGTACTTTTTACTTAAACTAAGGTTGCATAAAAGTACGGAAGACTTTTATTTGGTGACAACGATACGCGGTCTTTTGGTATTTTTCAACTAGGCCAACTTGAAAAGTTTCGGCGGTCGCCCGCTGCGGCTGCGGTCATGGGCAATGCCGACTTCAATAAACAGCCGCTGGTGGGTCTTTTTGAAGTTAGAGTTATCGATTGCGGAGGCGGTGGTATGGAGAAACGGTGCGTAAACCTCGCGCGCTTCTTTTAACGTAAACGTAGGCCCGAGGACTTGTAAAATTGTCGGCTGATAATCGAGCTTGTTGCGAATCCGCTGAATGGCAACGCTGAGGATCCGCGCGTGGTCAAATGCTAGGTCGGCGGCTTGCTGATTCACGTGAAACGTCAGGCGGCCATTTTGCAGCTGTTCATCCCCGGCGACGGCCTCGAAGGCAAACCAACGCGCATCGGTGGCGCCATAGCCCGGCCGCAATTTCGGCATGGTCGGCAGATAGGTCATGTAAGTGAGCGCCAGTGCCCGTTCCCCTGGCGTGCGTGCCGGATCGGTGAAAGTGGCCAGCTGTTCGGTCGACCCGCGATTGACATGAACGCTAATTTTATCGCGAATCAAACGAATAGCCGCCGCATCGGCACTTTCCCGAATCCGCAGCGTCGTCTCCGGCAGCGCCCAGTAACCGGCAAACGGTTCATCAGCACGGTGAATCAGCAAAATCTGCAGCTGATGCGTGCTACGGGAAAAGCTCCAAATCACATTGGTTATGGTAATTAGCGGGTGGGCGACAAATTCATCGGCCATGGATTCAACTCCTTGTTTGAAATTGGTAGTGTCGAAAGTGCCAGTTAAGTGAGCGCGACAGATTCGACTTCCGTGTCATTCACTGCTAAACCGCAGCTTCAAATACAAAAATACCCCTTTAAATTTGGCATTGCCAATTCAAGAGGGGAAAATTTGGGTGAAAATGTTTATTCAGCAATGAACTTTTCATTATCAAGAAAATCCCAAAAGTTCATTGTAGCAACACCCAATTTATTAGCGACGTATGGAATCTTGGGCTCTACTTTGCTTGGAAGACCATTAGGGCCAGTCTTGTTCTCATTTGTGATAATGGTCATCTTTTTGTTCAAGGCACACGCGATTAACCATGGATCGGCTTTATTATAATCACCAGTCCACTGCTCATATCCAGCGGCAGTCCATTTTTGCGATGTCATCAGATACTCTGTAACAGATCGGTATTCGGTAATGAATGCGTCTGACACGATGGTTTTGCCCTTAAAAAAATTTGAGTTAGTTACCAGGTCTAGCTTATTTATATTCCCGTTAACTTGCTCATGACAAACAAGTAATATTTATTTAGCATTCTCAGACAATTCTATTAACAATCTAATAAATGTAAAATTGGTATTTATGTAGTCTGCCAAGTTTTAGTTTAATAATATAAGTTTCTAAAAATATTATTAATAAATATTTTATGCGTTTTTCGATGATTACACTTGACTTTTAGGGGTGTGTCGGTCACAATGTAAGCGCTACAGTTCAGCAGCATCAACTGTTCTTCGAAAGGAGGTCACATGCCAATTATAAGGGAGAGGTTGTCTATCGCACTAATTCCACTCCTAGTATTCGTCTTTTTGATTATTTTTGCTGTTAGTACCTTTAAAAGCAAGCAATACCTAAATGGTTAAAGATCATTCTTTATCTAACTGTTTTTGTAATGTTGGCTGGAGATGTATATATCCTCTTGTTCATTGTTTTATTTGGCGCAAATTATTGATTTTCTGGACAGGAGTTCAAATGAAGAAAATTATTGTTATCTTGGGAGCTTTACTAGGGGTATTTCTCTACTCAGGGCAATCAGTCTCAGCTTCGACGCAAGGCGCGGGCTTAGATGATTCCCTCACTGATGCACAGCGCGCTGCTGTTGAAACAGTTGAGAAATTTATCGAATTTGACGACAATGGGATCCCTGAAGTCAATGTAGAAGCAGCATTTCAAGCCAATTCATCTGAGGAAACCGTAAAATATGCAAACCAGATCAACGCCTTATCTAATTCCGTAAAG
Organism: Lacticaseibacillus chiayiensis; assembly: GCF_004123795.1. Lineage (GTDB taxonomy): Bacteria > Bacillota > Bacilli > Lactobacillales > Lactobacillaceae > Lacticaseibacillus > Lacticaseibacillus chiayiensis. Next base: position 16,692 of record NZ_MSSM01000001.1, on the reverse strand, counting down.
TCAGAAGGCGTCGAGGACACAGTCCAAAGGGTAAAACGTGCACTGTTTCCGATCGGTGCATGGGGGAATTATTGCGGTGCTGGTAATAAAGGATGGAACAAACGACCGGTTCATAACCTAGATCAAGCTTGCCGCGAACATGATAAGTGTTTTCAAGGATTCTCTATGAAAAGCGCAGCATGTAATCGTGCATTTATAAGACGCTTGTTGCCAATTATTCAAAGGGAAGGTTTTTCCCCTAAAGGCCTTTATGCACGAGCTGCAAAGGCACTTTTTAGTCGATGGATTTAACAAAATTCATCTAAGGGTTCCAATTTTAAAATGCAAAAGAGGCGTTCCGAGCTAATCTCGAAACGCCTCTTTTTCTAAACACTCACACCGGCGACTTTTCCTCTTTCGCCACCAGCTCGCGCATGTCCATTGCTTCTTCAAAGCGGTTGGTGATGAGCCCGACGACATACTTTTCGCGCATGAGTTGTTTCATTTTCAGCGGGTCGTCTACCGTCCAGACACGCTGGGCTTTGTCGAGGCGTGGGTTGTAATGCTCGATGTGCACGGCTTCTAAGTAAGATGGCAAGGTCGATCCCATGAGCACTCGACTGGTCAGCCAAGCGGTTTTCATCTTTGGAGCCAATGTATGGATCACATTGATGCTGTCGTGGTTAAACGAAGAGTAAATCACGCGATCTTGCATGTCAAACTGCTCGACATAATCCTGCGTCAGCGCCTCGATACCCGGATACCGGATTTTGCCTGTTTTGAATTCGATGTTCACCATCACATCATAATGGCTAAAAACCGTCAGTGCCTCTCGTAGCGACGGGATGTGCTCCCCATTGGCCAACCGCATCCCCTTGAGCTGTGTCCGCGTGAGGTCGGCGATCCAGCCGGTACCGTCCGTGGTGCGATCAACCCGCTCATCATGCATGATGACGAGGTGGCCGTCTGCACTCATTTGGACGTCGGTTTCGATCCCATCGATGCCGTGCTCACAGGCGTATTCGAACCCTTGCAGACTGTTTTCCGGAAAACGGGCAGGGTACCCGCGATGTCCATAAATTGCTACTGTCATGCTTACCCTCCGTTCATTGATCCTTTGTGGTCTTCAATCTTGATTCTGGCTGTCATTCGCAAAAGTTGCCAACGCGCGCACGCGGATTTCGATTTCATCGCGCACATCGCGAAATGCCTGCATGACTTCTGCTAGCGAACCGGTAGCTGCGGCCGGATCTTTTAGCGGCCAATGCAACCGGCGAACCGCTGGCGGCGTCACCGGGCAGCGATCACGCGCATCGCCGCACAGTGTCACAATCAGATCTGCATGTTGCAACGCCTCGGTATCGATCACTTTTGACCGTTGTCCGGCGATATCGATCCCTTTTTCCGCCATGACCTGCGTGGCAAGCGGATTGAGGCCGTGAGCTTCAAGCCCGGCGCTTTTTACCTGCCATTGAGGTCCCAGCAGTTGCTTGGCAAAGCCTTCTGCCATCTGACTTCGACAGGCATTGCCAGTACATAGAAAATATACTCTCGGCATCATCGCGACTCCCTTAAAAGGATAACTTCTTAATTTGTTATCTCGATCATACGCGTCTGTTGGATGTTCAGCAATGCTGTCAGAATTGGACAAGTTAGCGCTTGTAATCGAGTAAATTACCGCTAACAGCGTTTGTCTTGGCAATCGCAGCGTTGGTGTCTGCTTCAGCCTCGTTTAGTGCCTTCTTGACATCCGTTCCGTCATAAATTTGTTGCATAGCTAACTCAACGTTTTGCCGTTCTTGCTGAATGTTGCTGAAGAAAGCACCAGCTGTAGCTGCATTGATTTTACCTTGATTGAGTTGCTCAATCGGCACGGCCAAGGCAGGATTCTTCTTAATCGCGTCAGCTAATGTCTTAACCTTGTTCGCTTTTTGATTGACAGCGAAGTAACCAGTTCCTAGTTGCCAAGCGGCCTGCGCTTTAGGCGTCATGAGGTATTTCATAAACTGCCAAGCGCCATCTTGAACAGCAGTCGGTTTGTCCTTGGTGATCCAAAGGCTGGCTCCGCCAATTGCGACCCCATTGGCTTTGGTGCCGTCGGGATGGGGTGTGAAAGTAATGCCGTATTTAAATTTGGCATTCTTTTTTAATTGGCCAAGCATCGCGGAACTTTGCATGAACATTCCGACCTTTTGTGCCAAAAATGCGGCACTTTGGTTATTACCAGCGGCTGAACCGGTACCGAAGTTTTGGAAAGCCCCCTGCTTGATCACATCCTGCAGCCAGTTCATGCTTTTGACCATTGCTGGTGAATTCAGAGTGGCTTTTGTCGCCATCGCCTCACGTCCATTTTCGTGATTAACCACCAACGCGTCCTGGTTCGCCACCAATTCTTCTGGTAACCAACCATAAATCTGCAAGGTCATTCCTTTGACAGCGCCCTTGCTTTTTTTGGTCAACGCCACAGCCGCATTGGTGATGTCGCTATAGGTTGGCGACATCGGCAAATCCGGAATACCGTATTTCTCAAAGAGGGACTTATTATAATACATGACCGAACTAGACGAATTAAACGGCATCGATGCTAGTTTACCGTTGATCTTGTATGCCGCTGTTACCCCAGGATATAGCTGGCTAAGATCATAGTGGTCACGATCAATGAATTTTTGCACCGGAATCGTTGATTTAAGTCCAATCATCATTGATTGATTGGCTTGATCAGTTTGAATCAAGTCAGGAGAGACGTTACTGCCAACCGTATTGGCATATTTCATAATGGATAGTTCATAACTGCCCGCATAAATCGGCTTGACTGTGTACTTAGTCTGACTTTTGTTAAACTGATCCACTAACTTCTCCAACACCTTTTCATTCGGCCCGTTCATTGAGTGCCAAAAGGTGATCGTTGTGCGCCCGTTATCCGCAGCCGCTTCGGTTTTATGTTGCTCGGTCAGGAAAAAGACAAGGCCTAAGATCACCGCAATCGCTGCGATCAACGCGATTATTTTCTTATATGTGGTTTTCACCCTTTCGTCCCCCCTGCATTCAAATTACGCTTGAAGAACTTCTGACCAATCAGTAGCAGTATGAGGGTTGGCAGCAACACGATGATTGCGGTTGCCATGACCATGCCCCAATTAGCAAACGTATCTTCGGACTGCAACTGTTTCAACCCAACTTGTACCGGACGGAAATCATCCGTGAAGGTCGTAATCAACGGCCACAGGTATTGATTCCAATGAGTTAGGAATGTATAAAGCGCAAAGGTAATCATCATACTACGGCTATAAGGCACTGCAATTTTCCAAAGAAACTGCAAGCGACTGAGACCTAAATACTTGCCAAAATCCACCAGATCCGTGGGAATTTGCAAAAAGGCTTGCCGCAACATGAAGACCCCGAATGCGGACGTGAAGAACGGAATAGTCAGACCAGCGTAATTGTTTAACCAGCCAAATGCTTTCACTGTCTGGAAATTAGGGATGATCTCTGCTTCAAAAGGCAGCATCATCGTAACAAGAAAAGCAAAGAACAATTGTTTCTTATACCGGAAGTTCATGAACGCAAATGCATAAGCCGCAAGTGTACATAGAACTAACTGGCCGATGGTGATCAGTCCAGCAGTGACAAACGAGTTGATCATGTAACGAATGATTGGCGTAGTCACAAACGCCTGCCAGTAGTTGTTCAACGAAATGTTAGTCGATAAGAAGTTGCCCGCCGCGATGTCCTTAGTCGGTAACAGTGACGCCCAAATCCCCAACAAAATCGGGAACAGAAGTAACACCGCCACTACAGTCAACAGTAAGTAGCGCGCGCCAGTTTTGACATGTGTCATGCGTAATACACCTTCCGTTCTGTGAAGTGAAATTGGATCCATGTTGCCAACGCAATAATGACGGTTAAGACAATTGACTCCGCGCTAGCCGTTCCAAAATTATGGAAGACAAATGCATCTTGATAAATCTTATATGCCAAAAAGTTTGTAGCATTGTTAGGACCGCCACCAGTAATCAAGTCGATCTGCGCAAACATTTTGAATCCATCGATAATTTCAACAACGAAGAGGAAAAACAAAGTTGGTGAAATCATAGGAACCGTAATTTTCAGCGTTTGCTTGAATTGAGACCAACCTGCGATATCAGCAACTTCATAGTATTCCGGTGGTACACTCTGAAACGCACTGAGCAAAATCAGAAAAGCGAACCCCAATGCCATCCAGACACTGGCAAGTACAATGACAATCATGGCACCAGTCGGATCAACTAATAAGTTGGTCTTGCTGACGCCCATCGCTTTCAAGGCAAAGCTGACGATCCCAACAGATGGGTTGAACAAAAACAACCAAAGAATGGAGGCCGCAGCAGCACTCGTGCCCATCGTGCCAGCAAAAGCTGTCTGAAACCAACCGATCCGCCGCAACTTCATTGTTGCCAGTCGTGCCAAGACAACACCAAGCACAATTGTCACCAGTGCAAACAAGACCACGTAGACCAAGGTTCCAGCTAAGCTCTTTAGGAATAACGGATCTTTAAAAATATCGAAATAGTTGTTTAGCCCCACAAATTTTGCCGACTCGCCACGAATGTTGGTCGCAAAGAAGCTGTTGTAAATCGTCATGATCATCGGATAAAACGTAAATAAAGTCAGGATCAATAGCGACGGCATCAAAAACCAAAAGGCCGGTTTGTTATTTTCACGAATCTTGGTCACTACATTGCCCTTTGAATCGGTCGTCGTTTTATTAAGTTCTTTATTAAGCTCCATAAGTTGCTGCCCCCTCTTCTGGTGCCGCAACAATCTGCTCGCCATCATCGACGTTGAAGAGGTGCCATTCGTCAGCACTAGCTGGTAACAATAAGTTCAGCTCAGCTCCGACGGCCACCGTGAACTGCTCAGGCACTCGGCTAACAAGCGACTGCCCGTCATAATCGCAAAAAATCAAAGTGTCATTACCAAGCTGTTGCAAACTTTTGACTTTCGCGGTGATGGTGTCCGGGTTCGCAATCGAAACCGGCACAAGTTTCTCAGGACGAATGCCAAGATGGTAAGAACCAGCCGGTAAGTCAAATGGTAAAACGAAGGCATTGTCTGTCCAAAAGGCGTCCCCAATACTGAAACGATCACCTTCATCATTAACTGTGATCGGCAATAAATTCATCTCTGGGCTGCCGATAAACTTCGCGACAAACTCATTAGCCGGATGATTGTATAAGTCAAGTGGTGTGCCGAGTTGCTGGATTTTTTCGTCATTTAATACTAGAATCCGATCACCCATCGTCATGGCTTCCACCTGGTCATGTGTGACATAGATCAGTGTCATGCCAATTTCACGGTGCAATCGAGCAATTTCTTCGCGCATTTCAGTTCGCAATTGCGCATCGAGATTCGATAGCGGCTCATCCATTAAGACAACCGGCGCTTTGGTGGCCAAGGCACGTGCTAAACTCACCCGCTGCTGTTGCCCGCCAGAAAGTTCTTTGGGTTTGCGATCGCTTAAATCTGCCATGTGGACCAAATTCAACGCCCATTCAACACGTTCAGTCTTTTCATCATCAGACAGATCTTGGTTTTCCAAGCCGAATCGAACATTTTGCGCGACATTCATGAACGGGAGCAACGCATAGTTTTGAAAGACCATCGCCAGCTTGCGATCCTTGGATGGCAAATCGGTGACATCACGTTCATTAAAATAGATACGTCCCTCTGTCACGCTGGCTAGGCCGGCAATCATTCGCAGAAGCGTGCTTTTGCCGGAACCAGACGGACCAACCATAACAAAAAACTCACCCGGTTCGATCTCAACGGAAATATTGGAAAGTACTTTGGTGTTGCCAAAAGCCTTTGATATGTTCGCTAATCGAATACTCATTCATCATCAACTCCTTAGGCACAGCCTACCAAGCCTGTGTAAAGATTGATGTCAACCCGGTGTATTAATTATGTAAGCATTCTGTAAAACGTATCGTTTAAAAATGAAACAAAGCATTTGATGGTGCTATGAACCTAAAAGGAGACTCGCAACGCACAACTAGGCCATCAAAAAACACGCGAGCGCCTTCCACCATATCTCGCGTGTATCCAAAGCTATTTTCATTTTGTTTTGCAACTGCATTAGCATCCCTTCGCAGCTGCTCACAACAGCGGATCCCGCCGTTGCTGGAAGTCGTCCAAGATTAACTGCCCGACTTGCTGATTGAAGCGCATGGCGTCTTCACGTCGATCATTGAAGGTGGTCAAGACCACGGCGTAGAGTTGCTCGCCTTCCGCTGCAAAACAGGCGGCGTCGTGTTCGCAGTGTGGCAACTCACCGGTTTTGCCGGCCGTCCAACCGATAAAGGCTTGCATGGTTGGCGCCAGCAGAAGTTTCGTGCGGTTTTGCTGATGACGTAACGCCTGCGCACACCAATCCCCATCGGCTGACTGCTGGGTCGGGGTTAACAAATCATGCAGCAGACGCCAAGTCGCCTCGGCCGTGATCCGATTATCGTTATCCACGTGCGACTGCATCAACGCCCGGTTCAATTGGGTGCCGGGAAAATGCTCCGCCAACCATCGCGAAATGGTCGGCAAGCCATATAATTTCAACAATGCATTAGCGGCAAGATTATCCGAAACCATCAGCATGAGCGTCACCAAGTCGCGCACACACCAAGACGGTTCCGTCATAAAACGCAAGACGCCGGCTCCGCCAACCGTTTTTGGCAGTTCGACCATGCGATTCCATTGAAAAGGATCCGCTTCGGCACGCTTTTTAATATAAGCAGCAATGCCAAGCTTGATTAAACTGGCAGCCGGGAACAATTTATCAGTGTGGGCGCCAAAAAGTAGATGGCTTCTATCAGCCAGCAGCAATGCGTGCGGTTCGGCAAACTGATGGTGCAGCTGGTTAAGTCGTTCAACTAAATGGTCATGGCTCATACATCCCTATCTCCGATCACAAGCCAAATGCCAGCTATTGGTTGGGCGCTGATTTTCCATCGTATCATAGTTTCAAATCAGCAGAGGCAATCTCATCGTGATTCACCCAACAGGCAACGGCTAGCACAAAGCCCAAGTTACTTCCGATGATACACCCAATAACGGCGGCATTGTTAGTGTCCACCAAAAGATAACATGACGTCTGTTTGTCAGTCATTCGGCCATGAGGTGGTGACACCGAAAAATCGGGTGAGCAGTTGCATGCGCACCCTTACCCACTTGCGGTTGACGCGAGTTGGATAAATCCGATTCGTCAGACAAACAAACCCACGCTGGGTGTCGCGATCAAAAGCGATCGACGTACCGGTAAAGCCTGTGTGCCAGTATTGATGATACTTTGCCGACCAGCAGCGCCAACCTAACGTGCGTCCGCCAACACAAAAATGATCAAGCAAGGAAAAGGCAGCAGGCGGCAGCACGCTTTCACCATTTCGCACCGGCAATCCTGCCAACAGACGCGTGAAAGTCGTCAAATCGCCTAACGTGGCAAATAAACCGGCGTGACCGCTAATCCCATCCAGCAAAAATGCCTTGTGGTCGTGAACCGTCCCGCGCAAAATCCCGCCGCGATCGGGAACCTTTTCAGTCGGAACAAATTCATCCGGGGAAATGCCGTGCGGTTGATAGCCTGTCGTCTTCATTCCCAATGGCTCGAAAATGTGCTGCTTCAGGCTGGTGGCTAACGAACCTTCGATTTGCGCAATTGCCCAGCCTAACAGGATATAATTCAAATCCGAATAAATGGTCACGGTGTCTGGCGGAGCGATCGCTGCCATGGTTTTCACCGCCTTAATCAAACCAGCACGATCTAGGTCATGTGCGTTGACCACATCTGCCGGTAGCCCGCTGCGATGTAACATCAGCTGTTTGACGGTTAGCTGTGGGTATCGCAAACCGGACACAAACGAACCGATCGGCTGATCTAACCGGATTTCTCCTGCCACCAGCAATTGTAGAAGACGCGTCGTGGTTCCCACCACTTTGGTCAGCGATGCCAGATCATAGCGATCCTGTGGCATTAACGGTAGATGATCGTCACCGGTACCTTGATAACCCAGAAAATATAACGCATTTTCATCCGGCGCAACCAAACTAAAAGAGGCCCCAAAAACAGCTTTGTTGTGAATGGCCTGGGTAATGGGCGTTTCTAGGTCAGCATTAACGGCCATGTTCAGCCTCCCACGCGGTTAAAACGGCACTCACGACCCCATCATGTGCCGCCAAAACCTGAGTTGCGGCGGCCACATCCATTCCGGTTTTGGCCATGACGATCGCAACCGGTACTTTATGCGCCGCGGCTTTCAACAAGGAAGCAGCTTGAGGCTTAGTGACGCCGGTTGTTTCAACAATGATCCGTTCCGCACGATCGACCAATTTGGCATTCGTTGGCTGCACATCGATCATCAAGTTACTAAATACTTTTCCAGCGCGAATCATGACGCCTGTCGACAACATGTTCAGAACCATTTTCTGGGCGGTACCGGCCTTCATGCGCGTTGAACCGGTAATGACTTCTGGGCCAACCACTGGCGCAATCGCAATGTTAGCGTGGGCGGCCAGTTCGCTGTCTGCGACACAGGTGACCGATACGGCGAGCGCTTTGATCTGTTGCGCGTAAGTCAAGGCGCCGACTGCATACGGCGTGCGTCCGGACGCGGCAATCCCGATCACCGTATCATTGGCATTCAGGTTCAAGTGTTTCAGGTCGTGTTCGGCCAGTTCAGCAGAATCTTCGGCTCCCTCCACGGACTTAAACATCGCTGACATGCCGCCAGCGATCAAGCCAACTGCGCGTTCTGGCGGAATGCCATAAGTCGGCACCAGCTCGGCCGCATCCAAAACGCCCAGCCGCCCCGATGTACCTGCTCCGGCGTAAATCAGCCGACCACCGCGATTGTAGCGTTGGCTGGCTTCGTCAATCGCCGCGGCAATATGGGCCTCTTCCTTAGCGATCGCCGGCGCAATCTTGGCATCTTCGTGGTTGATCAACGCCGCAATCTCAGGCGTCGTCATCGTGTCGATGTGCATGCTGGCCGGATTTCTTTGTTCGGTTATTAGGTCTGCGATTGCCATATTGTTCACCTCGAATTTTCAATTTCCCGGTTAACTGGGATGTCGCCCGATAATTCTGTTCGGTTCGTTTAATCTCGCCATGCACCACGCCCAAAAACAAAATATTGGCAACATAAGTTTCCGTGAACATCGATGTCACGGCACCGATACGCAAAAGCGGTTCTGTTGGCGGCAAGGCAATCACGCAACTCGCTGCATCCCGCAACGGACTGGGCTCGTGGCGGGTCACGGCGATCACCGGGGTGTGATTACGCCGTGCCTGTTGTGCTGCCAACACAACTTCTTTGGTCAGCCCACTATAGGAAAAGGCCACCACCGCATCAGCCGAAGTCGCATAATACATTCGCTCCAACGCTGTATGCGCATCATGATCAAAAATTGCCAGATAACCGGCGCGAATCAGTTTTAAATAAAGATCCTGGGCCACTAACGCCGATGCACTGATCCCGATCAGATAAATGTGCCGAGCTTGCCGCAATATGGTGATTGCCGACTGAACTGCATCTTGATCCAACGCTTCCGGCAAACCACGTACTGCAGCCACCGCTGTCTGACTAAGTTTGCGCATCATGGTCGGCAAATCATCATCGTCTTGCACCAGCGGATCAAGCGGCTGCGGATCGTCTGTTGTCTTAGTGTCACGCACCAAGGCAAGCTTGAACGATTGCAAATCATCGTAATCAAATAACCGTACAAAGCGGATCACGGATGCCGCCGATACCCCACTGGCTTTGGCAATTTGCGCCGTTGTCTGGGCAACGAAAGCCTCCGGATCGGCAAGTACGTGGCGGGCCAAAGCACGGTTAACCGGGCTTAACTGCGCAAGTCGTACCTGCACCCGCGTTAAAAGTGGCGTCATTCGGCCTTATCAATAAAGGTGGCGATGGACGTTTTACTTTCGTTAGGCACCATCTGCGCAGTAATGGTTACCCCTTGTTTAAGCAAACGCCGAATAGTCGCAATATCATCAGGCGATAACGCCACCGATGGCTTGATTTTCTTGGTGCCGGGTTTTTCCGACAGATTGCCCACGTTAAACGACTTAATCGGCACGCCGCCGTCAATTAATTTTGCCATGTCTGAAACATTGCGGGTGATCACAAACACCTGATCCGCGGCAAATTTTCCGTTTTGCAAATTTTCGACCGCCTTGGCTACTGAACTGATCGCCAGTTTTTTCCCAGCCGGCCGAGCAATCTTCAAGCCTTGAATCGCCATGTCATCGTGTACAACCTCATCGTTGACGACCATCAGTCGATTGGCGCCGACTGTGTTCGTCCACACCATCGCTACCTGGCCGTGAATCATCCGTTCGTCAACCCGTGCTGCCACAATTGTCATTAAAGGCCACTTCCTTTCAGTAAGCGTGAACCGGCACGCTTAGAAACCGGAGTGTAAGTGGCCTTGGGCGTGATGGCCCGGGCTTAGGCCATTACCGAGATCCTTACACGCAGGTTTCTGCGCCGGTGAACGCGTTATCGTTATCAAATTAAACCAAGCTGCCGATCCACCCAAAAATCGCGCCAAGGTTGCCTAGCACCATGCCGATCAGAATCAGAACGAAAATCAGCCGGGTTGAATTCATATGCTTCCGCCCCAGAATCCAGTACGAGAATAAAGCAATCGCTAGTGGAATCAGTGCCGGCATAATTTTATCGAGCATGCTTTGCACATTCATCGTGACCTTGCCGACTTTATAGGTCAAATCAAGTTTGTAATTAATGACGGCTGGAATCATGGCGCCGACAACCGTCAACCCAAGAATCGAGGCTCCTTCCGTGAAAATCGCCATGCTGTCAGCGAAGGTCGTTGCCAACCGGGTGCCTTGTGCCAGCCCGACTTGGAACAACTTCCAGCGCACCCATAAAATGGCGAGGCAGCCAACCACCGGAATCAACAGGCCGATCGGTTGATTCGATAATGCCAGGTAGGCCGTGATGGAGTAAATAATCGCATTGTAAATCGCAACGAAAATGGTATCGCCAACGCCGGCAAAAGGACCCATTAACCCAGTTTTCAATCCGGCAATGGCTTTTTCATTTTCATCGTTCATCCCCAGTTGATCCTGCAAGGCAACATCCGCGCCGACAATCAAATGGGCCATTTGCGGGGTGGTATTGAAGAAGCCCATCTCCATGTTCAACGCTTGCTTCATCTTAGCAGGGTCGTCTTTATACAGCCGTTTCAAAGCGGGCATCACTGAATACGCATAGCCTAAGCCTTGCATTTTTTCGTAATTCCAGCCCAACTGCAGTCCCAAGACGTTTTGAATGAAAATATGCTTGAGATCTTTTTTAGTTAACTTGTTTAATTTCAAATCAGACATCGATCTCGACCTCCTCATCGTCACTGTTGCCGCTATCGTTGCTGTTGTCGTTAGGCTTGCTCGGGCCATTGTTCTTACGCTCATTGGCATCCATCACGTGAATCGCCGCGAAGACGAAGCCCACCAGCGCAGTGCCCAACAAAGAGAATGATTTCGTGAAGTACGCCATCAAGACAAAACCGAGGATGAAATAAGGATAATAGCGCTTGATCGGCAAGTATCGCATCAAGATCGCGATCCCCATCGCAGGCAAAATAATCCCGGCCGTCTTCAGACCGGTCATCAACCACGCTGGAATCCAGGCATTGATGGCTTTAACAACCGCCGAGCCAAAGAACAGGCCGACAAAAACCGGCAACATTCGTGAAACCGTCCACGGAATGATCCCATAAAGGTTGTTCCTTTCGACGCCTTTATAGTCACCTTCAAGTGCCAAACGATCAGCATGATGCTGAAAAATCGTGTTGGTCATCCGTGCCAGAATATCCATTTGCGTCAGCAACAAGCCAATCGGAATCGCCAGCCCGATGCCATAAGCAGCCCCGCGCCCGGACATAATCGCAAATGCACTGCCCATGACCGAACCGGAAAGAAAATCCGGTACCGTTGCACCGCCATAAGTCGCGACCCCCAACGTTGCCAACTGCAGAGTCGCACCGACAATCAAGCCGGTTTTGAGATCGCCCATAACTAGACCAGTTGCTGCACCACCAAACACCGGTGAAAATAATCCGATCTTCAATGAGAGTGCATCGAGTTGCGCCAAACCCACATAGATCGTCAGAAAAATAAGTGCAAAAGCAGATATCGACATGATGTTTCCCCTCCCTAATAAGATTTCATCGATCAACTTGATTATGGCGCCATATGAAACTGCATTTCAAGTATTTGCATTATAAAAGTTAACACTGAAATGCAGTTTCTTGTGTAACAGAGGGATATAATGTGTACCAATTGGGAGGCGAAAGCTAGTTTATCAATAAAACAGCTTGCTGCATCTGTATCCACATGAATGTGTACGGGAAAACGAACCGCTTTACGTCGGCGCTGGAACGAACGAATGCATAAAAAAGTGACCCTATTTTCAGGCCACTAAGGATGCAGATACTATTGCAACTGGAACTTCAGCACGACCGGATTGTGATCGGAGTACTGAAAACCGGTCGACACCACATGAACACTTTCGGCTTTGATGTTGGGTGACAGAATATAGCCGTCAATTAACGTCACAAAGCTTTTTCCGGGTCGATACGGTTGATCAAGTGCGCGGACGGAAGGAACTTTAGCTTCTGCCAAGCCCATCGTCGGAATGTGGAAACCAGCAGGTAATTTCGACTTAGGGAATAAGTGGGTCCAGGTTTCTTCGAGATTTTTGGTGTGGAAAACTTCGGCGGTGTTTTTCAACAGTCGATGGTTATAATCGCCGGCGACCATGACGTAATTGCCTTGCTTGTAGACGTGATCAATGTACTTAAATAATTTGGCAAATTGCGCCTGCTGTACCTTAACATTTGGCGTAAACGCCGACATGTGGATGTTGACCATGATGAATTGCTTGCCATTAGCGACCGTGGTTTTTGTGGCGGTAAACGCGCGATCAAGGTCGATAATCTTATTGAAGTCGGTATCCACCGGCAGGCTATAGCGGCGTGAACTGTCCAGTTTTGCCTTGCTCAACGTTAAAATCCCTGACTTGGCTTTCCCGATTGGCTGGTTAAACGGATAAAACAAGTAAGCGGAATCGTAATTTTGGCCGTAAACATTAGCATACTGTTTTTGCGCCTGCGTGACCATGTTCACTTCATTCACGTGCCGGGAACGATCGCCGTCCGGATCGATTTCCTGATAAAAGGCGATGTCAGGATTCTGCGCTTGGGTAGTTTTAATGATACCATGGATGCTTTTACGCACCGCCTGTTTGCTATAAGCGCGCGAATACTTGCCGCCGTCCATGAAGAAACTATAACTGGGCGGGTAGGAACCGTAGCCGATGTTATAGGTCATCGCCGTGTATGTCTGACCTGGCTTAAACTGGGCATTTTGCTGGTTTTTGACTTTCAGCGCCTGATCATCTGGTAAGCGGTAATAAGTCGTAAAAAGATAAATTAGGTACCCACCTGCAACCAGCAGGACGGCGCCAACGATCATCGCCAGCCATTTTAAAATACGTTTCACCGAAATTCCCCCAATAAGTTTGGTTTTGTTAATTATAACAGTTGTGTTTTCCGCTGATACCAGTACGATTAAGTATGTGTACAGGCCTGCTATTTTAGCAAGCGAGAAGCACAATCTTACATAACCGCAGCATTGAAAGGAACCTGTTATGTCAGCCGATATTGAAGATATTTTAGCCGCTTTTGCCCATTTTGATACGATCATTATCCACCGCCACATCAACCCCGACCCAGACGCTATCGGTTCGCAAACCGGGCTGGCATTGCTGCTTCGGGCCGCTTATCCGCAAAAAGTGATTTATACGGCTGGCCCACCCGCACCGAATCTGGCGTGGATCGGCCCGCAGCAAGATGTTCCGCTGACTGCTTATAAAGGCGCGTTGGTGGTCGTTATTGACACTGCCAACCGTTCACGTGTGGCCGGATCGCATTTTGACCAAGGCGAGATGCTCATTAAAATCGATCACCATCTCAACGAGGATCAACTCGGCTCGATCAACTGGGTCGACACCAACGCTTCAAGCGCTTCGGAAATGGTCTGGGAGCTGACCCGGCGCAGCCAAAAGTTGACCCTCAACAAGCCGGCAGCGGCAGCCTTGTATGCCGGCATCATTGGGGACACCGGCCGTTTTCTATATGACTTGACCACTGCCCGTACACACCAGGCAGCCGCAGATCTATTGACAACGGGCATTGATGCCCCGGCGATTGGCCGCCGCGAAGATCAATTTCCGGAAAAAGTCGGCCGTCTCATCGGGTGGGCGCTTGAACATGTTATTATTACTGCAAGCGGCGCCGGTTCCTTGATCATTACACAAGCCGTGCTGAAACAATTCGATTTAGCATATGGCGAAGAACAGCGCGTAGTCGGTAACATCGGCAAACTCGCCAGCATTGATCGCTGGGTCGTGTTCACGGAACGGCAAGACGGCAAGTACCGCGTCGAGCTTCGTGGTAAAACCAAGGAGATCAACACGCTAGCCGTGCGTCACGGTGGCGGTGGTCATCCGCTAGCCAGTGGCGCCGTTGCGGATAATCTTGCTGAAGTGCAGGCAATCACGCAAGAACTCACACAACTATGATTTCCAGGAAAACGGAGGATTAAACTGATGGCAACCGGTCAATACTTACAGCTCAAAATCACCCTTAAAGATACGCATCCCCCAGTTTGGCGCCGCGTGCTCATTCCGGATGACATGCGCCTCGACAAGCTGCATCTTGTTATTCAGGTACTGTTTGGTTGGGAAAATGCTCATTTGCATCAGTTCTGGAATACGCAGGCACGCGACCTTTTCTTTGTTCCTAGCTTTGATGAAGACTTCATGGGTGATGAAGAGCTGGAAAGTGACGTCAAAGCGCTAGATGAGCTGGAATTCGGCAATTTGATCTACCAATATGACTTCGGCGACGATTGGCAGCATCAAATTCACTTGGAAAAAATCATCGAGGCCGACACCACCGCTGTGCCTTTTGTGCCATATTGCTTAACCGGCCGTGGCGCCAATTTTGAAGAAGACAGCCGCAGGGATGATGGCATGCGTGGGGATGAATTCAACAGGGATAAAATTAACGCGACGTTGAAAAAGATGTTCCCGCAGTCGAAGAAATCACGCAAAAAGGCCTCTGCAAAGACCAAAGCAGTGCCAGCAAAAATTGATCCAGCGCTTGCGAAACTTGCTGAAATTTTAAAAGAAGAAGATACGCTAAAAGCAATCGTCAACAAAAAGAATAAAGCGTTTCTCATCGAGTTGATGAATCAGCCGGTCGCAGGGGCAACTATTTTAAAACTAGTCGAGCTTTTGTTGGAGACTCACCCACCTAAGCGCTAGAGGCTTGCTCCGTTTTTTCAATATGAATAATCAAGCACTTGGTCCTTTGATCAGCTTTGCAACATCTAAAAAAATACAAAAAGGTTGTAAAATCCGGAAGTTAATTTGGATTTTACAACCTTTTTCACTTATTAATTGCTTACTGCGACCAATGCTACTCCCGAATCTCCCTCCCTACTTCAGTCTTCATTTTTCTTTGCCACAATGATAAAGCGATCTTCAAAAGTTGTAATGGCACCGACACTTGCAATGATGTCCTGTAATTGGTGAAGTTTCGGCATAGCTCGGTTAACGTCAAAGTTAGGGAACTCCCACGGAATGACAGTCGCATAGTACACTATGGCACCAACATCCGTAAAACGCATTTTAACAAAAGATGCATCTGCCTTGAGAATCCGGAAACCGCTGCTCTGTAGTTGCGTTATAACCTGTAACAGATTGTTATCAGGAAAGGCAGGAGCATATTTTCCATTTAAGAACCTCGATAATGAATAATTATTGGTTGCCCCAACCTGTTGGGAAATGAAAACACCATCAGGACGCAAGACACGCAAAATTGCAGCAATTGGCAACCCGCCGTGACTATTCGTCACCACTTCAAAATGGTCACTCGGCACTTCCGCCATTTTGCCTTCCGGATCTGCATAGAGCGTTATCCCTTGTGCTACCCGGGTACGTTTCAACAAATCAATATTCGGTTGCCAACCTTCTGTGACCGAAGTCTTTTCAGCGGGATGCTTAAATGAGCTCATCAATTCCCCGCCACCTGTGTCCATATCCAACCATTCGTCATTCGGTTTTAGATATTGTTGAACTAAACCACGGTAATCCCATGGCAGAGCTTCTGTCTCGCAACGACCCTTTAAGTGGCTAAAATCCCATCCATGCATTGCCTGATGACTTTCTTCAATCCAAGATGCTTCATGTCGGTCCATTACTTCTTCACACCATCGCTTTCATCTACTTCGGTTGCATCCCCAAACTTTTCAGCGAAAGGCATCAAGTAACTTTCAGCCAACGCACGATTAACAATCGTTTGCCACCAATCTGCCGATATGACATCACGCCCGCTGGCAGCCATCAATGACGCGGCAATGGTCGCAATTGTATCGGTGTCTTCGCCTAAACTAGCAGCAGTCATAATACCAGTATTAAAGTCAGGAGCATTACTCGCCACCCAAAAGGCTGCTTCTAGCGTATCAACCACATAACCGCTTGATTTGATTGCTGACACAGGAAGTTCTTTAAAGTCGGCCGCAAATAATCGCTGAAAAACCGGCACCTCAACTTTTCGTTTGTCGTTTGTCGGCAACGCTTCAAATGACCAGTT